>JAEEHP010000253.1 GCA_016280855.1 Bacteroidaceae bacterium
AAGCAGCAGACTGCACGCCTCGTGTTCACCTCCAAGACTGGTCCTGGCATCAAGGCTACCGTCGTGGACCTCGGCAACCGCTTCCGTCTCATCTCGCAGGAGGTAGAGTGCATCGAGCCCAAGCCCATGCCTCACCTGCCTGTTGCTTCCGCACTCTGGATTCCTCAGCCCACCTTCGAGATCGGTGCTGCAGCATGGATTCTCGCCGGCGGCACTCACCACTCCGCCTTCTCCTACGACATCAACGAGGAGTACTGGGAGGACTTCGCCGAGATGGTTGGCATCGAGTACGTGAAGATCAACAAACAGACCAACATCGCCGACTTCAAGCAGCAGCTTCGCAACAACGAGGTATATTACATGCTGAACAAGGCCCTCAAGTAATCTCCCCATCTGATTACTCGAACAATCACTATCGAGGGGTGTGTCCACCGACACATCCCTCGTTCTTGTTTTTCACGAGACCTATTTAATTGAAAAATAAATCAGAAAATCATCGATTATTTCTTCATTTTTCATTACCTTTGTGCCGAAAAATCCATGGTGCTTGCGAAAGCGCCCATCCTTTTGAAGTATTAATCACTTTATAACCAAAGAAATGCTCAATCATTTACTCGCGAAAAGCGGCAAGCGTGCGATGATGCTTGTCTCTGTTCTTATGTTGGCTATGGCAACCTTTGCCGTACCCGCCAAACCCGGTCTCCGTCGTCTGTTGACCCTCACCGACGGCACCACCGTCAGCGCCACCCTCGTCGGTGACGAACATGCCCACTACTGGCTCGGTGCAGATGGCAAAGCCTACCAGTCAGCAGGTGACAACGTGTACCAAAGCGTTGACCTGCAAGCGGTCAAACAGCATGGTGTCCAGCGCCGTGTTGCTGCCAACCAGCGCCGTACACGCCGCCTGGCTCCGCGCAAGGTGGGCGAAGTGGGTAGCATCACGGGCGACAAGAAAGGTATTATCATTCTGGTCAACTTCAAGGATGTCTCGTTTACCGCTACACAAGAAGACTTCAACAAACTCGCCAACAAGCCAAATTATAATTCCGGCAACTACAAGGGCTCGATGTACGACTACTTCTATGCCCAGAGCGATGGTCAGTTCAGACTGACATTCGACGTGGTGGGACCATATACGCTGAGCCAGAACTGTGCTTACTATGGAGGCAACGACTCGAGTGGCGATGATTTGCGTCCTGGCGAAATGGTCAAAGAAGCTATTCAGTTGGCTAATAACGATGTGAATTTTGCCAACTACGATTGGGACGTAGATGGAACCGTCGAACAGGTCTATGTCGTTTATGCCGGTAAGGGCGAAGCTGACGGAGGCGCGGCCAATACCATCTGGCCCCATGAGTGGGATTTGGCGAGTGCCACTGGCAGTTCCTTAAAACTTGATGGAAAGACAATCAACACTTACGCCTGCGGTGGTGAAAAGGATGGAAGTACGGGCGAAACGGCCGGCATCGGCACCATGTGCCATGAGTTCAGCCACTGCCTCGGCTATCCCGACTTCTACGACACCGACTACAGCGGCGGACAAGGCATGGGATATTGGGATTTGATGGATAGCGGTTCGTATAACGATGGCGGATATCAGCCCGCAGGTTACACCAGCTACGAGCGCTGGGTGGCAGGCTGGAAAACGCCGACCGAACTCGTCAACACCCAGAGCATCACCAACATGAAGGCGCTGCAGGACACGGGGAGCGACACCTATATCATCTATAACAAAGGCAACCGCAACGAGTACTACCTACTCGAGAACCGACAGAAGACGGGTTGGGATGCCAGCCTGCCGGGCAAGGGTCTGCTCATCCTGCACGTGGACTACAATGCTACGGCTTGGTCAGACAATACACCCAACGATGTCCCAAGTCATCAGCGCATGACATGGATTCCGGCTGATAATGAGTATCAGTACACGACATATCAAGGCTCTAAATATTATACAACCGCTGGTGCCAAGAACGACCCGTTCCCCTACGGCTCGGTCAATGCCTTCGGCAAGAACACCACGCCTGCAGCAAAGCTCTACAACAAGAACAGCGACAACACCTATTATCTGGATTCCTCTGTAGAGAACATCACCCAGAACAGCGACGGCACCATCTCGTTCGACTTCGTGGGTATCAGCAATGTCGCCACGCCGACGTTCTCGCCTGCCCCTGGACGCTATGCTGACACACAGACGGTCGCCATCAGTTGCACGACCACTGGCGCTGCCATCTACTATACCCTCGACGGCAGCACGCCGACCGCATCTTCCACACCCTACACATCGGCCCTCACCATCAGCCAGACAACGACCGTCAAGGCTGTAGCCGTGAAGGACAATGAGCAGAGTGCCGTTGCGACAGCCACCTATAAGATAGGCGCATCAGCCAGCGACCCCAGCACCAAGACGTTCAAGCTCGTCACTTCAACTGATGACCTCGAAGCTGGTATGCGCTACATCATTGCTTGTGGCAGCAAGAATATGGCGGCTGGAGACATAGGAAGTGGAACATTCCTTAGTAATGTTTCAATTACTTCGAGCAACAATGTGATTACTATCAACGATAACGTAGCTGTGTTTATTCTTGATGGCGATCAGGATAACGGCTGGACGTTCCAGAACGAGAGCACCGATCAGTATCTCAGATCAACAGCTGCCAAGAACGTTTCCTATAGTTCAGAACCAAGTACATGGACACTCGGCAACGGTACAGATGGTGTCATCATGTCGTGCACCTCTGGCACGATGCTCTACAACGTTACCAGCCCACGCTTCACCACCTACAACAGCGTCCCAACAGCTACCATGATTCAGGCCAACCTGTATGTTGAAGATAGCAGCAGCACTCCTGTGACGCCTGACCCGTTCATCGTGGCTGATGAATCATTAGCATTCTCCACCACTGTCGGCACACCGCAGACAAAGACCTTTGAAGTAATGAGCGAGGGCCTCACGGAAGACATCACCGTCAGCCTTACCACCAACCCCAGCAACGTGTTCTCCCTCGGCTCAACCACGGTTTCACGCACGGCTTCTGAACTCGGTGCTTCTGTCAGCGTCACCTTCACGCCGACCGCAGCAGGAACGTTCAACGGTACAGTCACCCTCACCAGTGCAGGTGCAGCCCCTGTAACCGTTAGCCTCTCTGCCACGGCTACGGAGAGCACGACGCCCGTGGATCCCGCAGGCTCCAGCAATGACTTTGCGCTTGTCACCCAAGCATCGGACTTCACCGATGGCGACTACATCATCGTGTATAACGGCGGTGCCATGAACACAACGGTATCAAGCAATCGTTTGCAGTACACAGCGGTAACGCCCTCCAATAACGTCATCACGACCACCGACGCAGCGATTATCTGGCATATCGCAAAGAGCGGCAATTACTACACCATCTACAATGCCGACGCAAACAAATATGCTGCCAGCACTGGAACGAAGAACCAAGCTCAGTTGTTAGCCAGCGGAACCGATGATAAGGCGTTGTGGAATGTAACGACAGGTACCACGTTTGATTTCACGAATAAGTATAACTCCGCAAATAGCGTTAATGCCACCTTACGCCGAAATGGTGAATATGGCTATGCCTGCTATGCAACAGCAACTGGTGGTGCGTTGAGTCTCTACAAACGAACCGGCAGTACGACGCCCGTCTCAGTGGCTGCTCCCACCATCAGTGGCGACACGCCGTTCGACAACAGCACCACAGTGACCATCACGGCCGAGGAAGATGCTGTCATCTACTACACTTTGGACGGCAACGCCCCCACCCCATCGAGCACTTTGTATTCTGCTCCCTTCACTCTGACCGAGACCACTACTGTCAAGGCTATTGCTGTGAAGGACAATCAGAGCAGTAGCATTGCGACACAGGTATTTGAGCGTAACGTCAACCCCGTCCTTGCTTACTATGCTCCTGCTGACGGCAAACAGAATTCTACGCTGAAGACAGCCATGTGCGGCATCATCTACAACCGCACGGAGAAGAAATACGACGACCTGTGGACGGCATTCCAAACGACCGATGTGCGCAGCGACGGGAAGATTTGGGATATGTACTCCAATATCACCAATTACACACCGGTGACCAGTGGTTCTTCGTATAGTGTGGAAGGCGACAGCTACAACCGTGAGCACTCATGGCCGCAGAGCTGGTTCAGCAGCAATACTCCGATGCAAACCGACCTGCACCACATCTATCCCACCGACGGCTTTGTCAATGGCAAGCGTTCCAACTACCCCTTCGGCGAGACGAATAATCCTACTTATTCTTCCACGAACGGCTTCAGCAAACTCGGTCCTTGCTCATACGACGGCTACACCGGCGTTGTCTTCGAACCCGCCGACGAGTACAAAGGCGACTTCGCGCGTACCTATTTCTATATGGTGACCTGCTACGAGGAGAAACTGGCTGACTGGTATGCTGGCAATGCCGACGGCATTCATGCTACCATCGATGGCAGCACCTATCCCGCCTTCCAGCCTTGGCAGCTGAACATGCTGATGGAATGGGCAAAGAACGACCCCGTCAGCGAGAAAGAGATCAACCGCAACAATGCCGTCTATGCCATCCAGAACAACCGCAACCCCTTCATCGACTATCCGGGCTTGCAGGAATACATCTGGGGCATCTGCCGCAATGATGTCTTCGACTACGACGACTACGTGGAACCAGTCTATTCAGCACCTGTCACCGTGCCCGAACTGGCCGTCAGCAATGTCACGGCTACCACGGCCGATGCTACCTGGACAGCTTGCGACGGCGTAACAGAGTACACCCTCCAGCTTGCCAGCGATGACCAGTTCACAGCAGGCAGCGCAGGCGTTGGGGAATCCGTCGAACTCGTCAACGAAGGCTTCGATGACGGCTCAACCCTTCCCGACGGCTGGACTGTGGTATCCGGATCCCTCGGTGGCATCTATGACTCCAGTGGAAACTATGGTACCTCCTCTCCCTCCCTCAAGTTCAGCAATACGGTGACACTCTCCTCGCCAACCCTCTCAAACCCCACGGACATCTCGTTCTGGTACAAAGGTAACGGCAGTTCCTTCACCTCCACCCTCGTGGTCGAGCAGCTTGTGAGTGGCAACTGGGGCGAAGTCGGTTCCGCGTCAATTTCAGGTAAGGCCGCCACATTCAGCAATCCTCTGAATCCTGCCGCCACACAAGTCCGCTTCGTCTTCACCAAGATCAACGGCAATGTCGCTTTCGATGACGTGGTCATCAACGGAACTACCGGTTCCTCCGGCCTTGGTTCCCTCATTGCCGAAGAAACCGTCAACGGCACCAGCTTCACCTTCACCGGCCTTGACCCAGAGACGACGTACTTTGCTCGCGTGAAGGGTAACGCTGAATGGTCGAATGTCGAACAGTTTACAACTGATCCAGCCACAGCCATCAGTCAGGAACCCGTCTGGTCTTCTACCTTCCCGACAACCGCCAGCGTCAACGTCGGCGATCTCTATACGCTCGAAAACATCTCCTCCTATGTTTCCGGCACGCCGGATCCCACCATTGTTCTGACCGCTCCCGACGGCCTCCAGGCTGAACTTGCAAACGACACCTTCACCTTCATGCCTGAAGCCTCCGGCGACTACACCTTCACCTTTACCGCCAACAACGGCATCGGTGAACCAGCAGTTGTCACCCTCACGGTGACAGTAACCCGGGTGCCTGTCACCGTTCCCGAACTGGCCGTCAGCAACATCACGGCCACCACGGCCGAAGCTACCTGGACCGCCTGTGACGGTGTAACGTCGTACACCCTCCAACTTGCCAGCGACAATCAGTTCAGCAGCGGCGGCACTGACACCCCCATCCTCAGTGAGGACTTCAGTAGCTTCACAGCCAGCGAGAATACCGACATCGGCGCCTCTTTGGACAATTACACCGCCACCGCTGGCTGGACTGGAAGCAAGGTGTTTTGTAACAACGGTGAGGCCAAGATAGGTTCCAGCAGCGGCCAAGCCTGGATCATGACCCCCGGACTTAGCGTTTCCGGGACTATCACCGTCGTCTTTTCAGCCCGTCGCTATGGCACCAGCGATAAAGAAACCTTGTTATTCGGCTTCAGTGAAAATGGCACCGACTTCTTAGACGAAACCATCAGTCTCAACGACATCATGACCGAATACTCCCGTACGTTCAACGTGACCGGCAGCACCGCCTACATCCGTTGGATGGGTTCTGAATCCTCCAAGGCCCGCTTCTACCTTGACGACGTAGTCATCAGCAATACTTCCTCTGGCAGCGGCTCCCTCATTGCCGAAGAGACCATCAGCGGCACCAGCTTCACCTTCACCGGCCTTGACCCAGAGACGACTTACTATGCTCGCGTGAAGGGCAATGCTGGATGGTCGAATGTCGAACAGTTCGAGACTGAAGCTCTTGCTGGCATCACCCTTGCCAACGCCTCCGACAACGCCAGCGTCATTTCCGCGAACGAAGGAAATAAGGTCAACGTCACCCTCGCTGACCGCACCCTCTGGAAGGATGGCGACTGGAACACCCTCTGCCTGCCGTTCGATATGAGCGCCGAACAGATTACTGCCAGCGTACTGGCAGGTGCTGACATCCGTGCTCTCACTTCCGCTGGGTTCAATGCCGGCACGCTGACGCTGAACTTCACACCGGAGACGGGTGACGATGCGGTCACGGCCATCACTGCCGGTACACCTTATCTGATTAAGTGGGCTGGCGACGGCACCGACAACATCGTGAACCCCACCTTCTCGGGTGTCACCATCGACAAGACCGTCCGCAATAAGACGTGTGAGCTCGGCGATGGCAAGTCCATCACCTTCTGCGGCACCTACAGCTACCGTCAGTTCACCGAGATCGACAAGAGCATCCTGTTCTTCGGTACCAACAGCACCCTCTACTATCCGCCTGTTGGTGGCTACATCGCTGCCCAGCGAGCTTACTTCACCCTCGAAGGTATCACGGCAGGCGACCCGACCGACCCCAGCAATCCCATCAAGGGCTTTGTCATCAACTTCGGCGAAGGCGATGAGACAGAGACGGGCATCGTCTCAATGGACAATGGAAAATGGGCAATGGACAATGAGACTGGCGCGTGGTACACCATCGACGGTCGCAGGGTCAATACTCCCTCCCTTGGGGAGGGTCGGGGTGGGCTCGTTCCCGGCATCTACATCCATAATGGACGCAAGGTAGTGATTAAGTAACAACGGGTCGCTTCGCTCAAAATTATAAGAAAATTGAACCAGAAAATTATCAAAATATGGATTTGATACTGGAATATAACAAGAGGTACGAGTTCTTCAAAGATATCACTGGCGAAGCTATGAAAGTGCATTGCAAGTTTCACAAGGGACTGTTGGAGAGTGCCTACGAAGCCGCTCTGAAATACCTCTTGGAACAGATGGGCTACACGGTGGAGCGACAGGTTGCCCTGCCGATGTACTGGGATGACGTGCTGCTCGACCAGACCTACCGCATGGACTTGGTCGTCAACGGAAACATCATTCTAGAACTGAAGGCCGTGAACTTCGTAGATAAAGAGCACCGCCGCCAATTGTTCAACTACATGCACCTGACTCACATCGAGTACGGTATGATAATCAATTTCGGAGGCGACAGCCTCTTCTCCGAATGGTTTAGACGCAACCCAGAGAACGATGAAATTGAGAAAATAAAGCTCTTATAATTTTTTGAATCAATTTTTTGATAATTTTGAGCCGAAGGCGACCACAAATAACAATAAGCAATGAAAAAGCATTATTTAAATCCAGAGATATACGTTGTCATGGTTGATGGCACAAACATGATAGCCCAGAGCATCAATAATGCCGTCGGCGGCAGCGGCACCACCGTCAATTACGGCGGCATGGGCTCAGCTGACAACGGCGGTATCGCAGCCCGTGTCAAGGAACAGTTCACCGAGAATTACTGGCAGGAGGAGTGGAGCGACGAATAAAAAAACATAATTCATAATTCATAATGCACAATTCATAATGCATAATTCATAATTCTAGGTCTCACAGATTTCACTGATGACACAGATTTGATTGCAGTCGGGAGGGATGGCTACTGCAATTGTGCGCAATTGCAGTAAGGAATGGAGCTGTGAAGTCTTCTTGAAAGCTCGCTTTCAGAAGTGATTTCACCGCTCCATTCTATGACGCGGTGGAATGCCACAGTGTCTGAGCCATCCCGTCCGCAACGCTTTTCTTATAATTTTTTGATTCAATTTTCTGATAACATTCTTGAAGTGTCCGCTCGAACTTGTTCGCTCATTCGAACGCAGTGAGTCTTGAGAAGCGTCGCAAGCGCCGAGCGGAGGAGCGCAGTGACGACCCTACATTGTATGATTTGTACCAATTTGTAAGATTTCTGCGCGAAGCGCACTCAAAAAGAAAAAGGCTTTTCCGCTGGTCGTCCTATAGGTTGCAGCTTAGTGACCAAAGTTAACCAGAGGACTTTTTTATGTTTTTTCCGCTGATGAAGGCTGAGTTTCGGGACGAAACTGTTGTCTGTTTGGACATGAGTGCGAGAGCTCGCTCTTAGGCACTTAGGTACAAGATGACAACAAAGGTCATAGACCTCAGCCTTCATCAGCGGTGTTTTTTATGTTTTTGTCCTACTCCCGAAACATGTATTAATGACGAATCATCCCTCGTACCTCTCCTTCGCCTTGTAGTACGCCGAGTACGAGGTGAAGCCGCTCTCCTGGGCGGCAGCATCCTTCGTGGTGTTCGGGTGCTGCGCCACGTAGCTGTCATAGAACTCCAGCCGCAGGCTGTTGACATAGCGTGAGAAGCCGCCGAAGCGCTCGCTGAAGACCTGCGAGACGTAGGTGCGGCTGTAGCTGCAGTGTTCCACCACATGCTCTATCCTCAAGTGAGGATCCAGGAATCCGCGTTCGTTACGGACGAATGCCTCGATCTCCTCCGCTATCTTCTGGGTACGTGCCTCCGTCTGTTCGTCGCGGGGCTCGCTCTCGTCCGTCGCCGCCTCGGCGCTCTCCGGCACGAAGGCCTGGCGTCGCCACGCCGGCAGCACGAAGAGCAGCATCACCACGTTGAACACCGCCAGCAGCACGTTCATCACCGCCATCAGCCCGGGGCTGTCGAAGACATACGGCGGCCACACCAGCAGCGTCATCACCAGGGGCAGCAGCCACACGCGCCGTGCAAACTCCATGGGGAAGTCCTCCGGGTTCGAGTAGTTCTCCTCGCGTGCCTCCAGCATCCAGCGCAGCGTCTGACGCATCGCCACGCCGCAGTAGCCCATCATGCCGATGCTCACCGCCACGACGACGATGCGCCACAGCCGCGCTCCGCTGGCGGTGAGCATACCGCCGGGTATCCAGGCGTCCAGCACCAGCGGCAGCATCGCCACGAGGGTGAACACCGTGCCCACCCAGTTCGCCGTCTTCCACAGCCGCCACTGCTTCACCGTGCCGAAGAAGCAGAAGAACAGCGCGCCGCCGTAGAAATAATACGTACCGGGGAAGTAGGACTTGAACAGTGTCCACGCCTGCGGACTCTGCGGATTCACCACGTAGGGCACCAGCACCGTGGCCATCAGGTAGATGATGACCAGCAGCTTACGGTCCGGCCACACGTAGGCATGCCGCTCCTTAGGTTCCTGGCAGGTGTGGAACCACCTCACGGCAGCGAACATCCAGCAGCTGGTCAGATACACCGCCGCTGCCACGCCGTACCAATATATATTATCTGTCGTGACCATCTTTTCGGTGGCAAAGGTACGAAGAAAGCTGTAAAGAGGGAAGGAAAGGATGGGAAAAATCATGTTGAAGAGCATTTTTTGTACGAAAAGGAATGTTTTTGTACCATCGGGAACGCGTTTGTGAACCATCGGGAAGATATTTGTACCAATGACTATACCGTCCTTCGCCGAAATTTCGTACCTTTGTCCCCAAATAATGAAGAACAAAACAATAAACCTTATTATATATAATATGAATATCATCACCACTTTCATCAGCGACTACGCCGTGGAACTCATCCTCGGCATCGTCATCCTCATCGCCATCGCCGCCTTCTACTGGCTGCTCTGGCGCACCGCCAACAAATAACAACCGATAAACAAAAAAAAACAACATACAATGAAACAACGTATCATCACCCTCATCGCCCTGCTCGGCATCATTACCACCGCCGCATGGGCCGAGAGCAAGTTCACGGTTACGAACACCTCGGGCACAAGCAAGTTTGTCATTTCCAGGACAACAAACACCTCTACTGCAGAGACAGTCTATTACCGCACGGTGAGCATCAGCGCCATCGCCGGGCAACACTTCACAGACAAGTACGGCTCGCTCGAATTCGATGCCGAGCACAACAGCCGCGAGGTGGAAGTATCCGAGAGCACACCGAGTAGCGATGTCTATAAGTACCAGACCACAGCCAGCCGAAAGTACCGCTTTGAGGTGGTCGATCCGGGCGGTTTCTACCTGGCTTCCTGCACCCGCGACATCAGTAGCGGCCTCACCCAGTTTAATGACACTTACGTGAACAAGAGCGTAACCAACCTGGTCAAATTCAACAGCAGCGGCAATTTCACAAGCGACCTCAGCAGCAAGTACCTCGACGTCAACTACACACCGCCCACCAGTCAGGTGGAGACCAGCGGCACGCTTCAGGGCTACGTCCTCATCGACGACAGCTACGACTACGCACAGAAGCCTGCCACCGTCAGCACCAACAGCCTTATCACCAGCACAGGTGTCACGAGCACTTATCTGCAGAACACGCTGAAATATAAGATCTACGCCACCGTCTGCTTCACCGAGAAGGAGAGGGACGACGGCTATCAGTATGTTCAGATTATTGCCGGCAATAGCAGCGCCAGTTACGATACTGGCTACGACCCAGAAGGGAGCGTCAATGACCCTGTGAACTCTATCTACAAGGCTTGTTTCGAGCTTGCTGACGGCAGCAACGCCGAGGGCAAGGCCTACTTTCCCCACAGCGGCACTACCACCAGCGAGTTCAGCCTCTCCACAGGCCATCTCTGGCAGCAGAAGTTTAAGTCCGACGACTATAACGGCTCTGGCGCGATAGTGCTCGATCCCACCACCAGCTACATCACCACCCGCTTTGATGCCGGTGGCAATGACGATGATACTTGGGGCTACAAGGACTTCTTCGTCCGTATGGCTCTGGTTGATGCCACCGCTCCCAAAGCATCGGGAAGCAAAAAAGTCAACGGTGGACGCCACAGCAAGGGCAACACCATCTATATCTCTGTGCCTTTCGACGAGATTGTTGTCAAATCGGGCACACCGACCCTCAGCACCTCTTGGGGCAATCTCAGCTACTTCGACGGTAGTGGCAGCAACGTCCTCACCTTCAGCGGCACCATCAGCGACACCGCCAGCGGCGCCTTAACCATCAGCGGCTACAGCGGCACCATAACCGATTTGGCCGGCAACAGTCTCAGCGGCACCATCAGCGGCACTCTTGGTGGCTCCCTCGAAGGCGACTATCCCTATCCCATCACCTATGAACTCAACGGCGGAACACTGGCCAACGGCTACCCCAGCACTTACGGCTACAGTGCCGCAGTAACCCTCACCAACCCCACCAAGACCGGCTACACCTTCGAAGGTTGGACAGGCAGCAATGGCAATTCGCCCAGCACAGATGTCAGCATTGCCATCCACTCGCACGGCAACAAGAGCTACACCGCCAACTGGACGCCCATCACCTATAATATTACCTATAACGGTCTTGACGGTGCCACGTTCACGACGGACAAGAACAGCTACACCATTGAGAGCGATCCAATCACCCTCGACACGCCCACCAAGACGGGCTACACCTTCACTGGATGGACATGGTCAGGCCACAATACGCCCAGCACCTCCGTCACCATCTCCACAGGCTCCACAGGCGATAAGACCTACACCGCCAACTGGACAGCTCACACCTACACCGTCGTCTTCAACAAGAACCACGAGGATGCCACTGGCACGATGAGCAACCAGCCCTTCACCTACGACGAAGCCCAGAACCTCACCACCAACGCCTTTACCCGCACAGGTTACGCCTTCAGCGGCTGGAGCACCACGCCCAGCGGCAATGTGGAATACACCGATGCCCAAAGTGTCAGCAACCTCACGCCTGATGACGGCGCCACCGTCACTCTCTATGCCCAGTGGACCGATGTCTGGGGCATAGCTAATGGAGCCGACGGCACTGAGCAGCATCCCTACACCATCACCACCACCGCAGGCCTCGACCTGCTGGCCACTGACGTCAATAATGGCAACGACTATTACGGCAAGTATTTTGTGCTGGGTGACAATATCACCTACTCCCACGGCAACAGCAACACCGAGAACAACTACACAGCCATCGGCACCTATTATAATGGTGGCAATAAATACTTCTGTGGTACCTTCGACGGCAAGGGCTACACCATCAGCGGCATCCGCATCTACAAAGATGGCACTGATGACTCCAACGATCACCAAGGACTCTTCGGTTGTACCAATTCCTTTGCAACCGTAAAGAATGTCATCCTTACCGATGCCGTAATTACAGGAAATGAAAGAGTTGGTGGCATTGTCGGATATTTGAGTGGTGGCACCATTGACAATTGCACCGTCACAAATACAGTCACCATCAACACTGTAGCCAGTGGCTCTTATTATCATGGAGGTATAGCAGGAGAATGCGGCTACAAAAAAAACATCACCAATTGCACCAGTTCCGCCCAGCTTACCATAACAAGTGGTAGCGGAAATACTTACGGAGGAATCGTTGGTTATGCATATACAGGTTACATAAAAAACAACCTCGTTATCGGGGCAGTCCTTCCTCAAGTTTCTTCTGTCAGCGCTATCATCGCTTCTGACGAAAACAGCACCACGTCCGCCAACTACTACAGAAACGTCACGATAGGAACGAATACTGAATCCAACATCTTCACCCTCACGTTGCCTGCCAACGTCAGTGTATCAGCTGCTTCTGAGAGCGTTACCTACAACAACGTGACGTACTACGCCAGCAACACCACCGTCACCCTCAACTTCACCCCCCCCGTCGGTTACGTCCTCACTAATGTAACTGTCAATGGCACCGCCGCCACCGACAACGGCGACGGCACCTGGAACTTCACCATGCCTGCTGCCGATGCCACCGTCAGCGCTGCGTGGACCGACGTCTGGGGCATGGCTGGCGGAGCCAACGGCAGCGAGCAGCATCCCTACACCATCACCACCACCGACGGCCTCGACCTGCTGGCCCAGCACGTGAACGGCGGCAACAGCTACAACGGCAAGTACTTCAAACTGGGCGCCGACATCGCCTACGATCCCACCGCCCTTGATGCCAACGGCGAGAACTACACCGCCATCGGCAAAGTAGGCTCCGGCTTCCGAGGCACCTTCGACGGCGACGGCCATACCATCAGCGGCATACGCATCAACAAGACCGGCAGCACCGATGCCGATAAAAAACAGGGTCTGTTTGGCTATATCTATGGAACAGTACAGAACGTCATCCTCAATGATGCCCACATCACAGGCTGGAATCAGGTGGGAGGCATCACGGGCGATATGAGTTTTGCTTCAATCAAGAACTGTTTAGTTCTCAATACTGCTATTGTAGCGGATGGTAATTCTAGTAATATCGGTGCCATTTCTGGCATTAATAGCGGAACCCTCAACGCCAACTACTACCACAACTGCACGCTCACCAGTGGCGGAATCACCCGCACCACCAACATTGGATCTTATAACATAGACCGCGACGGTGCCCGCAGCGTCCATGCCCTCACCCTGCCCGACGGTGTCAGCGCCACAGGAGAGAGCGTAGTCATAGATGGTGTGACGTACTACGCCTCCAACACCACTGTTACTCTCAGCCCCGCCCTCGGTTACATACTCACGAATGTAACTGTCAACGGCACCGCAGGCACCGACAATGGCGACGACACCTGGAGCTTCACCATGCCCGCCGCCGATGCCACTGTCACCGCAGCCCTCAGCGAAGACCCCAATGGTCCCGTTGCCACAGTCGAAAAAGGCTCCACTGTCACGGCTTACTACATCGATAACATTAACACTACAGCTGCTGATGTGCTGCGGCACGCCCTTAATGCAGCTGCAAACAATAGCGGCTTTACAGTTAAGCTCCTAAAGAATGTCACCCTCGCCAATGACGATAATATTGAATGCATAAGCGGCACCTATACCCTCGACCTCAACGGGCACAGCATCACGGGCAATAATGACAATTTCCTTCTTAGAATTGGTTTGAACAAAACCATCCAAGGCGGCAGCATCACCAACACAGGCAGTGGCACAGCTATTGAGATAAATCAAAGCCCTAACGGCACCGCCATAACACACTACATAACTAACTGCACCATCACCGGAAATGTAGGCATTCTTATCACAAGTGAAAAGCAAAGTCTTTCCTTCATCGGCAACACCATCAAGGGTTGCGCCTTTGCAGGCATCCTAATCCCTTACCCTGTCAACTTTAAAGGTCTTCCCTCCTTCGGTACCGGCTCCGATGCCAACGGATGCGACATCGTTTTCTTCAACGGTAGTCTGGGTTCTATTACTTTCCTAAAAGCCTCTAATCAGGCCGGGTACTACGACGTTCCTGCTACCCCCATCACCGTTAAGGCGGTAAAATTGGATGACTCCGCAAATGATTTCGTTGATTTAGAGGTAGGCGCAGGCGATAACTCTTACTCATTTGCCCAAAATTGCAATGAAATTAAATATCCCAACACCATCACTGCAATCCCCATCGAAAAAGTCTTCCGCAGCGCCAACCCCGACTACATCGTCAGAAAGCCTTTAAATGTAAACTCCGCACAGCTGACAAAGCCTGTCGTCCTCACTGACGATGTCGATAACACTAGCACCATTAAAACCTACACCGGTGGAGATTGTGCCGTTTCTCTGCAGGGCCGCACCCTCTATAAGGACGGCTACTGGAACACCCTCTGCGTGCCCTTCGGTACTAATGACATCTCTACTACTCCTCTGGCTGGAGCCGAGATACGCAGCCTTGAGAGCGCCAGCCTCGACGATGACGGATTGCTCACACTCAACTTCAGCGATCCTATCACCGCGCTCACCCCAGGCACACCTTATATCATTAGATGGTCGCCCGTCCAGGCTGAGAACCTCGTCAATCCCTTCTTCCCGAGTATTTATATCTACAATAGGACCAACGACTTCACCAGCGAAGACGGCAAGGTGCAGTTCCTCGGCACCTACGCCCCCATCAACTTCACACCTGGCGACAAGAGCATCCTCTTCCTCGGCGCAGAGAACACACTTTACTATCCCGAGGAGGGCGCACACATCAATGCCTTCCGCGCTTACTTCCAGCTCAACGACCCGAGTGCCCAAGTCAAAGCTTTCGTCCTCAACTTCGGAGAAGGCGATGAGACAGAAACAGGCATCGTCTCAATGGACAATGGAAAATGGACAATGGACAATGAGGCTGGTGCGTGGTATGACCTCAATGGCCGCCGAATCCATGGCAAGCCCACCCAGCGCGGAATATATATCAATAATGGACGTAAGGTCGTGATTAAGTAACGATATGAAAACAAAAACATAAAAAACACCTCAAGGAGTGTCAGTGAGCTACGCTCTATGTGATCACCTCGTGCCTGAGTGCCTGAGAACAAGTTCTCGCACTCCTGCCCAAATTGATAACAGTTTCTAAAGAAACACTGACACTCCTTGAGGCAAAAACATAAAAAAGCAGTTCCTATGTTCAACATGTTCCTATTTACAGGTTTCTGTCTCGAGGACAAGTTTTTTAGCGCAAAGCGCGATGTTCTTTCCTCGGATGAAGACCGCAGACATCAGACGAGGGTTTTTTATTGTTTTTTTCAGTACTTCAGATTCAGTTTAAAATATATACACAAATGAAACAACGTATCATCACCCTCATCGCCCTCCTCTGCGCATTCGCAGGGACGGCCGGCGCAACCACCAAGACCTACACCGTGAGTGGTGGACAAGACAATTTGGGAACCGGGTTCTACGCCCTGTTCTCCGACGGTAGCACATCGTCCGGCCAAGTCAACTGGACCTACGACTCCACCGCCGAGATCTCCTTCAACCTCAGGACGAACCTCACCCTCACCCTGAGCAACACCGCCAAACAACTCGTCTATAGCAACGGCGCTATTGGCGGACGGGGCAGCACCACGCTCACCGTCAGCAGCAACAACAACTACTACATCTACCATGTCCGCCTCCTGGATTCCAGTGGCAACGTCATCCAGCTCGATGCCAACGGCAATGCCGTGAATCACGGCGGCGTGTCTGAGTGCGACTACTGGAACATGACGAAGTCGTTCTCGCACACATACTCCAATGGCATCCTCTTCTCGAAGATTGAGGTGAGCTACGACACCGCCATCCCCATCACCGACGCCGTCATCTCTGGCCTCGATAGTCAGTATTCCGTCAGCAACACCGCAGTCACACCCACGCCCACCGTCACCTGGCACGGCACCACGCTCACTAAGGGCACCCACTTTACCTTATCCTATCAGAACAACGCCGCCGCCGGCACGGCCACCGTCACGGCCAACGGCACGGGCATCTTCTCCTCCAACACCAGCGTCAGCGCGAACTACACCCTCGTCTGGGCCACCTACTCCGTACGCTTCAACAAGAACAACGTTGCCGCCACGGGCACGATGAGCGACCAAGCCTTCTACTACACTGAGGAAAAGGCCCTCACCGCCACCGCCTTCACCCGCACCGGCTACACCTTCACAGGATGGAGCACCACGCCCGACGGCGATGTGGCTTATACCAACGGGCAGGAGGTCACGAATCTCACAGCTACCGACGGCGCCACCGTTGACCTCTACGCACAGTGGACCGATGTGTGGGGCATCGCTGGCGGAGCAAACGGCAGCGAGGAGCATCCCTACATCATCACCACTACCGCAGGTCTCGACCTGCTCGCCCAAAACGTGAACAGCGGTAGTAACGAATACGGAAACACATACTTCAAGCTGGGCGCCGATATCGCCTACCCCCATACCACCGATTGGGATGATGCCAATAGCACGGAAAATAACTATACCGCCATAGGCAATTCGTCAAAGAATTTCTGCGGCATCTTCGACGGCGACGGACACACTGTGAGCGGCATCCGCATCAATAAGCCCTCAGATAATTACCAGGGTCTCTTCGGCCGTGTCAATGGTGCCAAAGTAAAGAACGTCACGCTCAATGATGCCCGCATCACTGGACTCCGATATGTCGGTGGCATCGCGGGCCAAATGAATGGTAGTTCCGCCCAAATAGAGAACTGCCTCGTCCTCAACACTGCCATCACAGCGAATAATTTTCACGGTGCAGTCGTAGGATATAGGAGCTATGGAACCCTTAACAACAACCACTATCGTAACTGCACCGTGAACGGCACGGCAAACGCCACCAATGTAGGCACTAGCGCAGGTGACGTGGCTGGTGCCCGCAGCGTCCACGCCCTCACCCTGCCCGACGGCGTCACCGCCACGGGAGAGAGCGTAGCGATTGACGGCACCACCTACTACGCCTCCAACACCACCGTCACGCTGAGTTATAGCGCACCTGAGGGATATATCTTCGTCGGCTTACAAGTGAAGGATGCCAACAACACCGA
>JAEEHP010000254.1 GCA_016280855.1 Bacteroidaceae bacterium
GCCCAAGGTGCCTCCTGCAGTGAGGCAGGCCATCTGGCTGCTGCGATGTGTACGCTGAAACTTGAACACACAGGTCCCTTCGATGCCGACATCGACGCGGCCCTGCAAATACTGGCAGAATATGGCAAATAGTATCTTTACCAAACTCATCGCAAAGGCACTCAACCTCGACGTCGAGGCTGTAGGCAACACCCTGTCGCTGCTGGAGGAGGGCTGCACCATACCCTTCATCTCACGTTATCGCAAGGAGCGTACCGGTGAGCTCGACGAGGTGCAGATTGCAGCCATCGCCGACGAGAACGAGCGCCTGATGGAAATAGCCAAACGAAAGGAAACGGTGATCAAGACCATCACCGAACTGGGAAAGATGACGCCAGAGCTCGAGAAACGCATCGCCGACTGCTGGGATGCCACTGAGCTGGAAGATATTTATCTGCCGTTCAAACCACGCCGCCGGACCCGTGCCCAAGTTGCCCGCGAACAGGGACTGGAGCCTCTTGCCCAGCTTATCCTCATGCAGCGCGAGGCCAACATTGAGCAGGCAGCACGCAGATTCGTGACAGGCGACGGCATCACCAACGTTGACGAAGCCATACGCGGAGCGCAGGACATCATTGCCGAGACCATCAGCGAGGACGAGCGCTCACGCCAACAGCTGCGTGGCAGCTACCGCCGCACAGCCATCATCAGTTCGAAGGTGGTCAAGGCGAAGGCCGACAGCGACGAAGCCGCCAAGTTCAGCGACTACTTCGACTGGCAAGAGCCCCTGCGGCGCTGCTCCAGCCATCGTCTGCTGGCTATGCGCCGGGGTGAGGCTGAAGGTATCCTGCGCCTGAGCATCGATCCTATTGACGACCAAGAGTGCATCGAGCGCCTGCAGCGCAACTGGGTGCATAGCCGCTCTGAAGCCGGACAACTGGTAGCCGAGGCTGCCGAAGATGCCTATAAACGACTGCTCAAACCATCCATCGAAACGGAATTTTCGAACATCAGCAAGGAGAAAGCCGACGAGGAGGCCATCCGCGTCTTTGCCGAGAACCTGCGACAGCTGCTGCTGGGTGCGCCACTCGGTCAGAAACGTGTGATGGGCATCGACCCGGGCTTCCGCACTGGTTGTAAGGTGGTATGTCTCGACGCACAGGGCAATCTGTTGCATCACGAGGCTATTTTCCCCCACCCTCCCGTCAATCGCCGTATGCAGGCCATGGTACATGTGCAGCAGCTGGTGAGCGACTATCACATCGAAGCCATCGCCATCGGCAATGGCACGGCAAGCCGCGAGACACGTGCCTTCATCGAGGAGGTGGCCAGCGGCCCGCAGGTGTTCGTCGTCAGCGAGGATGGTGCCTCGGTCTACTCTGCTTCTAAGGTTGCACGCGATGAGTTCCCCGACGAGGATGTCACCGTCAGAGGGGCTGTCAGCATCGGGCGACGCCTGATGGACCCTCTGGCTGAGCTGGTGAAGATCGATCCGAAGAGCATTGGCGTGGGACAATACCAGCATGATGTGGACCAGACCAAGCTGAAGCATCAGCTCGACCAGACCGTCGAGAGCTGCGTCAACCTGGTGGGTGTCGACCTCAATACCGCTTCCAGTCATCTGTTGCAATATGTCAGCGGACTGGGACCGGCTCTCGCTAAGAACATCGTGGACTATCGCCGCGAACATGGAGCCTTCACCTCACGCGCACAATTGAAGAAGGTGCCGCGTCTGGGACCTGCCGCCTATCAGCAATGTGCGGGTTTCCTGCGCATACCCGGCGCCAAGAACCCTCTCGACAATAGTGCCGTACATCCTGAGAGCTATGCCCTCGTCGAAAAGATGGCCAGCGACCAGGGATGCACCGTTCAGGAACTCATCGCTCAGCCTGAGCTGCGTTCACATATTGACATCAGTCGTTATGTCAATGGCGAAGTGGGTCTCCCCACCCTCACCGACATCATGCAGGAACTCGAAAAGCCCGGACGCGACCCGCGCCAGCAGTTGGAGGAGTTCGAGTTCGACAGCCGCGTGCAGACCATCGACGACCTGGAGGAAGGCATGATCCTTCCCGGCATCGTGACCAACATCACCAACTTCGGAGCCTTTGTCGATATCGGCGTGCACCAGGACGGCCTCGTGCATATCTCGCAGATGGCCAACCGCCGCATCGCTCATCCTACTGACGTGCTCAAGCTGCACCAGCATGTCACCGTCCGTGTCCTTGAGGTTGATCATCGCCGCAAGCGCATCTCTCTGTCGATGAAGCAAGTCTGACGGCGAAGAGGAGAAAGAACGCAATGAGGGGGCGCGTCACTAATGGATGCACCCCCTCATTGGTTTTGAGCTTAATCGAGCTGAGCCAGCTTGTTGTCTGAACCGAGCACATCGATAATCTTGTGCTTGTACATCTTCTCCATCTCGTCACGAGCGGGACCGCAGAACTTACGCGGGTCGAACTCACCGGGTTTGTCGTGCAGCACGCGGCGCACAGCAGCGGTGAAGGCCAGACGAGAGTCGCTGTCGATGTTGATCTTGCAGACGGCGCTCTTCGAAGCCAGACGCAGCTGCTCCTCGGGGATACCGATAGCA
>JAEEHP010000255.1 GCA_016280855.1 Bacteroidaceae bacterium
CATTGCCCCAAGAGCTAACAGGGCAACGGAAGCAAAATTAGTTTTCATCGTGTGGATATTTATTTAAAATGTGCGTGAAATAATGTGTATATCATAAACGAAAATGTCTTCTTTTTTCGATGCAAAGATAGAAATTATTTTCGAATTATTGCCAATTACTGGGTGATTTATTGTATTTTGGGGGACAAAATAGTGCCTTTTGTGCTTTTTTTTGATATAAAAGTACTTTTTTTATAAAAAAATGTTAGTGTTTCAAAAAAAAACTATATCTTTGCGCATGATTTTTGACACATTTTTGTTTGAATCACCATACGGATAAAAAGATAGTCATTTTTCTTAGCGTGTATCTACAACTAACAACTTATCACACACATCTGACAATTGTGTTTTTTTGAGTCCGTTGCCATTTGTACGCTGAGCATGTATCATGTTCATGCGTTAGGTTGTGCAATGCGTTGTTTTTTGTATGAATGATAGCACATCAAACTATTAACACAATTTCATAACTAACACTAAATTAAAGTTACAATGCAAAAGCAACTATTCTTATTGATGCTTGGGCTGAGCACCATGGGCGGGGCAGCGCTTGTGCCTGCGCCGGCAATGGCTGCTGAAGCTCCGGCTCCGAACATTACTGTGAAGGGCCAAGTTGTGGACGACATGGGTGAGCCACTTACCGGCGCCACCATCAAGGTGAAGGGTACGGCCACGGGCACTATCACCGACCTTGACGGCAACTTTGAGCTGAGTGTGGATCCCAATGCCACCCTCGAAGTGAGCTACGTGGGATTCCAGAACCAGGACGTGCAGGTGAACGGCCGCACGTTGCTCCCCGTCATCCAGCTGGCTTCCGACAGCGAGATCCTCGAACAGGTCGTTGTCGTGGGTTACGGTACTCAGAAGAAGGCCGACCTCACCGGTTCGGTAGCTATCGTGAATGCCGATGAGATGAAGAAGACCTCCAACTCGAATATCTCGACCATGCTCGAGGGTAAGGTGCCTGGTGTGCAAATCACCAGCGACGGCCAGCCTGGTGCCGACCCGTCGGTGCGCATCCGTGGTATCGGCTCGTTCAATTCGACGGCACCTCTCTATGTGATTGACGGTGTGCCCATGGGCACGACCATCCGCGACTTCTCGCCTAACGACATCGAGACCATCCAGGTGCTCAAGGACGCATCGGCAGGCGCCATCTACGGTTCGCGTGCAGCCAACGGCGTGGTCATCATCACCACCAAGGGCGGCAAGAAGGACCAGCCGCTGAAGGTCGATTACAAGGGCTACTTCGGCGTCGATCAGATCAGCAAGGGCGTCTATGACGTAATGGATGCCGACCAGTACAGCAACTACCTCGGCCAGGCTGCCGCCAATTCGGGCACTCCACTCCCCGGTGGCTATAGCCAGCAGGCCGACGGCTCCTACAAGTTCCGCGACGACACCAACATCGACTGGTTTGACGCTGTCTTCAAGACCGGTATCCGCCAGAACCACAACGTGAACCTCAGCGGTGGCGGTGCCAACAACACCTACAACGTGGCACTCGACTACTTCAACCAGAAGGGCACCCTAGAAGGTGCAGGCCCCAACTACGAGCGCTACACCGCCCGTGTGAACAACTCGATGGATGCCAAGTTCATCAAGTTCCGCACCAGCCTCACCTATTCGCACTCCAGCCAGGACGGCATGGGCCTCTCGAATGCTTCGGAGTATGTGCAGGGTCTCTATGGTGACGTCACCAACGTCTTGCGCGGCACGCTGCTGATGCAGCCTACCATCAAGGATTACGACAATACGACCTGGGTGCTCGACGACATGGTGGGCTCGGCCAGCAGCTTCAACTACGATGCTCACGGCTTCGGTGTATATTATGACACCGTACACGGCGACATCTCGGCTTCGAACCCCTTGCTCGTCAACCACCTGCTGACCCGCAACACCATTGTCGATCGCGTCGTGGCCACTGCTTCGGCCGACGTCGATCTGCTCGGTATGTTCGGCGTTGAGAGCAAGAACCACAAGCTGAGCTATAAGATCAACCTTTCCTACAGCAAGATGCACGCCCAGGACAAGACTTGGGTAGCCGCTTGGATCCAGAGTAACCGCGTCTATCTCGACAAGAGCAACGAGCGCCTGACGAAGAACGCACGTTCCACTTCCGATGCGCTGATCGAGAACACGCTGACCTACGACGGCACCCTCGGCCGCAACCACATCAACCTCGTGGTGGGCCAGACTTACGAGGAGGAGTCGTTCCCCGCACTGAATGCCTGGGGCGTTAACCTCTCGGAGCCTTACTTCCTGCAGATTCAGAATGCTGCCACCCGCGATGCCTCTTCGACCGAAGCCAAGCATGCCATTGCTTCTTACATCGCACGTCTGAACTACGACTTCGACGGCCGCTACCTGATTTCGGCTATCGTTCGTCGCGACGGCAGTTCCCGCCTGACCAAGAGCATACGCTGGGAGACCTTCCCCTCGGTATCTGCCGGTTGGCGTATCGACCGCGAGCCCTGGTTCAAGGTCAGCAAGAATGTCATAAACCTCCTGAAGCTCCGTGGCAGCTACGGTGTGCTCGGTAACGAGAACATCGGCGAGTACCAGTTCCAGGCCACCATGAACCGCAAGAACATGACCTACAGCTTCGGCAACGTCCCGGTGCTGGGTTCGGCCGTTACCACGTTCGTCAACGAGAAGATCGCCTGGGAGAAGAAGAAGACCATGAATGCCGGTATCGACATCGCCCTGATGAACAACCGCATCGAGTTCACCGCCGAGTGGTACAAGAATATCTCTGAAGACCTGCTCTACAATGTTCCCGTGCCGGCCAATGCTGGTGTGGCCAATACGAGCGTGACGATGAATGCCGCCTCGATGGAGAACAGCGGTCTCGAGTTCTCGCTTACCTACCGCAACCACGACAATCCGGTGAAATTTGACATCAGCGCCAACTTGAGCACCCTGAAGAACAAGGTGACTTCGCTTGGTTTCAGTACCGACAAGTACATCACCGGTGCATACGCAACATACGTGGGCGAGGAGATCGGCCAGTTCTACGGCTGGAAATATGGTGGTATCATTCGTGACGCTGCCCAATTGGAGCAACTGAATGCTGCTGCTTTCACAAAACTCGAAGAAGCCAAGCATGAAGCTGATCCTGACTACAAGATGGTAAGTTGGGAAGAAAGCGGAAAAACATGGGTATATCAGTCCGGTGCTAATGTCGGTGACTGCTACTATGAGGATGTCAATGGCGACGGCATCGTGAACGGTGACGACCAGACCGTGCTCGGCAGCGGCCTCCCGAAGATCAACTTCGGCTTGAGCGCTCATCTGGAGTATAAGTTCGTGGATCTCAGCATCTCGACCTTCGGTGCACTCGATTATCATGTGTCGGACGACATCTACAACAGCCTCAACTCCTGCTACAACTACAGCAACAAGTCGGTAGAAATGCTTGATGCCAACCGCTGGGATGGTTCGACCTACATCTCTAACGTGCCTCGCACCTACCTTTCGAACAACGCTTCGCTGGCATGGAACGACATCTTCAGCGAGCGCAAGATCCAGAACGCCGCCTATTGGAAGATCGCCAACATCGAACTTGGCTTCAACCTGCCCGACAAGTGGTTCGGCGGCTATGTCTCGGGTGTTCGCGTCTATGGCTCTGCCCAGAACGTCTATACCTTCACGGGCTATCACGGCTATAATGTCGATTACGCTGGCGGCACCTTCACCCCGGGCTACAACTTCTGTTCGTTCCCAACGCCACGTACCTTCATGTGTGGTGTCCTCCTCTCATTCTAATCTTTTCAACCTACAGAATGAATCATCCTAATATTGAAGAAGAATATGAAATTATATAGAATATCCTTTGCAATTTTGTTGGGCCTCGGCGTGATGACCTCATGCGACGACAAGTTGGACTTGATCAACCCCAACCAGCAGACCACCCTCACCTGGGGCAACACAGCCGCAGACCTTGAGGAGGCCGTGATTGCTGCCTACAACCACATCCGTATGGAGGGCACCTATGCCCGTGTGGGATACAATCTTGACGTGTGCCGTGGCGATGAAGTCTGGAACTCCTCGCAGCAATGGTACAAGGAGTTTGATGACCTGAATGCTCCTTTCACCATTGATATCGGACAGTGGTCGTGGCGTGACTGGTACTACACCATCAACGTCTGCAATTATGTTGCCACAAAATGCGGTGATGACAACAATGCACTCAACGACCAGTACAAGCGCATCAAGGGCCAGGTGGTCTTCTTGCGTGGCCTTGCCTACTACAATCTGGTCAATTACTACCAGAACCCTGCATTGATTACCGACTACAGCACCTATTCTACCCTCGATGGTCTTTATGCCGCCAACATCCAAGAAGGCGAAACCAACGGTTTCCCACAGTATGACCGCGTGCTCGACCAGGTGGAGGCCGACTTTGCTGAGGCTATGACCCTGCTGCCAACCCGTGAACTCGGCGGCGAGTGGGCCAACGGACGTGCCACCAGCGGTGCCGCTGCCGGCTACTATGCCCGTGCTCTTATGCAGCGTCACAAGTACAGCGAGGCCCTTGCCGTGCTCAAGGACATCATCGGCCAGAAGTATGGAAGCTACAAGCTGATGGACAACTATGGTGACAACTTCCGCGAGGGTCCTGCCTACGAGAACAACGAGGAGAGCCTCTTCGAGGTGCAGTTCCTCGACCACGATTCGCAGGGCACCGACGACGAGTGGACACCTGTCAACACCAGCGCCAACGCCACCCAGGGCTCGGCCATCGAGAGCAACTTCGGCCCCGGCGACTTCGGCGGTTGGGCCGACCTTTCGGCTGCTCCCTGGCTCTACAACCTCTTCAAGGCTGAGCGCACCACCAGTGGTGGCCTCGACCCGCGTCTCTATTGGACCATCGGCACATACGAGCCCGAATGGGACGGCTTCGAGTACGGCAATGTCTGCTTCACCGTGCCTATGACGGCTGACGCTTTCGTTGTGACCAACAACAACTACGGCGGTCTGCCGATTGCCAAGTGGACCAACCTCCGCACCGGCCTTTACGACAAGGTCGTTACCGGTCTGCACGATGGCATCAACCTCCGCATGATGCGCTATTCCGACGTGCTGCTTCGTGCCGCCGAGTGCGAGAACGAAGTGAATGGCCCCACCCAGCAGGCTATCGACTGGATCAACCAGGTTCGTGCCCGTGCCGGCCTTGCCGGTCTCAGCCTTGCCAACTTCGGCTCGAAGGACAAGCTCTTCGAGCAGATCGCTAACGTGGAGCGTCCGAAGGAGTTCGGTTGCGAATTCGGTCGCGGCCTCGACCTTCTCCGCTGGGGCTTCTTCTACGATGCAGGTCGCCTGGCACAGCTCAAGCAGCATGCTGCTGTCAACTTCTCGAACGTAGAAGGCTACAATCCTAAGGATCCCGTCAGCTACGATGGCTGCTCGAAGAGTTCGTTCGATACGTTCGTCGATGGTCATGAGTACCTGCCTCTCTATCAGGGCACGCTCAACGACAACCCGAACCTCGTGGGCAACTCGGCCAACAACAGCACTTCGAATGCTTCTTACTTCACAAGCAAAGGTTGGACTGTTCATCCAGTCGTTGACCTCTAAACAAATAAGAAAACGCTGCCTTGTGGGGCCGCGTGCTCCACAGGGAAGCCTATTAAACAACACTTATTTATTTAAAAGAACATGAGACATCTGAATAAATTAGCATCCCTCTTCGGCGTAGCCGCTCTCGGCCTTGCGCTGACTGGCTGTGAGGGTGGTGACCTTTATAGCATCGATGCTCCCGACTGGATTGCCGAACGTGCTGATTCGATTGCCAATTCGAAGCAAAACGAGCCACAGGAAGAACTCGAAGGCATGGAGGAGGACGTTTATACCATCGGCGCTACCGATTATTCGACCGGCTGGTGGGCCGTCTTCTCGAAGTACTATCAGATCCCTGATGGCGAGACTTGGAACGCTGTGTTCAACCTGAACATCAACCCCGCTGCTCCCAACACCTATAAGAACTTCGCACTCATCCTCTGCTCCGATGCAGATCGTGGTGCAGGTGACTATCATGAGTATGGAGCCATCCGTTATGACAACCAGCCCAGCGGCAACTCCGAATGGGGCGACTACATCGACCGCAGCCTGGTGGAGAGCAACCTCACCTTCGGCAGCGACACCGATGCCGGCATCGAGAAGCTCGGCGGACGTGTCACCCTCACCATCGACCGCTCGGACCCCAGCAAGTTCATGGTGAAGATTACCAACGGCACTGTCACCAAGACTTACAATGCCCCGGCCCTGCCCAACATCAATGACGATCCTGCCAATACGACGATTCGCGCATTCCTCGTTCCCGAGGGATCGTACATCAACTTCCTGCAGTCGAACATCGAGCCTATCGGAGGCTTCACTTCTGCTGAGGACAAGCTGCCACTTTCGTTGAAACTGAATGGCGTTCCTCGCAAGGTCCTCCAGGGTACTGAACTTGCTGATTTCTTGGCTAATATTACTGCTACGGTCGATTTCGAGCAGCAAGTTTCAAAGACTGTTTCTGCTGAGGACCTTACGATTGAGGTAATTCCAGAACTTTCTTCTTTGGGCATCAAGACACTTGTGGCTGCCTATAACAAGACCTTCAAGG
>JAEEHP010000032.1 GCA_016280855.1 Bacteroidaceae bacterium
CTGACATGCCATGCCTACGTTGAGCACGGGAAGCGGCTCGGCACCTATCTCCTCGGCGAGTTGGAAGTACTCGAAGAAGCCGAGTCCATAGCTCTGGAAGTAGTCTGGGAAGTAGCGCTGGGTAAAGGTGTAGTGCCAGCGGTTCTCGTTGAGCGGACGATTCTCGACGGGGCCTACAGAGTTCTTCCACTGGTAGCGGGTTTCGAGGTCTGTGCCCTCTACGATGCAACCGCCGGGGAAGCGGAACACACCCGGATGGAGGTCTTCGAGTGCCTGTGCGACATCGAGACGCATACCATTCTCATGACCTTTGTAGGTCTTCACGGGGAAGAGGCTGACGTGCTCGAGGTCGGTGGTCGTCTTACTGTCGCCCCAAACGCGAAGGTGTGCCTTGGCAAAGGTGCGACGGGGCTTGATGATTACGCTGTACTTTTTCCACTCACTGCCGCTGACATCAAGACCAGCGTTACCGAGCTTCTGGTCTTCTTCCATGGTGGCGTTATCGACGAGGTCAATCCACAGCTTGGCGGAACCGCCTTCGGGCACACGAGCCCATACCGAGAAGCGGTATTCTTCGCCACCACGTACACCGATGCCGAAGAAACCGTGGTTCTCGATCATGGTGTGTTTGTCGCTATGGCCAGAGGGTGCCAGACGGACGTAGTGAGGATTGCGCTCGAAGGGACCGTCGTTGCGAAGAGACACCTTGCCGGAGATGTCCCAACCGCAGTAGTGATCGGGAAACTCGAAAGAACGGTTCTTGATGAGCTCGGCATAGAGGCCACCGTCGGCAGCATAGTTGATGTCCTCAAAGAAGATGCCCCACTGGGTGGGTTGGATGACGGCACCCGGCTTCTTGGCGTTAACGTTGATGACGGTCTCGGCTGCGGAGAGGGATGAGCCAAGTTGAAAGTTGAAAGATGAAAATTGTAAGTTGGCTAAGCCGCTGAAGAGGGCTGCGCCAAGAAGGAATAGTTTGATTTTCATAGAAGTAAAAAGTATGATTTAGTTAGTGGATAATCTTTTTGCCATTCTGGATGTAGATGCCTTTGGGAAGGTTGGTGGAGACAGGGAGCTTGCGCCCGGTGATGTCGAAGAGGGGAGCAGGGTGACCTTGAGGTGAGGTCTGCAGAGACGGTGGCACATCGCCGGAAATGGACTGGATGCCGGTGGGCATGAAACCAGCATCGAGATAGAAGCAATCCAATGGTTCGAGGGCGCTTGTCACCTGCAGCCAAGGGGTGGCGGCGGGCTGAAGGGTGCCAAGTTCAACACGTTTGAAAGCCAACACCTGCGGGTCTTCGTCGGAAGGCAGTAGCTGATAGAAATGGGTGTTGACATCAGAAGTGGTAAGCACCTGACTGACGCGGTCGCCCTTCAGGCTAGTCGTGGCAAAGCTGACCGGAGACTTGGTGCTGGGGCGGAAGGCAACGGTCTGGCCTGGCGTTCCCTTAACCAGAATGGAGGCTCTAGCAGGCAACGTAGAACCTGCGGAGATAGCCGTCTTGCTGACAAGCTGCGAAGTGCGGTTGACGCTCGTGATCTTATAAGCCTTGATGCCCTGAGGCACATAAACGGGGTAAGGCGTGTAGAAGAGACTCCAACCCTGGTCGCCGATAGTGAGCTGACGCGTGTAGGTTGCGATGAGGTCGCAGGAGAGATGCGGAGGTTGGTTGTAGGCATCGTTCTGGCTAATGACCTGAGCGCGATAGGCATAATCGTCCATGAGGTGAGGCACGAGATAGTCGGTCTGATAGTCCGTGGCATTGATGACGAGCTGATAGTTGCCGCCGGATTCCGTCCAGTTGACTATCTCCTCGCGCCAGTCGCCGAGCAGGTCGCCGAGGACGCAGGGATTGTACTTAGAATCGTTGTTGAGGGTTCCGTAAGTATAGTTGCCACCATTGACCTTCATACGGTCGAAGCTTTTACTATTCGGATTCCAGCACTCAAGGACTGATTTGTCGTAGTAGTCGTCGGCCAATGTGCCGTTCCAGAATACCCGGTTGTTGAGCGAGGCTCCACCGCCGTGACTGATACTGCTTGAAATCAGGTTATTGCTGGTGTCGTAGATGGCCGACATATTGGCACTCATCTGCCAATAGGCATCATCGGCCTCGGGATTGAAATGACCAATCAGTCCTCTGCCGGTGTCGCCGCCCGCAGTGGCGTGAATAAGAAGCTCACCCGTGGCAGCATCGCGCAGGTCAGCTCCGTAAGGGCTTTTCTCATGCACCATGAAATACTCAAGGCCCGGACGTGAGGGAATGAAATCGCTCAAGTGAATAGCATCGCCATGACCGAGACCGGTGCGATAGAGAGTAGTGCCGTCGGGCTTCAGTGCGCCAGAACCATAGTGAATCTCCTGTCGTCCGTCTCCCGTGACGTCGCCAATACTCATCCAGTGAGCACCTTCGCCATAGACCGTCTTGGTGATGTTCTTCACCGTGCCGTCGGCATAGGTGACAGTGCCCTTGGAAGCGCTCTCGCCGCGATGCAGCCATCGCAGCGTGAGGTTGCTGCCATCCCAGTCGTAGGCACCAATCTTGCAGCCGCTGTAGTATCCGCGAGCAAAGATGGCAGACGGGTTGGCATCCTCGCCATCGAGCCATGCAATGGCAGCGAGATAGCGCTCGGCGCGGTTCTGATTGCTGTCGCCCCAGAAAGATGTCGATTCGTCGGCATAGGCGGTGTGGTATTTGATGGTCTGGAGTTCGGCGCCCGTCATGCCGTCGAACACTGTGATATATTCGGGGCCATGGTCTTGCTTGCCACGTCCGTTCTTCAGATTGGCATTAGGGTCATCACCTGGGAGCAGGACGTAGTTGCCTTCGCCGTCAATGGCGCCCGGAGCTGTTTTCACCATGAACTCGCCGTAACCATCGCCATCGAGATCCCAAGCTACAAAGGGGGTCGTGTGGGCAGAGTTGAACATATTATGTCCGGTATGAAGCATCCACAAGCGTGTGCCATCCATCTTGTAGCAGCTGTAGAAGGCCGGGGAGGTCGTTCCGCTGCTGGCAGCATCCTTCTCGTTGGAGGGTGCCCATTTGAGGATGATGTCGTACTCGCCGTCGCCATCCATGTCGCAGAAGGAAGCATCGTTAGGCGTATAGGTGGCTCCGGCTGAAGTGGGATCGGTGGGTGCTCCGCCCTGCAGGGTGATATACTTTGTCTGATTAGCCCAAGGCTTTACGCCTTCCTGCGTCTCGATGACATTGCCTTCGGCATCAAGTACTTCGAGTTTATAGGTAGAATTGGTGGTTCCGCTGGCATCGAGCCAGTTCGTACGCGTGGTGATGGTGCCGTCGAGGGTGGCGCCGTTGGTAATGAGCGTCGAACCGCGATAGAGACGGAAGCGCGTCGTTGCAGGGTTGTCGGTGGTTCGATAGCGCCAGCTGACGAGCACACCACCCGTAATTTTCATTGCCATGAGACCGCGGTTGAGTGGTGTGGCAGCAGGCTTGGGCGGACGGTTGGTGACAACGAAGCGCACGGTGACCGAAAAGACGGTGCGGCCGTTCTGCTGGGCAGCTATGGTGCACAGTTTGTTGTCGTAGGTGATGGTGGCAGTATAGCCATCGGCAGCGGTGACGGAGAAATCAGTGGGATCGCCGAAGACCTTTTCAGGCCAGGCGGCAGAAGCACCATTGCCGAGCTGACTGATGAGCGACATGAGATCGCCTGCCGAGCAAGAGGCGGCGGTGAAATAGTGGCTGGCATCAAAGATGGGTTCATCCGCCTCGCCGCTGATGGTGACATTGCGGAAAGCTATCGACTTGGGGTTCTCGTTGTCCTGTCCGTTGAAGTTATATACATATAGGTATAATCGGAAGGATGTGCCGGCCTTGACCAGGATATCGGAGAGCTGATAGCTATGGCGGCTGAAGCCATTGGGATTGCCCTGATCCACTTTGTTACGCAACGGCGATACGGCCGTGGCCAGGGCCGCCTCGTCGCCAGTGCCGTTCTTGACATAGACGTCGAAGTTGCCGCCGTCGGTGCCACATTTGACGGCATCGAACTCAATGGCAGTCGGCTTGAACGTGTGGCCAGCAGCGGAAGTAACGGTGAAGATGACATAGTGCCCTGCAGTTTTTGCCGTCACGCGTGTCTTAGGCGTCAGCTGCACGAAGGGCGGGTTGTATGTGACTGGGGTGAAGCCATCGGCCGCATTGCTGCCGGTCATCGTGGACGTGGCAGTTAGGTTGGCACCAAGGGAAAACTTAGGGGTCAGCAGCGACTCGCTGTTGGCGGTCTGAGTGGCGGCGCCGAGGTTGGCCTGGTCGCTCATCTCCCATTTGACATCGACATGGTCAGCAAAGAGGGGGAGGGGGAGGAGGAGTTGCGATAAAATCGCAACAAAAAGAACGAGACGTTGAAGGGTTGTTTTCATTAGTTAGCTGTTTGATATATGGGTCTTTTTCGTAAATGGGGAGAGCGGTGATTTGCTATTCGTAAACGGGGGAGCGGGGTTTGCTATTCGTAATCGGGGGAGCGGTGATTAGTTATTCGTAATCATCGAAGATTTCGTTGAGGAAGGCGTTGAGGGGTGCCATGGTGCGGAACATCTGCTCGATGCGGTCCTGACTGTCAGGTTCGCTGACAAGGGTGTCTGGAATAGGATGCCAGACGGTGTAGAGTCGAGGGCGTAGATACTCGGGATATGGGAAGTCCTTGGGGAATCCTTTGGGCGTGGTCTTCACCAGGTCTTCGCCGACGACAGGGAAGAGGGCATGGAAGTCGGGAGCCTCAACGATGGAACGGAAATGATCGATGTCATCGACAATCGTTTCGCGGATGTGCTTGAGCAGCGGAGCCGGTGGACACCACGAACCGCCAGCAATAAGCGAGTTGCCGGGTTCGAGGTGGAGGTAGTAGCCTCCGCGGTAGCTCTTACGGCCATGGGAACAGACGAAGGCTCCGAAATGGCGCTTATAGGGCGACTTGTCATTAGAGAATCGTGTATCGCGCGCGAATCTATAAATACACGTCTTCGGCGTCTGATAGGCCACGCTTGGGTCGAAGGCAGCGATGCGCAGGATCATCTCCTGGACATAAGCTTCGTAAGATGCGCGTGCAGCCTTGTATTCAGGCTGATGAGCATGGAACCACTCGCGGTCGTTGTGGGCGGCAATTTCTTTAAGGAAAGTGTAGATATGCTGCATTAAAGTGTCTTTTTTACACGATTTCGGCACAAAGATAGAAAGAATAATCAAAAATGCGAAGAGAAATGACGAAAAAAGTAAAAAAAAGCCCCGCAGCCATAGGACTGCGGGGTGAATGCTATAGTAATTGTGGCGATTTACGCGCGTTAACAAGTGAAAAGGGGCGTGATGTTACTTAGCCGTGAACGTAGTAACAGCGGTCGTTCCCTTGGCAGTGCTACCCAGATATAGGCCATGCCAAGCGGTGGTGGCGTCAGAGGGTGCCGAGGTGGAATATTTGACATTGTAGCTGCTGCCCTTGACCATTCCCGTTGCAGTGAAGAGGGCGAGGGAGCTGTTGCAACCAGCCTCGAAACTGTAGGTGACCAGGTTATTGCCACTGGCATCGGCCAGCGTGTAGTAGCGATTGGCAGCATAACTGATGGAGGAAGTCACAAAAGCATAACCCTGCTTGGCATTGCTGATGGTGGAGCCGGAACTGCTGCCGCCCCAGCCGCCACCGCCGCCACCTTGGTTGGCGCCAGCGCTGATGCCTATGCCCGTGCCGGTGATCTGAATATAGCTGTTGTTGTCGCAGTCGAAACCTTCCTCGGGCGCGCCCTTGGTGGTATAGGCGAAGACAGCGCCGTTGCCGATCGTGATGGCTCCGCTGGTGCCGGCGTTGCTATCTACGGAGTCGTTTCCATAGCCGTAGCAGACAGTCGCTCCACCATTGAAGACAATCTTGCCTGCCGAGTTCATGCAGTCGTCGTAGCACTTGAAATAATGGTTGCCGCCTTCGACATAGATGCCGCTCTTTGACTCAAGACCTTCGGCACCGCTGGTCTTGGTGGAGACTTCGGTGGTTCCGCCATAGAGATAAGCCGCGCAAATAGCCTTGATGGCCTTGGCGTTCGACGAACTGTAGGCGCTGCCCGTGGTGTTGACCACGATGGTAGGTCCACTGCCATCGGCCTTGCCCTGGGTGTAAGAGCCCTTTATGTTGGTCCATGTGGAGCCTCCACCCATACCGCCACCGCCACCAGGACGGCCACCACCGCCGCCCCAGCCACCGCCGCCGCTGGTGCTTTGTGTGCCCGACCCAACTTTGATTCCCTTGCCTGCATTGCCCGTCATATTGATGGTGATGGTGCCTGCATTCAAAGCCATATTCAAAGCTTTCAAGCCTTTAGCGCTCTTGACGTCACTAGAGATGGTGGTCGGCGTGGCGCTGTTGTTGATGGTGAGCGAGCCGCCGTTGGTTTCAATGTCCCAAGCAGAGACACCTCGGCCTGCCGTGCCCTTGACGGTAGCTGTGACAGTGCCGCCGTTGATGACCACCTTACCGCCTCGGAGGGCTGTGGAGTAAGAAGGATCTGTGGCGTCGCTGGTGTCGATAGCTCCGCTTGCGTTGAGCGTCAGGATGCCATCATTGACAACGAGCGTGGAATCAGCCTTGATGCACTTGGTGCCTGCAGCTGTCGTTGTGATGTCGAGTGTGCCGCCATTAATATAGATGTTACCGCTGTCCTCATCCTCGTGGTCGGCAGTTTCACCGGTTGAGGTGTCACCATCGATGTCGCACTGAATACCGTCGTCGCCTACACTTTTAATGGTGAGCGTACCGCTCTCCATAAGGAAATACTCGTCGCATGAGATGCCATCCTTGACAGCTGCTGCAACGTTGATGCTTGCGTTCTTCATTTGCATGTATTCAGCGCTCTTGATGGCGTGAGCGTACTTGCCGTTGACGGTGAGTAATCCCCTACCCTTCAACTCGAGATGACCTTTGCAATAGAGCGCCGACTTTTGTGCAAGAGCATCGGATGGGCTGGCGCAATCGGTGAGGGTGTTAGCGGTTTCAGCCTTGACACTGAGATTGATACGCTTGCCGTTCATAATGCAAACGGCTGCTCCAGAATAGACCGGAGTGGCATTGGTAAGGGTTAGGCCACGCAGTTCCACGGTGGCTTTGTAGGAGCCGCTCATGTAGAACTCGCCATCGCTGCTCTCGCCTGCGAGACTGTAGGTGATCTCACGGTCCACATCGTCGCTCTGAGCAATACTGACGTGAGCACCGCTGATGGTTGGTGTGACCAGATGTGCGATGTCACCTGCCACATAAACCTTAGCCGACGAGCCTCCGTAAACAACGCTGACAGTAGAGGAATCGACCTCGGTGGCATCAACGAACATACGCGTTATGTCACTGACGGCGAATGTCTTGTGTTCTACGGTAAGCGAGCTACCCTCGGAATAATTCATCGTTCCAGCATCGGCAGCAGGGAACTGATAGACAACATCGCCAACGACGACATTCAAGGTCTGCGCCGCAACCGTGAGGGCGAACAGCGCGAATATGCATATTGAAAGGAATATCTTTTTCATGGCTATCGGATGTTAAGTTTTTGACTCTTATTATTCAAGGTGATTACATAAAGGCCTTTCTTCAGCGAAGCCTTCGCCTTGGCCACGGATTCGAAAGTGCCTACGTAAATGCCTGAGGTGGTGAAGACCTTGACTTCAGTTGCGGCGTTGAGCGATTTCACGTTGTCCACTTCAGGCTGTACGCCCTCCGTTTCCGAGAAACGCATCGAGGCCAGACCGTCGAGCGTGAGCTGCGTAGTGCCGTCGTCGTTTGTTGCAACGAGTTTGCCATCAGCAAAGGTAATCTCAAGCGCTGCTGCATTTAGGGTTGTTTCAGTACCGTCGCTGGCGGTGACGATCAGATAAGGGTATTTGTAGTCGTCTGCGAAAGCCGTTGTTGCACAAGCCGCTACAAGCGATAAAAGAATCTGCGTTTTCTTCATAATTATCGAATTATTGTTGTTTTCGGCGACAAAGGTAATCAAAAAAACGCATATAGCCAACCGCATAAATGCTATTTTCAACGAAACGGCAAAAACGAACTACGAACGGACTCTTGTGTGAGCCCGTCCGTAGTCATGGGAGGAAATGATTGAATAGTATTAGGGGATTTATCTCGTTCCGTAAGGTAGAACGACCATGCGGTCGATGTCTGGCATCCATTCGCTGTTGTTGTACAGACGAATGGTGTTGAGCCCTCGTTTCAGCGTCACAGGTACGGAGATACGACCTTTGGCACCCCAGTCGCGCGAGTGAGTAGCCAGCGACATGGCGTGCTCACCATTGACATCGAGCTCCATTGTGCGATCCTCGCCACCGAAGTAAGTGAATACCAGTTTGTAAGAGCCTGTTTCGCGAACAAAGACATCGCGCCATTGGATGTCATTGTCGGGGCGTCCGCCGAGCCAGCAAGCCTTGTAACCGCCGCTTGCCATATCGTCAGCGACAAAGACGGCCGACTTCTCGTTCTGATTGTTGCGCAGCTCCTGATAGGCGGGCATGAAAGCCGTTTCGGCTTCATAGACGACACGCGGCATACGCTGCTCACCTTTTGCGCGCATGATTTTGGTGCCGTGAGCCGGGATGGTGAAGAGCACAGGCTCCGTCGTGGTGACAAAACGCTCCTGACGGATGCAGTCGTAATACTGAATGGCGCCGCCCAGTTCGATGGTCATGGGGTGTAGCAACACGTGCTGTTCCTCGTCGCTGGGGTTATAGATAGCAAAGGCACGCTCTGTGCCGCCGCGACGCTTAATATCCTTGACCAATACGAAGCATTCACCTTGCTTCTCGGCAACGTAAGCTTGCAGGTGGAGTGGGTCTTGGTTCAAGGCGATGAGGTCCTTGTTGCAAAGCAGCTTCAGCGATTCAGGACGGATCTTAGCCATATCACAGCCGATGAGCAGTGGCGAAGCCATTATACACCACATGCCAAAGTGTGTCTCGTCCTCGATTTGAGACATCGAACGTCCTACCTCGAGCATATCCATGTCGTTGTAGTGGCCGTCGTGGCAGAATGCGCTGAGGTAGAGGTTCTCGGCGAGAATGCCTTTGACGCTACGCCAAGCATCGAAGATATCGCCTGTCGTGCGCCATGAATCGGCCACGTCGGCGCTCCAGGTACCGGGATAAGCCCAGCGGCACATATTATACACGATGCCGGGCTTGCCGCAGTTTTTGATGGCATTGGAGATCTTGGTGTATTGCTGCTGCTCGTCGAGACGCATGTGTGCACCACCGCAGTAGTCAACCTTGATGAAATCGAAGTCCCAGTCGATGAAGTAGAGGTGACAGTCCTCGTCTTCGTGACCGGCAAAGCCCACGCCGAGGCCCCAGGCGTGACGGTTGCCCGATCCACAGGTGTTGTCGCCAGCATCGGAGTAGATACCAGCCTTGAGCCCCAGGCTGTGGATGTAATCGACCAACGAACGCATACCATTGGGGAACAATTTGGTGTTCAGGCGAAGCTTGCCGTCGGACCCGCGACCATCCCAGTAGCCATCGTCGATGTTGATAAACTGGTAGCCAGCGGCCTGCAAGCCGCTCGTGTGCATGGCATCGGCCTGCGACTTGATTAACTCCTCGTTGATGTTGAGGGCAAAGGTGTTCCATGAGCTCCATCCCATCGTGGGCGTGCGCTGTGCCATCACCGAGAGGGCAAGGAACAAAGAACAAAGGATAAGGAAAGATGATTTTCTCATAATCGTAAAGTTTTGAAGGTTATAGATTATTCATTATTTGGTTGTTAGTTAATCAGATAAATCTTTGTTTTACCGTTGTATGTAGCACGAACGGTAGCGCGGCCGTCGGAGATGGGACTGATGTCGAACTTCACGTCGGCGCGTCTCGCACCGGGGAGCTCGGCTGTCGCCTTGATCACGGAGTTGGCCTTCAGCGGCGCATAGACCTGATAGTGGTTGCACTCCGTGTAGCCGTTGGCATTCGTGCTGTAGATGGGTGTTGCGGGGATGTTCAGGCGCTGACCGTCGACGGTGATGGTCACTTCAGGCACAGGCTGCGGCTGCTCGTATGTACCGTCCTTTCCGAATCCGATGCCGTGGAGGTCGAAGAGTCCCTGCGGGCGCTGCGGCTGCTGACGACGGCCAAACTGCTGGCGGCGGTCGTTCTGCGGCTCCTGCACCTCAGGTCCTTCAATAGCGAGATATATGGCATGTTTGCCCGTGAGTCCTTCGATGGCAGGAACAGAAATTGGGTAGACTCTCGAGGTCTTCGGCGCATCAGCGGGGACATCGATGACGCCTATCTCACGACCATTCCAAGTGCTGTTGGCGTATGGGCCGTCAAGCATGACGTGAATCCTGAAAGCACCACGACCGCTGGGAGTGAGGTTCAAATAAAGACACGGATTGTCGCCTTTCTTGATGCCCTCGAAGGCAGGAACGCCCTTCGTTGCCTTGTCCAAGCCGCCGAACCCGAAGTATTTGAAACCGATGATGACGCCATTCTTCACGCCAGCCAAATCCATGTGATTGGACCACACATCGTGGTTGTCCTGCATCATTTCGTTAGATCCAGGCCCCGTCATGTAGCATGCGATGCCGGCGCTGTAATAGGCGTACGGTGGCAGGCCGAAGATCTGAAAGCCCTCGCTCGTCACTTCGCCGCCACGATATTCGTTGCCATTAGCGGCCTTGGCCGTCCACTTCCCATCCTTAGCAAAGGGGTCGTAGCCGGTGATGCGCACCTGCCCTCCTTTGGCCACGGGTTTCTTGTCCCATTCGATCTTCACGGGTGCGACCATGGGCTGACGGGCGTTGCCGAAGCCACGTGGCGGACGATGGTAGAAAATATACCACTGGCCGTTGATTTCCTGCAACGAGCCATGGGTGTTATGACCAGCATTGCTGGTCGTCAGGCGCGAGCCGTCCTCGTTGAGCACTACGCCGCGAGAATCCACGACGCAACCACCAGCGCGCCAGGGTCCAAGGGGTGAATCGCCGTAAGCATAACGAAGGGCACTGTTGGTGTTGCCTAAACCGTATTCCTTGCCGCTATAGCCCGAGAACACCATGACGTATTTATTACCCACCTGCCGAATGCTCGAAGCTTCGAAGAAATTGAACTCCAGGGGATTCTGTCCTTCGTAGAGCGCCTTATAGGTCGAGCCCTCGCGGTCCAGCAGACGTCCGTCGGCAGAACTGGCAGGGATGAAAGGATCAATAAGTTCAGTGCCCGGACGCTTCGAATACATCGTGCGCTGGTCGAGCTGGCAAGCCGTAGAATGTTGGAAGCCATAGAAGACATAAGCACGATAGCCGACGCCGTAGTCGGGATCTTTCTTATCGGTGATATTCTCAATGAACACTGAAGGGTCGAAATCGATGAGCGAGCCCTCGACGCAGGCACGGCCGTCGGGCGTCAGATTCACGGGTGTGAAGGGTCCGTTGGGACGGTCGCTCTTGCAAACCATAGCCACTCGTCGCCAACCGCGGCTGTGGGGATAGAGCCAATAGGTCTTTTTGCCCGTTTGGCGGTCAACGGTCTCTACGAGATCGGGGGCAAACATAGTATCCCATTGCCCATCAACAAAGTAAGAGAAGACAGGGCCTTCGTCGCGCCATTGTGTCAAATTCTCGACCGGAGCCGACCAAATACGAATATCGGGACCACAGTAGGCCGTATAGGTGACATCGTGCGAACCTATTATATAAGCGCGCAGCTTGCCAGGGTTGTCTGGATCTTCGAACACGCGCGGCTCGCCGTCAGGGAGGTGCTCCCAAAGCGGCAGATAAGGGTTCTGGGCGACGGCAGTGGTCATCGCAACGAGTAAAAGACTCATCAAGAAAGACAGTTTACGCATAATCTTTTTGGTTTGTTTTATTTCTATTTTGTATTTGGCTGATAATCTTTACATTTGCAAGAGTCTCGCCTCGTAATCCTGGCAAAGTTAAACTTATAATAGCCTTCGGCAAGCTCCTTTTCGTGCACAAAGATAACAAAAAACGTTGAGATAGGATAGTACAACGCAAGAAAAATTGTTAATTTGAGGAAAAATGGGCAGAGCTCACACTTTCAGGAAGATGCGTTGGCAGTAGAGGGCATATAGGAAGATCCAGCAAATGCCGATATAGCCCGCCGACTCAAAGAAGGGTTGGACTTGCTCGGGCAGGAAGGCAAAGAGACCGCCGAAGAGCTTCGTGGAGGTATAGGAGAAATTGATGAACTTCTGAGCGAGATAGATGGTAATGCTGTTCATGCCGATGACCGTGAAGAACAGCGTCCAGCGACGCCAGCCTCGCACATCGATGAGCCAGTAGAAGAGGGCGAACATAAACAATGAGTAAGCTCCCACTACCAGTACGAAAGAACTCGTCCACAGCTTCTTATTGATGGGGAAGTCAAGATTCCAAAGCAAGCCTAAGGTCAGCATCACCACGCCGGCAACGACCATCCAAAGCACCTTCTTGCCCGGCGTCAAGCCCTCGCGTTGCAGCTTAACCCATTCGCCCGTGAACATACCCAGCAAGGCGGTAGCAATAGCGGGCAACGTGCTCAGGATGCCCTCGGGGTCAATATTTCCATAATAGATTCTGCCTGGCAAGAGCTGACGATCGATGTAACCGGCAATGGAGCCTTCGGCTGTGAACACATCCGCCCCGCCACTGTCGGGAGCCGGCACGAAGCGCATGAGAAGGTAGTAGCCGACAAGGATGGCCGCCGTGATGGCGATGCGCGGCTTCCAGTCCGAACGCATGAAGATGAGGGCACCGAACATCCATGCCAAACCGATGCGGCCCAGTACGCTCGCATAGCGCGCCTCGCAGAAATTCCAGTGATCCAGCAAACCATTGTAGATTACCCCCAACAGCACCAAGGTGATTCCGCGGCGGACGACCTTCCAACGAATGGCACGGTCACTCTTGCCGCTCTCGCGCTGCTTGGCCAGCGAAAACGGAAAGGCTATACCCGCTATGAATAGGAACAGCGGGAAGATAGTGTCGTGATGCACTAAGCCGTTCCATTCGACATGATCCATTTGACGCGCCAGTTCCTCGGTGAAGGCGCACGGCATCCATTGTGCCAAGGCCGCGAGCAGTCCTGCGCCGCCCATAATGAAAAACATATCAAAGCCTCGCAAGGCATCCAAGGATTGTAGTCGTTGCTGTTTCATTGTGGTTCCATGTGAATTGTTACGTGAGTCTGCTGTCCGAAGCGATTCTTGATTCCCTTCTCGATCATCGTCGCCTTATCGTGAGCTTCGCGCAATGGCAGCGCTCCGTCCATGCAAACATGAACTTCTATGGCATAATGATTGCCTATGCGCCGCGTGCGCAAATTATGAGGCTGCTCTACGCCCGGCGTGGCAGCTATGAGCTGCAGTATTTCCTCCTCAGTCTCAGCCGGCAGTGAGCCTTCAGTGAGTTCATCAATATTGGTTTTCAGCAAATCCCAAGCTACCTTCACGAGCATTGCGCCAACGACGATGGAGGCCATTGGGTCGAGCACAGCCCACCGTTCGCCCAAAAGAATAGCGCCGCCAATGCCTATAGTAGCTGCCACCGACGAGAGCGCATCGCTGCGATGGTGCCAAGCATTAGCTATCATCACCTGCGATTCGAGGGCCTTGCCGCGACGCGCGGTGTAGCGGTAGAGCAACTCTTTGACCACGATGGACAACAAGGCAGCCCACAAAGCCAGCACACCTGGGACATCCAATGCTTCACCGCTGAGCCACGCCGACAACTTCAGGCTGCCCGCAACGATGATTCCAATGGCTACAGCAACCAAGGCTAAGCCAATCAGGAATGAGGCGATGGTCTCGAACTTACCATGACCATAGTCGTGAGAAGCGTCCTGAGGCTTAGCACTCACTCGCACGAAAGCCAGCACCACCACGTCCGTCACAAAGTCCGACAGCGAGTGTACGGCATCAGCGATCATCGCCGAGCTGTGACCGACAACGCCTGCAACGAACTTGAAGACCAGCAGCAACAAATTACCGAGACTGCCGACGAGCGTTACTTTGTAAATTTCCTTTTCGCGCGTCATAATGGATGTTTTCGGCGACAAAGATAATAAAAAGTTGAAAGCTGAAAGTTGAAAGTTGAAAGTTTTTCTTTCCAATCATGCATTTTTTACTATTCACCCCATTATTTTTCACTTTTCATTCTTTCACTTTTCACTTTTTTGTACCTTTGCAGTATTAAACCGACCAACAATGATAGCAATCTACACCCTTACCTCCGAGCTCCACAACGTGCAGGCCATTGATGCAGCCACCCGTTCTTTTCTCGACAGTCTTCACCTCGACCACCAGTTCTGCGGCAGCGACTACAGCACTTATGGCCGACATTCACTCGACCTCATCTATGTACGAACGGGCGGCACAGAAGGCCTTTTCCAGCGCCTTATGCCCGAACTTAAGCATCGCAGCAACCGTCCCTTCCGACTGCTAACCTCCGGTACAAGCAATTCTCTGGCCGCATCGATGGAGATTCTATCATTCCTGCGACAGCACGGCTTGCAGGGCGAGATCCTGCACGGCAGTGCCGACTACATCAGCGCTCGCATCCAGCTGCTGGCACAAGCCGAAGAAGCGCGCCGACAACTCCGCAGCCTACGCCTCGGCATCATCGGACACCCCTCCGACTGGCTCATCGCCAGTGACGTCGATGCCAAAGTTGTACGTCAGAGCTTGGGCATTGAGCTCATAGAGCTACCTTTACCCGTGTTCAAGAATGAAGTCGATGGCGGCACGGAAGGGGCAATGAAAATCTATGAAGCGCTCAAAGAGATTGTAGCCCGGCACAACCTGCATGGTTTTACCCTCCGTTGCTTTGACCTGCTCACCGCGATCCACAACACCGGTTGCCTGGCTTTGGCCAAGCTGAATGCTGAAGGCATCATTGCTGGTTGCGAGGGGGATGTTCCGGCGATGCTATCCATGGCCGTAACGAAGTCCGTGACAGGCGTTTCCGGTTTTCAAGCCAATCCAGCCCACATCAACCCCGAAACGGGTGAACTGCTCTTTGCCCATTGCACGATCCCGCTGAATATGGTCGAGCGTTACGAGCTGGATACACACTACGAATCGGGTATCGGCATCGGCATCCGCGGTTTCATGCACCCTGGTCCTGTCACCATTTTCAAACTTGCTCCTGATCTCTCGCGCCATTTCATAGCCGAAGGTGAACTCGTTCGTAATCAAGCACAGCCCAACCTCTGCCGCACCCAGCAGGTGATCCAGCTAGCCGATTCCTCGCAAGCCCGCTACTTCCTCACCGACCCTATCGGTAACCATCACATCATTATGCCTGGCCACCATCAAGTGCTGCTCGAAACCCTCCTCGCCGACATTTAGGGAAGCAAGGGAGCATAAAAACACGCCTTGGAGTTATTCAACGACGATTCGTTTGATATATACCTGTCGCCGCGGATGTTCTTTGGCATCAACGGGTGTGCGCCCTATTCTCAAGGCGATGGGCATCCCTTCGACCACTTCGCCGAAGACAGTATATTCGCCATCGAGATGCGGTGCTCCTCCGATACGGGCATAGGTCTGTTTCTGCACATCATTGAACGGCGCTGGCGGGTTCTTGACCAGCGTCTCCTCTGCCTCAATCTGCAAGCGGCTCAACAGTTCCTGCTGTGCAGAGCGGTCGGTAGCTTTCAGCGCTGCCAGCTCTTCGGCGTGTTCGCGCTGCAGACGATCGAAACACGCTGCCACCTTGGCTTCGTAAAGCAATGCCTGCAGTTCCGCCAGCTGCGCTGATGTCTGTTTCTTGCCTGTGACAATATACCATTGCAAAGCACTTGACTCACGCTGCGGATTAATGCTGTCGGGCTCGCGGGCTGCAGCTAAAGCGCCCTGTTTATGGAAATGGCGAGGATAAACGATTTCGGCAGGGATCGTGACGGCTGAGGGGCCTACGGACTTGGCGGAATCGTGCGCCGACCCTGAGCGTGAGGTTCTCTGACCATCGACCTTCAAACAAGTGTCGCCCGCCTGAATGACCATATCCGGCACTATACGATTAAATAGGATGCCATCGTAGAAACCAGAATTGACATTGTGAATGAAGTTGTCACGATGAAGCGGAGTATCGTCGTAGAGACGCACGACAATATCGCCCTCAGAAGTTTCGATGCGCACTTGCGTCTTTCCGATAGCATCCCGCTTGCTGTCGCGGCAGGCAGTCAGCACGTACAGGGCAATGAGACAAACTGAAAGAGAAAGTAATAATGATGGTTTACGCATAGCTCAAATGACGAAAAAGCGAAGTTATTTCATAATGAATTCGAGGGTTCCGCCAGCCATGATTTGCTGATGCGTAAGGGTGAAGCCCTTCATGGGGCGGCCGTTGAGTTTCACGCTCTTGACGTGGACACGATCTGATGTTTTGTTAGGCGCCGTGATGACGAAATCCTTACCGCCGGCAAGATGAAGGGTAGCTTTCTTGAACAACGGCGTGCCGAGAACGTATTCGGCGGCTCCTGCGTGGAAGGGATAGAAGCCGAGCGCCGAGAAGATATACCAAGCTGACATCTGACCGCAGTCGTCGTTGCCCGCGTAACCGCAAGGCGTGGCGCGGTAGAACTCGCGTCGCACCTGATCCACAAGTTCCTGCGTGCGTTCCGGGCGGCCTGCAAACGAGTAGAGATAAACGGTGTGGTGGCTGGGCTCGTTGCCGTGAGCGTACTGACCTATGAACCCGCTGGCGTTGCCGTTGACCTCGCCGCTGGTGGCAGTTAGCGAGAAGTTCTCATCGAGCTTCTTCAGGAATGGCTTAGCACCGCCGAAGAGGTCGATGAGGCCTTGCGGATCGTGTGGCACAAACCACATGTACTGCCATGCGTTGCC
>JAEEHP010000256.1 GCA_016280855.1 Bacteroidaceae bacterium
ACTTCACGATGGTGATGAGGCAGTCGAAGCCCGGCAGATAGACGTGGTCCTCGCTGTTCCAGATCGGTTTTCCCATGTCCTCGGCCATCTTGCGCTGCTCGGGTGTCAGCTGTATCTCGCTGTAGGTGTGTGCGCAAACGGCATCGAGAGCATCACGCAGCTCGGCATCCTCCTGCATGTATTTGAGGAAATCCATCTTCTGGTTGCCCCAGTTGCCGAAGCCGTGGAGCTTGACGTCGCGGAAGCCGCGCTCGTTCATGGCTCGTCGCAGGTGCTTGGCGAAGTCGCCGCTCCAGCCTTTCTCGTTGTGACAACCCAGAGCGTCGAGCTCAAGTCCATGCACCTGCCGCAGTCCCTGCAACCAGGCGATGTAGTAGTCCACCATGTCGTCCGACCAGAAGTTGCCCACCCATGCCGGTGCGCTCCATGCCGTGGCATCGAGCGCCAAGTTAGGGTTGCGCCGCTTGGTCTCCCGCATCACCCACCACATATAGCCGCGCAGGAAGTTGGCATCGTTGCGCTCATGGGCGTGCGAGGGCATGGAACCCTGCGTGCTGTTGCCGTCGCCCGGCACCTCAACGAGGATGGTGCTGACGCTGGCGCCGAACATAGGCTTATAGACCATGTCCATGATCTGCGAGCGCTGCGGCTCGGGGTAGTCCCTGAGCAGCACCGAGGTGGCGCCGCCGCCATTGACGGCTCCGATGCCGTCGAACTGTTTGCCACTGGCCTTGGCGCTGAGCTGAATCGTCTGTGCCGCTGCGCCAGCCCATGCGAGGGCGAACAGCACAAAAGAGGGAAGGAACCTTTTCATCGTCTCATCAAGGATTCGGATCGTCCCACACACGATCCTCGGTGCAATGCAGTTCAAGTTTTTGTCCGCCAGCGGTTGCGAGGAAGTCACCGGCTTCGAGACGCCACTTCAGATCGTTGCCCACAAAGGCGAGATCTTTGGCGGCGACGGTGAGCTCGACGGTCTTCTGCTCGCCGGGTTGCAGTTCCACCTTGTCGAAAGCGCGCAGACGGGTGTTGTCGGGCGTGAGCGTGGCGACAAGGTCGCTGACGAAGAGCAGCACGGCTTCCTTGCTGGCACGTGAGCCCGTATTCTTCACATCGACGCTGAAGGTGAGGTTGTCAGAGGCTGTGAAGTCCGCCTTATCGACGCGCAAGTTGCTGTATTCGAAAGAGGTGTAATGCAGACCGTAGCCGAAAGGCCATTGGACGTCCATGACGGCGTCGTAGTTGTAGTTGCCGGCCATCTGACCCATGTTCTCGCAGGGTTTGTAGTCGTAGGTGACAAGGGCACCGGTGTATTTGGGATAGGTGAAGGGCATGCGTCCGGTGAAATCAGCGTCTCCGGCGAGGAGGCGTGCGAGTGCCGTGCCGCCGTAGTTACTGGGCAGGAAGGTGTGAACGACAGCCTGGCACAGCGGTTCGATGTCGCGCACGATGCGCGGACGCCCTTCGGTGAGCACGAGCACAACGGGTTTGCCCGTAGCCGCCAGCGCACGTACCAGTTCCTTCTGGTTGTCGCTGAGGTTGAGATCGTTGATATTACCGGGTGTCTCGCAGTAGCTGTTCTCGCCCAGGCAGGCAACAACGACATCCGCCGCGCGTGCAGCGGCTACGGCAGCAGCGACATCAACCTTCTCGTCCATGTCGAAGTTGTCAGCCGACCAGCGCACGCCTTCGACGAAGCGCACGTTAGCCTCGCCGAAGCGCGTCTTCAGCGCCTGCTGGAACGTCGGATAATCGCCCATCTGGGGAGCCAGCTCGTTGGTGCGGTCGCCCTGCCATGTATAGGTCCATCCGCCATTCATGCCACGCAGATTGTCGGCGTTGGGACCGCAGACGAGGATGCGCGTGCCTTCGTTCAGAGGCAGCAGCGCCTGTTCGTTCTTGAGCAGCACCATGCACTCCTCGGCCATCTGCTCAGCCTCGGCGACAAAGCCTTCGCCTGCAAAATCGGGGAACTGCTGAGCCAGTTGCTCGGGCGTGAAATCCCACGTCTGCTTGTCGAGCATTCCGAGGCGTACTTTCAGGCGCAGCACGCGGCGCACGGCATCGTCAATGCGCTGCATGCTGACGCGACCTTCATCGACCAGTTCCTTCAGCAGGTCGCAGAACTCCACTTCGTAAGGCACCATAGACATGTCAATGCCGGCATTGATAGCCATGCAGATCGCGTCCTTCTTGGTCGCCGCCACGTGGTCGCGCACACAAATATTATTGATGTCAGCCCAGTCGGTGACGATCATGCCGTCCCAATTCAGTTCTTCCTTGGCCCAGGTGGTCAGGTACTTGGCGTTGGCGTGGAAAGGCACGCCGTTGTTGACGCTGGAGTTGACCATGAGCGAGAGGGCTCCGGCCTGGATGGCATGGCGGAAGGGCTGGAAATACTTCTCGCGCATATCGCGTTCGGTGACGCTCGAAGGCGTACGGTCCTTGCCGCTGACGGGTACGCCATAAGCCATGTAGTGCTTCAGGCATGCTGCCACGCGGTCGGCCGGGATGTGGTTGGGGTCGTCGCCCTGATAGCCGATGACGGCCTGGCGCGCCATCTCAGCGTTGAGATAGACGTCCTCGCCATAGCTCTCCCACATGCGGCTCCACAGCGGCTGCCGTCCGAGATCCATCACGGGGGAATAGACCCAAGGAATGAGGCACGCGCGGCTTTCGTAGGCAGCAATCTCGCTCACGCGGCGCGGAATGGCGCGATTGAACGAGGCGGCCTGACCCACTTCCTGCGGAAAGAGCGTAGCGCCCCACGTGTAGCTGGCGCCGTGGATCTGATCGACGCCGTAGATCTGCGGCACGCCGGCCTGCGCATCCATCGACATCTGGTTGAGACGGCGGATGAGCGTCGCCCAAGCGGCGGGTGTCTGTGCCACGCCTTTCGGCACGTTGAGGATACTGCCGACCTTGTACTTCTCGAGCACGTTCTTCAGCGCCTCCTCGTTGAGCACCAACTTGTCAGGGACGCTCTGGTCGGTGATAACGTCGATGGTCAGTTCGCACATCTGACCGATCTTCTCGTCGAGCGATAACTTGTTCAGTGCCTGTTCGACCTGCGCCTCCACATCCTTGTCGGAGGGGATGGCAGGCTCATGCGTGCTGCCCTGAGGGCCACAGGCGAGCAGCGTGAGGCTCGAAGCCAATACTGTAGTCATGATCTTTGTTTTCATCTTTTTAACTTTTTAGGTAATGTCGTTTATTTCACAAATATCTTCTTTCCGTTCTTGATGTAAAGTCCGCTTTGTGTCGGTTTGTCTGAGAGCCGTTGGCCGTCTATGGTGTACCAATGACCACTCCCCTCGCCTCTCGAAGATGGACCGGAGGTGAGGTTGTTGATGCCCGTCGTCAGGCCTTTGTTCTGCACCCGCTCAGCCTCAGCCCATGCGTTGGCATCCTTCGTGATGTCGCTGCCAAGGTAGTAGCCCGTGTTGGTGGGTTGGTTGTAACCGATGTTCTGGTTCAGGCAGCTCATCCAATAGCAATGGTCGGTCATGAGCCACGGGAACTTATGCGTCGTGGGATACCATGTCGAGAAAATCTTGATGTCGTGCACGCGCGAAGCATCGGGCAGGATGATCTCCTCGCGCCAGTCGCCCACGAGGTCGCCGTACCACGAAGGATTGCCTTTCGTGCCGTTGATCATCGCCATGCTGTAGCGCCACATCGTAAAGGTGCGTCCGTTGGGAACGCTATGGATGATACCTTCCTCCGAGAGTCCTTGTCGCGAGAGCGAGCCGTCGAACCATATGGCGGCAGCGAAGCCCAGCTTCCAGTCACCCGCGGTAGAGATGCCGGTGGAATTGCCGTCCTGGTCGAAGAGGTCGCTCTTGTAGTAGCAGAACTCGCAGCCGGGCGTGGCGGGTGAGTAATCAGCGACCATGCAGCGCCCCATATCGTTGTCGTCGGCGGCTTCCTTCTTCCAAATCACGCTGCCGTCACGCGCATCGTGCAGCGCCACCATCGTCTTGCCGGTCTCGAGGCAATGGAACATCTGCAGACCTTCGCGTCCGGGCAGGAACTTGCCAACGAAGTTGGCGTCGCCGTGACCTAAGCGTGTGTTCCACAAGCCAATGCCGTCGTCATCAACAGCCATCGAGCCGTACATCACCTCGTCTAGTCCGTCGCCGTCGAGATCCGCCACGTTGAGCGAATGGTTGCCCTGCGAGGCATAGGTGCTGTGACGCTTGCCGTCCTTTCCTGTGCCGCGGTCGTTGGTATCGAATCGCCAGCGGCGGGTGAGCTGTCCGTTGCGCCAGTCCCACGCTTCGATGACGCTGTGGCCATAAACGCCCCGGCAGAACACGGCGCTGGGCAGCCCCGTCTCGTCGAAACAGCCCACGCCGACGCGGAACGAACAGGCGCGCTTCCAATAGTCGTCGCCCCACGAGCTGCTGGTCTCGCGGTTGATGAAGTTGTCGCGTGCCAGCTCGCGGCCGGTGCGTCCGTCGATGATGCTGATGAACTCCGGCCCCGCCGAATTATAATGATCCACCCATCCGGGGCTGCTCGAATTGAGGTTGCCCCACGTGCGGTAGTCTATCTTGCCGTCGTTGTTCGTGTCGCCGATCTGCTCTCCGTCGCCGAACACCGTGCCCTCGCAGGTGCGTATGGCCATTTCGGCACAGCCGTCGCCATCGAAATCAGCCACGGCGAAGCTCGACGAGTTGCCCAGTATGATGCCTGGACCGCCCTTCACACGCCACAGCAGCGTGCCGTCCAGCTTGTAGGCATCCCAGATGACGGCCCAGAGGCAGTCCTGCTGTGAATAGCTGGCGCCGGAGCCGTCTGCGACAATATTTCCGCTGGCGTCCTTGACGCTCTGCAGGCGTTTCACCACCAGCTCGAACTCGCCGTCGCCGTCCAAGTCACCCACGCTCACGTCGTTGGCGGTATAGACGATCTTCGCCGTGTTCGCATACACGTCCTTCGTGTCGGCCAGCGGAATGCTGATGTAAGGCCATCCGTTGGAGATCTGCTCCTTCGTCAGCGTGAACGCAGAGAGCGTCTCCCTGCTGCCGGCGTAGGTCAGCCGGTAGTGGTTGTCGTAGGCCTTGCTTGCCGAGCCGTCCTGGTAGCACGTGCGGTTCTTGATGTTCGAGGCGATTTTACGCTCCGCTCCTGTGCCAACGGTCCGATAGAGGTCGAAGCCCGTCGAGGCGTTGTCGCCTGGAAGCATACGCCACGTCACCAGCACCTTGCCGGTGTATTGCTGATAGTTGCCGAGCGATGCGTTCTGCGCGCCGTTGATGCTCGCCCACAGGGCACGGTCGCTCGTATTGTTGGTTTGAGCCACGGCAGTCGTGCTCAGGCCGAGAGTCATGAGCGCAACAAAAATGCGGGAGATTGAAAGGATGTGCTTAGTCACTTGTTGAATAATGATGTTGTTAACAGTTTTTGTTTTCATGATGCAAAGGTACGCATTTTTTTCGTTATCTCATCAAAAGATACTTATTATTTCTTAAAAAACACGCCTATGCAAATAAGCTCATTCACATAGGCGTGCTCGCATGATCATTTTCATCTTCGTGTTAAGGTGTTCATCTGTTAACGCGTCACGTATTTCTTTCCGTTTCTGATCATGATACCTCGTTGTCCGTTTCTCCACGGACGTCCGGAGAGGTCGTAGGAAGCTTCTGTACTACCCTTTTGCAGAATGAGAGGGGTTTCAATGCGGTTCTGCACGTCGGTCAACAGCTGTTTGAAGTCTTCGCGCGTGAGCACATAGTCGTGTGAAAAGGCTTCCGTCCACCACTCAGCGTTGCAATGGGTGTGCTCCGTGCTCTTGAACGCCTCGCTGTCGGGCTTGTTGGTGCGTTCGTAGTCGTACCACGGTGCGAAATAAAGCCATTTTGCACCCGAACGCCATTGCTTGCCGATCGTTGCCAGATTGCCGCACTCGGTGAGCGCCACGAGTTTGTCGGGCGAACTGTTCTTGAGGAACTTGAAACAGGTGCTATAGATGTTCGCGGAATTGTTGTTGTTATAGACGTCGAGTCCCACGATATCCACGTACTCGTCGCCCGGATACCACTTGTAGCCGTCGCTGTAGGGTTTGTTCCAGGCTGCCGCCGACGTCCACACCCAGATGAGGTTGTTGAGACCGTGGTAGTTGGTGAATCGGTCGTACATGACGCGCCAGAGCTCGTTGCAGGCCTCTGCATCCATTCCCCACCAGAACCACATGCCGCCAGCCTCGTGCAACGGACGCCACAACACGGGAATCTTACGCTGCCTGAGCTTCTTGAGGGTAGAAGCCACCTTATCTATATCCTTTATCATACGCTTGTATTCATCCGACTCCGGCTCGAAGATCTTGCGCACGTCGAAGCCCGTCTGCTTGTCACCGGTGCCCGGGGTACAGGTCCAGTCCGTGCCATCGTTCGTAGGCATGTTCCAGTGCCACATACAACCTACAACGCCACCGTTCTTGTACCAGTTAACGACCTCAGTGACATTGGTGTAGTCGATCCAATTGGCTGGCGAGAAGGGCAGGTGGATGAAATCGAAGTAATTGATGGCAGGCCACTTGCCGGTGTGCTGAAAGACCCACTTGGCCTCGTTGATATTCCAATTGACATTGGCCGTAATACCGGATATCGTCTTCTCGCCGTAGATCTCGCGGAAGCATTTCAACAGCGTCTCAGCCTCTGCCGACAACTGACGTGGTTCTTGAGCCTTCGTTCCGCTGAAGGCCATCAGTAACAATAGAATGATGTTGATGAATCTTTTCATTTTAAAATATCTTTTCAATTTTCAACTTTAGCTTCGCTGACTTTCGTCACGACTCGGCAATTCAAGCAAGCTTGATTGCTCTCGCTGCTCCGAAAGTTCAACTTTCAACTTTTCACTTAAACCTCAACGTATGGAGCGTGCACAGCGACTTCCCTTCGGTGGGCGATGCGAACTTGAGGAAGAGGGCGTGCTTGCCTTGCAGCGTAGCAAGCGAGGGAAGGGGTATGGATAATTCCACAGGGGTCGAAGGCATAGCTGCCGTCAACGTCAGGGAGCCCAGGAGCTGACCGCCTTGCGACTCCCATGGACGATCGGCCATGACAGCGATGGTTCCGTCCATGCCTTCCGGTGTCAGCTGGAGCACCAGCTGCAGGTCTTCCTTTCCATAGGTCTTGTCGAAGTTGAAATATTTGTAGCCGACGATGGAACCGGCGGTGTTATTCACGACGGGATTGCTATTGTTGACGGGGTCATACGGAGCCTCGAGGTTGCTCTCCGTGCCGTAGGCGGCAGCGACGTAGGAGCCGTAGAAAGTCTTGTTGGGCCATTCGTGCTCTGCCGGACGCGGACCCGTATACCAGCAGGCGATGCCCGCCGAGTGGCACTCCAGCGGATCGAGTCCTTCGAGGGCGAATCCTTCCGATGTGTATTCGCCTTCCGAGATACGCACTGCGCCGCCGGGAGCCTCGTCCACTTCGACGTCGATGGGCGCTACCATGGCCTGACGCGCGAACTCATCGGTGCCGGTCTGGCGATGGTAGAACACGAACCACTGTCCGTTGATCTCGCAGATACTTCCATGCGTGTTGCCCGACGGCGTAGCCGTAGCGATGACGTTGCCGGCCTCGTCGTGTTCACGCGCACGGCCGTCGATGATCGTGCCGCCATAGGTCCAAGGCCCGAGGGGATGGTCGCTGTAGGCATAGGCCAGCGTGTAGTTGGTGTCGGGCAACCCGAACTCGCCCGGCTCCGTCCAACGGCTGTAGATGAACACGTATTTATTCCTGATCTTGCGTATGGACGAAGCCTCGAAGAAGCGGAACGGTCCGGGCTGCTGCAACGACGAGACCATATCCTCGACCACTTCAGTGCCAGGCTTCACGGTGGCCATCGTCGCGGGATCCAGTTCAGCCCCGAACGACTGTTGGAAACCCCAGTAGCCATAGACGCGTCCGTCGTCATCCACGAAAACAGCGGGGTCGAACCTCAGCACGCCGTCCGTGGCATTGGCGTCGTTCTCGCTCCAGTTGCACACCTCGAAGGGACCGTCGGGACGGGCACTCTTGGCGACGAGGCCATTGCGCCCCCACGCCTGATCGTTGGGATAGAGGTAGTAGGTCTTGGTGCCGTCGGGCTCCACTTTCAACGCCACGTCGGGCGCAAAGAGGACGTCGGCAGTGCCTGCTGAGTCGAAGGGTTCACCCTTGGCGTTCTTGTCAACGACGAGGATGACACCGTCGTAGCGCCATTGGCTCAGGTCGTCCACGGGAGCCGACCACACGACCTGATTGCGCCCGCAGTAGTCCGTCCGTATAATATCATGGGAACCATAGATATACACGCGCTGGTGGCCGGGGTTGTCGGGATCCTCGAACACGTAAGGCTCGCCGTCGGGGATATGCTCCCACAGCGGCAGGTAAGGATTTCCGACCGTCGTCAGCACGCTCTTTCCCTTATTCTCAACGTGCTGCGAGCAGGAGAGCATCGCCAGCGCAGCAACAATCACGAACAATAGCTGTTTCTTTATCATAGGTTGTGAGGAATGAGGAATGAAGAATGAAGAATGAAGAATGAAGAATGAGGAATGAAGAATAAAATAATGTTTTCGTTTTCGTAACTTTCAACTTTAGCTTCGCTGACTTTCGTCACGACTCGGCAATTCAAGCAAGCTTGATTGCTCTCGCTGCTCCGAAAGTTCAACTCTCAACTTTCAACTCTCAACTTTCAACTCCTTGCCCTCGTACTCGACCTCAACGGCTCCCTCTTCGCTGCCGAAGGGCTGCGGGTGGTCAGGAGCGACGAAGACGATGCGGAAGGTGCGGCGGGCGGCCATGCCGGGGTACTGCCCCTGGCGCGCGCCGATGGTGAGTGTGGCAGCGGCTTCGTCCCATGCGAGAGGGATCGTGGCACACTCGCCGCGCTCGTAGGCATAGGTCACGCCGTCGTCGTCGTAGAGCGTGAAGTGGCCGTCGCGACCGGTATAGACATAAAGCGTCAGCGGCGCGTCAGGCTGCTCGCCGGCGTACTGCACATCGGGACCTACTGGAAGTATGCTGCCGGCGGGCACGAACAGAGGTATGCGCTCGTAAGGCGCTGAGACATCGTGACGGCCAGGAGCCATCGTGCGACCGGTGTAGAAATCATACCAGCTGCAGGCCGCAGGCAAATAGACGCTGCGGCTACGGGCACCGTAAGTATAGACGGGCGCCGCCATCAGCGCAGGACCGAGCAGGAACTGATCACCCACGTTGCGCGCCTCGCGGTCGTCGGTGAAGTCCATCACCAGCGGACGCATCAGCGTGTAGTCGTCGCGCCACGCCATGCCGGCCAGCGCGTAGAGGTAAGGCATCAGGCGATAGCGCAGACGCGTGTAATACACGATGGAGTTGTAGGCGGGCTGTCCCTCGGACGCGATGTTCCACACTTCGCGGAAGGGACCTTGGCCGTGGGCGCGGAAGAGCGGACAGAAAGCGCCGAACTGATACCAGCGCGTCTGAAGCTCCTGCCACTCGCGCCAGTCGTCGGTCACCTGACCTTGGTTGTAGGCGGCCAGCGCAGCGTAGTAGCGGTTCTCGATGGTGAAGCCGCCGATATCCATCGTCCAGAAGGGAACGCCGCTGACCGAGAAGTTCAGTCCGGCGGAGATCTGCGCCTTCATATCCTCCCAGCGCGACGCTATGTCACCGCTCCACGTGGCCGTGGAATAGCGCTGCAGACCGGCGAAACCCGAGCGCGTCAGCAGGAACACGCGACGGTCGGCATCGGCGGCGCGCTGACCTTCATAGATGGCACGGGCGTTCATCAAGGCGTAGGTGTTAAAGTATTGCGTCGAAGGTCCGAGGGCCGTGGGGCCGCAGAGCGCCTTGCGATAGTCCATGTCGGTGCAGTCCGTCACGTTGGGCTCGCTGGCATCCATCCACCACGCATCGATGCCCAACGGATAGAGATGGTCGTGCATCTGCTCCCAGAACAGGCGGCGCGCATCGGCGCTATAGGCATCGTAGAACGAACCCACGTAGCCGGGGCCGACCCAATCACGAATGCTATCCTCGACGGCCTGACGGTACATCCAGCCGTGTTCATCGAACTCGCTAAAATGCTCGGTGCCCGCGTAGAACTTAGGCCACACCGAAATCATGAGATGGCCGTTCATGGCGTGCACGCTATCGACCATCGCCTTGGGGTCGGGGAAGCGCTCGGGGTCAAACTCATGGCTGCCCCATTGGTTCTCGCGCCAGTAGAACCAGTCGAGCACGATATTGTCGATGGGTATCTGACGACGGCGGAACTCACCCAGGGTGGCCAGCAGCTCGTCCTGCGTCTTGTAGCGCTCGCGGCTCTGCCAATAGCCCATGGCCCATCGCGGCATGACGGGAGCCTTGCCGGTGAGCGTGCGGTAGCCGCTGATGACCTCGTCCATGTCCTTGCCCGCCACGAAATAGTAGTCCAGCTGATCCTGCATCTCGCTCCACCACGTCATCTGCCGGCTTCGAGCGTCCGCCACGGGTACCATGGCGCGCAAGCCGAAGAACGACTTATCGCCGTCGGGCAGCCATTCGATGCGCAGGCGCGCTGTCTCACCTGCCTTCATCGCGACGTCGAACTTCCAGCTGTTGGGGTTCCAGGCGGCGCGCCACCGTTCGGGCACCACCAGCTCGTCGTTCATATAGACCTTGACGTAACCGGCATAGTAGAGCAGGAAATGATGCACGCCGTCGGCGTTTGCCGTAAGGTCGCCCTCGTAGGTCACGTGGCTGCCGCCGAAGCGGAAGTCCACGGGCAGGTTCACGACACGCTGCAGATGGGCGGCACGGTCGTTGCACTCGAAGTAGAGCGAATCCTCGCGGCGCACCAGCGGCGCACCCTCGGCAGGCACATAAGTGCCGGTGAGCGCGCCATCGACGCTGTCCTTGTCGCGCAGGCCGAACACGTCGCCCAGCTGCACGTAGGGCTGCGGGTTACCGAAACGACAGAGCGAATAGCTGTCCCACAGCACGCCGTAGCCCTCGGTGGAAACGACGAAGGGCACGGACACCTTGGTGTTATACTGGAACAGTTCTTCGTTCTTGCCCTTGTAGTTGAATTCGTCGCTCTGATGCTGGCCGAGACCATAAAGGCCTTCGTCGTCGGCTGTGGATGCGAAAACTTGCTGAACGGTGTAGCCCTGCGTGCCCTCGACCTCTATGCGTCGGAACGTGCGCCCGCCTTCGGCCTCAGCCAGCAGCAGGCGTCCTCGAGCATCGCTGAAACGCACTACGCCCGTCTGCCGCGCCACTGCAGCCGTCAATGCCGCAGTGCGCACGAAGACCGAGTCGTCGCGCTCCTCAACGCTGAAATCCACAGGGGTGTCCTGCGGCAGCACCACGAGGCTCTCCTTGTCCACGAAGCGGCGGTCGGGAGTGGCCGACACACGGATGAGACGCTCGCCCAACACTTGCAGGCGCACCTGCCGCGCCGCCGTAGCGCCGCCGGGCTCGAGATGAACGACGATGCCGTCCGACGTGCGCTCCACGCCGGAGGGATCGCTGCACGAGGTGGCTATCACCACCATCAACAGCACAAACAATATCTTCTTGATCATAGGCTATGAGGAATGAGGTATTCGTTGATAAACGCCTCGCGAGGCCGCAGGTACTTCTGTTCCCAGGGCTGGCGCCGATCGCCGGACGGCCAGGCGTGGGTGCGATAGGGCACGCAGTTGACCGTCTTCTTACCCTTCGCATTGTTGAGCGATGCCCATACAGCCGAAGGCGGACAGGTGGTGTCAATGAGCCCTATCTCGCAGTAGATCTCGGCCTTGGCATGGCGGATGAGCTGGGCGCCGTCAAAGTAAGGCAGCGTAGCATCGAGCTGCTCAGCGCTGAGGTTCGGGTGGTTCTCGATGGGCTGCGGCCAACCACTGCGACGGCCTTTGCGCGCACCGCCCAGGTCCTGCATCGCTGGCACATTGAGCACCACGCACGACACGCGCGGGTCGAGACCGGCAGCTGCCACGGCCTGTCCCCCACCCTGGCTCTCGCCGATGACGATGATGCGACGGCCGTCCCATTCGGGCTGCTGCGTCATATATTCTATGGCACGAAGCAGACGCAGGTACATACCGCGGAAATAATAGGTCTCGCGGTCGGCGGCGTTGTGCTCGTAGTAGTTGCGCAAAAGCCCGTTCTCGAGCATACGATAGTAGTCGTCCGACTGTCCGTTGAGCATACCGTGGGCGTTGATGTCGAGGCTCAGAGCGCCATTGCCAAGGGCGGCGTTGCTGACGCACTCCCACTCTGAGCAGCGGCACCAGTTGCCGCTGACGCCTGCCGCACGACAGAGGATGATGATGGGCAGCGACTTCTTCTTCGCGCCCAACGGCTTGGCCATATAAGCGCGCACGGGGGCGGGACCGAGACAGTTGATTTCCACGTCCTGACAAGTATATTTGCCTTCAAACTGCTGAGGCACGTCGAGCGCCGTGGTCTTCACCTGCATGGGCAGCGCCTTGAGCTGACGCTTCAGGTTGTCCCAATAGGCCATGAGGTCGGCAGGCTCGTCGTAGCCGGCACGGAATCCTTCGGGCGCCACCACGTAACCGATGGCCTCGGGCTTACCCGTCGTCTCCTTCAGCTCCACACTGACGGCACAGGTGCGGTCCAGCGCCTGCTCCATCACGGTGAAGTCCGCCGTCGAGGGCAGGATACGGAACTCGCGGCACACCATATTATTATGATATACGCGCACGAGAAGCGAATCCAGCGGCACGGGCTCGGCATGGCACGTGACCACCGCCCGCTCACCTTTCTCGTAAACGCCGCTCTCCTTGTTGATGCTCAAACGATACTTGCCGGCGCGGTCCACCTCGTCACGCGTCAGGATGAGTTTCTCGGAGAGGAACTGGCGCCAGAAGGCATCGTCATTGTCGCGACTGAACACGAAAGGCGTGGTCCACGGCGCCACAAAGAGCCAGCGGGCATCGTCCTGCTCCATGGCTGCGGCACCTGGCACACAGTCGCACTCGGCCAAGGCCAGCATCTTCGTCGGATACTTGCTGCGCAGGAGGTCGAACTGCTGCTTGAACGAGCCATGCTTCGAAGGCACATGGTACTGGTCGCGCGCCACGATATCTACGTATTCATCGCCCGGGTACCAGTCGTCATCGTCGAGTTCCGAGGTCCAGATGTAAATAAGATTGTGTATGCCGCGCTCCATGAGATAGCGCTGGGCATAGAGGTATAGCTGCTTGAAAGCCTCGGCGCCGTCGCTTCCCCACCAAAACCAGGCCTTGCCGCCACGGTTGGTGTTTCCTGCCGCCTCGTGGAAGGGTCGCCAGAGGATGGAGATGCCTTGCTGCTGATAGTGCAGCAGGTAGCGGGCTATGGTGTCGAGGTTCTCGTTGATGATGCGATGCTCTGGGCTACCGGGCTGCAAGGCACGGCGAGGCGAGAAAAGGGTGCCCGGACGACGACCTTCAGCGCCCGTGGGCGTATAGAACGCGAAGCCCTCCTTGCCCGACAAATCGGCGGCTACGGGCACGCTCCAATGCCAGATGAAACCAACGATGCCGCCTGCGTCGTGCCAGGCCTTGGCCGTAGGACCCATGTAGTTGAGGTTGCGTTGACGGAAGTGCTGGAAATCGAAGATGTTGACCGCGGGATACTTGCCCGTGCGTTCGTGGAGGCCGTCGGCATCGGTGGTGTTGTAATCCCATCGCGCCTGACAGCCCGCCAGCACCTGCTTGCCCCAAACCTTGTCACGAAGGTAGCGGTAGAGCTGACGCGTGGCTCCGGTAGCCTCGCGGTCGATGGGTTCGCGGGCAATCTCAGCCTGCGCTGCAACAACGAGCGCAGTCAGCAGGAGTAAGGAAAGAACAAACCGTTTCATTTTCTCGCTATCTTTTTCGCTGCAAAGATACGCTCATAAAAGCGTTAGGATATGACACTTTCTTAACCAACCATGAGCCTTTACCACAAACACAGCACTTATCCCCCCCTCATAACCTCACAACCTCATAACCTCATAACCTAACAACCTAACAACCTCATAACCTCACAACCTAATAACCTCACAACCTAATAACCTCACAACCTCACACAATCACCTTCTTCTTGCGGTAAGCTTCACGGAACTCTTTGGGCGTGCAGCCTTTCTTTTGTTTGAAGATACGGTTGAAGTTGGACAAGGTGTTGAAACCGCAGTCGTAGCAGATCTCGGCCACCGTCTGGTCGGAGTCGATGAGCAGGCGCGAGGCCCGGCCGATACGAATGTCTATGATGTAGTTCGAAAGGGTGCGCCCCGTACGCTGGTGGAAGAAGCGCGAGAAGGCCACGGGCGTCATCCCGACCAGGTCAGCCAGCGTTTCCAGGCGTATGTCCTCATTGTAGTGCTGCGTGATGAACGCCTGCACCTTGGCCACGCGGCGGCTCTCGTGATGCGTCTCGATGCGGGCAAACGACGAGCTGGAGAGCGTGCGGGCATCCTCGGACAACGACAGGTCGTAGAGCAGCTCCAGAAAAGTCAGAACGGCATGGAAGCCGCGCTGCTGGTGCGACAGGGCATCCAGCTTGCCATAGACCTTCATGATGGTGCTCAACGAGAAGGACAGACCGCACTGCGCACGGTCGAGCATACGACGGATGGAGTGGAACTGATTCTTGCTCAGCAGGCTATCGGGCAGCACGTCGGAGGTGAACTGGATCGTGATCTCGCGGATGTCCGTGTTCGTGCAGGCGCCCTGCTCCCACACGTGCTCCAGATTGGGACTCGTGATCAGCACCAGATCGTAGTCGCCGATCGTCTCGCTGTGGTCACCCACCGTGCGACGCACGCCAGCACCGTTGCCTATGAAATTCAATTCGTACTCGGGATGGCTGTGGATGGGGAAATCGAACATCGATTTGTGGCGGTCGGCAAGATAGAAGCAATCGCTGTCACTCAGCGGCGTAATCTCGCGCATCACCGACGCAGAGGAGGAGCTTTGTTGAGGCATGGTTGTGAGGTTGTAAGGTTGTGAGGTTATGAGGTTGTGAGGTTATGAGGTTGTTGAGGTTATGAGGTTGTTGAGGTTATGAGGTTATGAGGTTGTTGAGGTTATGAGGTTGTGAGGTTATGAGGTTATGAGGTTATGAGGTTGTTGAGGGTTAAGTGGCGAGCATCGCGTCGATGCGTTCGATGAGTTCCAGGCACATACGGCTGTTATGGTACGGGCATTTCCAGAAACCGGCGTGGTCGTCGTCGAGGTTCACGCTGCCGTCCTCGCGCACGCTCCAGAACCATTCGCCATGCTCGCGGTCGATCAGATGCTCCTTGATATACTCCCACACGCGCAACGCCTTGTCCAGCGCCGCCTCGTCGCCGAAGTGCTGGTAGATATTGAAGAAGCCCACCACGGCTTCGGCCTGCACCCACCAGACAGCCTCTACAGGGCTCTGCTCTTGAAGCCCTTCCCGTTCGCCCAGTTCACAAAGGAACAGACTCCCCTCGCCTTTAAAGTTCCCCTCGCCTTTCGGAGAGGGGTTAGGGGTGAGGCCGGGGCCGGTGGTGAGGCTTTCCCTTAGTCCCTTCTCGCTCGCCGCAGCCACTGCGCGCACAACGGGTTCCACCCTCCTGAGCACTTCGGCATCGCCTAGCGCCAGCGCCGCCTCATGCAGCAGCCACGAACACTCGATGTCGTGCCCGTAGCTCTCCGTACGGCTCATCCGCCGCCAGTCCATATCGAAGAACAGATCCAGGTGGTGCGTCGCAGGATTGAGAATACGCGTGCAAAACAGCTCAATAAGTCTGGCAACAGCCCCAGCAAGAGGACTTGAATCCCCCTCCCTTGGGGAGGGGCTAGGGGTGGGCCATCCCCTCAATAGATTTGCATACGGCTCAATGATATGCAGATGCGTGTTTTGGCTCTTCGGGTAGTTCTCGTCCTTGGCCGAGAGCCGCATATCCTCGATGGGTTGCCAGTCGCGCGTGCAGGCCTCTATGTAGCCGCCGTGCTCACCGTCCCACGCGTGCTGCTCGATAACGTCGAACAGCTGCTGCGCCATCTTGAGCGCCTCCCCGTCACCCGTGGCACGCGCATATTCCGCGAAGCCATAGAGCATGAAGCCCTGCGCATAGAACTGCTTCTTCGTGTCCAGCGGTGTGCCGTCTGCCGTCACGCTCCAGTACGTCCCGCCGTATTCCCTGTCCACGAAATGCGCGAGGATATAATCCTTCGTCATCGTGGCCGCCTCCAGCAGACGCTTGTATGCCGCGCCACCTTCCACGCCTGCCAGCACGCGGTAGGCAGCCGAGAATGTCCACAGCAAGCGTGCATAGAGCACAGCCCCGCGCGGAGCGTCCGGCACCAGTTCGCCGCGTCCCGTCATCCGGCCGTACCACCCGCCGCGCTCCACGTCCTGCATATTGTCAATCCAGAACGGCAGGATGTTCTGTGTCAGAACATTCCGCACCTCTTCACGTAACGTCTTTAGTTTATTCATGACCCATAAATAGCTATTTCCGCGGACAAAGATAAGCATAAATCATGAGTTGATGTCATCTCACCCCACTTTTTTTCTTCGTTTTCACCTATCTTAAGGATAGAGAATCGGCGATACGAGCTCCGTAATTATTAAGGTTCTATTGGAATTAGCGTGAATTAACGTATTTGCTTTATTCTCAACGTAGCCGATTTTTGTCAACGTAGCACGTTTATTCTTTAACGCAGAGACACAGAAGCGCAGAGAATCCGGAGATAAGGAGAGTTCGCAAAGGCATAGCAGCTGACCTTCGGTGAGTACCAAGAGGCGCACGAAGGGCACAAGGCCGTGCTTCGTGCTCTCCGGATTACGCAGAGGCCTGACGGAAGGAATGAAGAATGAAGAATAAAAGAATGAAGAATGAGGATGGCCCCACTCCCGACCTCTCCAAAAAGGAGAGGAGGATTGAAGATTGAGGAATTCTCCATTGTCCATTGTCCATTGTCCATTATCCATTGCCCCCAAGCTTGTCCTCTGCGCCCTCCATAATCACAGCCCCGCGTAGCGCTGTGATTATCCGCGAACTCACACGACAGTGTCAGCTGAAATGCACTCCTTTCCTCCCAAACCTCAAAAACTTCGCGTCTCAGCGACTCTGCGTTGAAATAAATAAGGTCAAGACGCTCTGAGTATTCTTTTGGTATAGTTAATTCACACTAAATCCAATAGAACCACAAATAGATAAACTCTTTTACCTGAACAAAACGACGATGTCACCATAAATATTCATCAAAAATTTGGGCGATTCAAAGAATCGGAGTATCTTTGCGCCCAGAAACAGTAATTGACGTGCTATGAATACCACTTTATCACTTGAAAATATACTGCACATGCTTAGCGGTC
>JAEEHP010000257.1 GCA_016280855.1 Bacteroidaceae bacterium
CGTCGGGCTATGCCATCTACTACTCGCAGGACCGCGAGAAGAACTACGGCTTCCAGGTGGGCGACACGTGGTGGATGCAACTCAGCCGTTTCTCGGGCCTGACGTTCCTGGCCAACGCCTCGTGGAGCGGAAGCAGGGTGGCCTGCGATGTGCTCAACAGTAATGCACCGTTCCTGAGCAGCCACCGCGTGACGGCTCTGGGCAGGGCGGGCAATCCCGACTTCATCTTCATCGCCGGTGGCACAAACGACTGGAACACCTCGAAGGTGCCTCTGGGACAGTACAGGACGGAGAACTTCACCGACTCCGTCTCGTTCCGCGGGGCTTACCAACGCCTCCTGTGGAAGCTCACGAAGAAGTACCCGCAGGCGAAGGTGGTCTGCCTGAGCATCTTCCCGAGGGGTAACGGCGTGAACGACAAGAACTCGCAGGGCTGGAGCCAGGCCGACGCCAATGCCAGCATCAAGCACATCGCCGAGCAGTTCGGACAGTACTATGTGGACTGCACGCCTGTGCCCTGGGCGAACGACTGGAACGCCTCGACCTTCGACAGACTCCATCCCACGGCATACGGCGGCACTCAGCTTGCCAACCACATCTACAACAAATTGCTCAGCCAGAACATCATCACGAGGGACCTGAAGCGCTCGGCCGAGGTGACGGAGGCGGAACGCCTGCTCGACATCAGTTTCACGGCAGACGGCATTGTCAACAACGGCACATTCGAGGCCAGGCTGGGCAGGCACGGCGGAGCAGCCACTTTCTATGACGCCCGCAACGATGTGTACTACGGCTGCACGAAGGCGAAGAGCACGGACTACTTCTATGCCGCCTACGACGAGGATACGCCTCTGGCCAACACCTTCTGCGGCGGCAATGTCACTTGGGAGGTGCTGGTCCGCATGGACGGCGTGGCTGACCAGTCGGGAAACATCAGCAGGACCTGCATCCTGGGCAACGAGGAGGCTGGCGGCGGCTGGGCTTTCTACAACTCGCCCTTGGCAAGCTGCTTCTCCTATTGCCACCAGAGCGGCGTCAAGAGCAGCGTCAAGAGCATGACGGGCGACTCGATTCTCGTTGCAGGCAAGTTCTACCATCTGGTCGTCACGATGGACAGGATGAGCCACATCATGCGCTACTTCATCAACGGCAAGCTCGTCTGCACAGGCACACGCGCAGGTACGGACATGGCTCTGCCCAAGTGCGGCACCATCAAGGGACGCAAGGGCATGTGGATCTGTCTGGGAGGCGATGCATCGTCCAGCTCCTTTACGGGCGGGGCGGAGAACTCCTCGGCCTGCAGTTTCGTCTTTGCCAGAGTCTATGACGGCGCCCTCTCGCAAGCTGCGGCACAAGGCCTCTACAACGATGACGTGAAGCGCTTCACAGAGCCGCAGATGCCCTACGAGGCAGAACTGCTGATGGACATGCAAATCGTGCCCGACAGCGCCATCAATTTCGCTCCGGCCTTTCGCGACAAACCCATCCCCATGGTGGGCGAAGTGCCTGTCAACTACAATGCGGACATCAACCTCTACGAGTCGGTATTCAGCGGAGGCAAGAACCAGTTCTTCAAGTACGCCCTAGGCGACGAGCCATTCATGATGAACACACTCTCGGACGCTTACAGCGTGGAGGTCTTCTGCAGGAACGACACACTCCCCAAGACCTTGACACGTCCGCTCGGCTTCCTGAACAGCTACGGGTTCGGCATACAGATGAGCAGCAAAGGCAACATCGCTTACTCCACCATCACACAAGGGAAGAAGCAGGACGAGACGTTCGACAAGACGCTGTGGACATGGACCGAGGACGGAAAGCTCACCTCCGAATACACTCACTACGTCATTGTCTTTGACCGCAGGAATCGCACTTCGCGTTTCTACATCGATGGCGAGCTGGCAGCCAGTCGGAGCCTGACCACCAAGGAATGTCCCGTCTACGAATGGACGCCCTCCACGTGGCTGGCCATAGGAGGTGACGCCAAGGGCAACTTCGATGCCACAACGGCTCTGGGAAACTATCCGTTCCTGGGCGAAGTGGCAATGGTGCGCATCTATTCCAAGGCACTTAAGGAAACGGAAATACAAAGCCTGCGTGGCATCCTCACCACGCAGGAATGGAGCTACACGCTGGGCGCGAATGGCTATGTTGCCGCATGTCTGCCCTTCATCTATCAAGTGCCTGAAGGCTGCACGGCCTACGTCATATCCGAGATAGACTCACCCGATGTCAAGCTGACTCCCATAGCCCAGGAAGGCGAAGTGGTTCCCTACGGCACGCCAGTCATCATCAAAGGCGAGGCGAAGGCCACAATCACACTCACGGCCTTGAACAAGAGCGAAGTGGATGGGAAATACCTGAAGCCTCTGTCGCAGGAAAACCTGCTTGTGGGAACTTTCCCCGGCAAGACACTCGTTGTGGGCGAAGGGTACTACATGAAGACCACCAACGCAAACATCTATCGCGCCACGGGGACTGTCAGTTTGCCCGCATTCAGTTGCTATCTGCCCAGCGCGGAGAGGAGAACGTACTTCAAGCTTGTGGAGGAAGACCCGACGGGCATAAGTGAACTGAACGCGAACCTTAACCTGAACGCTGACGAGGGCATTTACAACCTTTCAGGCCAGCGGGTGAGCAAAGCCAGGAAGGGCATCTACATTCAGGCAGGCAAGAAGATATTCGTTCAGTAGAGCGTCTTTTTACCCTTTCGGACGACAATTCGAGCCGCCTTAGTGTCGGCGATTTCCTGTCCTGCGAGGTTGTAGAGCTTCGCCTCTGCTCCTTCGCCAAAAGGGCGGCGAACCTCCCCGATGTCTGTCCCTTCTTCTTCATAAACGACAGTCACCACATCGCCTGGCCCGACACCGGGAACGGTGAAGATGTTCTCGTCTTGAACGGGGGCGACACGCTCGCCATTCAGGCGGAAGGCATAGTGCACATCCTGCAACTTGTCATAACGAATCCGCAAGGGCTGGCCCGCATTACTCGTGATGCTGATACTTGTCGCCTTGCCATCCTGCCAGCTCTCGTCGACGATGAAATTGCCCTGGGCCTTCAGTCCGGTAACGCTGCCTTCCTTCCAAGCCGAGGGTAGGGCAGGCAGGATTGTAATGATGTCGTCGTAGGACTGCAGAAGCATCTCGGCAATACCGCTGGTGCATCCGTAGTTTCCGTCAATCTGGAAAGGCGAGTGGGCATCGAAGAGATTGTAGTAGCAGCCGCCATAGTTGCCCATCTCGATGACGTAACTGCCCGAATGACGCAAAGCCAGCGAGAGGTTCTTGCGGGCTCTGTCACCATCCAGACAACGGCTGTAAGTGTTCGTCTGCCAACCCATAGACCAACCCGTCACGTCGCCGTTCCGGGCAATCTGTCCGTTGTAGGCAGCCTGGAAGAAACGTATGCCGCTTCTTGTCTGACTGAAGGCGCTGACCTGCGAGAACGGGTAGAGGCACATCAGATGCGAGAGGTGGCGGTGTCCCGGGTCGGAAAGCGGATTGTTCTTCCACTCGGAAATGCACGTCTTTCCGTTGTAAGTCTCTGTCCACAAGCCTTTGTCGAAGTTGTCGTAAAGTTCCTGAATGGCTGCAATCTGCGCTTCTGTGAGTGGCGATTCGCTGCCAAGTTCCTTGTGTCCCTTCATTATCTCGTCCAGCACCTCGTAGCTCGTCTGCTGTCCGAAGGCAGTCACGTCGTAAGGTCCGTGCTCGGGGCTCCACTCTCCCGTTATTTCGTAGAGTCCATTACCGTCTTTCGTGGCGATGGACTTGGTGAAGAGCGCGTTCTGATACATGACGGGAAGAGCCTTCTTCAGGAACTCCCTGTCCATCGTGTACTTGTAGTAGCGCCACAGATGTGTGCAGTACCAGGCACCGAGCGTCTTCATCGAACCGTTGCTCCAAGTGGAGGTGCCGCCAAAGATGTTGTTCTCCACAGCCACAGTCCATCCCTTTGCTCCGCTCTTGATTTTCGTTGCAAACTGGTACCAAGGCGAGCCCGAACCAGGTGCTCCGAGGTCGAGAATGTGGTTGAGGAAAGGCATATGCATCTCCGAGAGGTTTGTCGGGTCGGCAGGCCAATAGTTCATCTGGACATTGATGTCAGCATGTATGTCGCAATGCCAGAAGGACGAATTGCTCCGGTCGTTCCAGATGCCTTGCAGATTCGAAGGCGCGTGGATGCTTTTGTCCAGGTTCGCTCCGATGGTCAAGTAACGCCCATATTGGAAATAAAGCGCTTCGAGGAAGAGTCCGTCGCTGCTTGTCTTGTTCTGCGTGGAAGCGTTGTAGAACTTGATGAGCTCTTCTGTGGTCATCGTAGAGGCGCCTCCAAGTTGCAGGCTGACACGATTCATCAGGGAACTGTGCACTTCCTTGTGGTCGGCGAGCAAGCTCGTGTAGCCCTTGCTGACAGCCTCATTGACGCGGGTACTGACGATTGAAGACAGGTCGGCTGCACTTGCTCCACTCTTGCACCCAGCCTTGCTTGCGTCGTAATCTGTGGCCGCAGCCATAATGATGTCCATCCAAGTGGCATCCTTCACATAAATACCTTCGTCCGAGACATTCATTGTGCCGTCTGTCTTGACTCTGAATCGCGTATTGTAGTAAACGATGTCGAGCTTGCCGGAGAAAGTCGCAAAAGCCGTTCTGTCGCGTTCTGCCGTATAAGTCACGCTGCTTGCATTGATCTGTTTGTCAGGAGCATAGCTGACGTTGAGAGCCAATTTCTCGGCACCTTCCGCTTCGTAATGGGCCACGAAGACTTTGTCGGTAGCTGAGGCAAAGTAGCGGCGATGGAAAGATGTCTGCCCGTCTGCCGACTCGAAGTTAACCCCTGCCACACCATCGATGATGTCCAGGAAGCGATTGTACTTTTCGATGGGCTTGTTGTCGGATGCGATGGGGGAGAAGGTGCCACTCTTGTCCTTAACGAGAATCGAGCCGAAGTTCTGGAAGTAGCCCTGATTGCCCGAATTTGTGGCAGTTCCGCTCCAAAGTGTCTTCTCGTTGAACTGGATATCGTCGCACAACACACCACCCCGAATGGTTGCTCCAATCTGTCCGTTTCCCATGGGAAGGGCGTACTCCATCCAGGTGTCGGCGACGCCTGTAGCTGTGGCCGGAACGTCGTACCAAAGCGAGAAGTCGTGAATGTCGGCAGGTCTTGTCCCTTTCTCGCCCACACAGAATTCTGCAGGCAAAACGTCGGCCTGGGCAATAAGATAGAGGATATTGTTGATGTCGGCAGCCTGCCAAAGTCCTATCTCCTTGCCTGGTCCTGTTCCGCCCCATTGATTGAGGTAACGGCTGGCTTGTGAAGCGGCTCCATTCCACGCTATCTCGTACTTGCCGACATAGTTCGTGTTGGTTGTCGCCTTGATGGTAAATCCGTTGGAATCAGCAGCTTGTCTGGTCTTGAGGCGACTTCCGTCATAATATGCACAACGCCCAGACCCTTTGTTGACGAGCTGGAAGTTGTTTTCGTTTCCCACCAGTTTCCACAGCTGGGACTGCTCTCCGTACTTCCTGCCTTGTGTGGTGACATTCTTCGAGGCACCCATATCCTGGAGCACGAGGTCGGAATTGGCGAAAGTAATGTAGTAGTAGTTCTCCTGTTCGTCTGTCGAGAAGTACTCTTCGGGAATGCCTTGAATGGTGAAGATGAAGCGCGAGCCTGTGTCCGTGCTGCCCGAAGCGTTGTCCCAATAAGCGAGATAGTTGCCGCGTTTGTTCCAGTACTTGTGTTCCGAGCCGTGGTCCTTTATCCAGAAGCCTTCGCCATTCGCGCCCATGTCGAACTTCGTGACGACGGAGGTGTTTGTCTCTGGCACCATTTTTGCCCTTCCTCCGGTTTCGTTGCCAGACATTCCGAGGACATAGTTCACGCCCTTTGCCTTGTTGTAGAACGAGTATCCGTCGGTCTCGTTGCCAATGAAGGTCCAAAGTCCGTTGTCGCTCAGGTCTTCGCTTGTATTGTTTAGGAGCAGATAGATTCCGCTCGTGTAAGTCGACTTGGTACTGAGGTAACCTCCGTTACCCACTTTGATTGTGTACCATTTGGCATTGCCCAGGTCGACTGCATTAGCCAAACCTGCGAGCAACAGGATGATGAGGGAGGCGAGGAAGCGTTTCATAAGTATTCAGATTTCAGGGTTTTAGGCTCATCCTTCCCTTAGGAAATCGAGCATTTCGAATATTTCGTCTTTGGTTGCTTGCTGATTGATTCGGATGTCTCCTATGCCTGCCAGCAAGGTGAAGTTGATGGTGTCACCCATGTTCTTCTTGTCGTGCGTCATGAGCTGGTAGATGTGTTCGTACTTTTTGCAGTCGATGTCGAAGCACCCATAGTGTTGCCTGATGAATTGTACCGTTTGGCGGAGCCTGTCCTTGGGGAAGTTGCATCGTACGACACTCAGGTAAAGTTCGCAGATGAGCCCGTATGCGACGGCATATCCGTGCAGGATGGTCCGCCCTTCTTCCATGGCGAGGCTCTCGAGGGCATGTCCTGCAGTATGTCCCAGATTGAGCGCTTTTCGCAGACCTTTCTCTGTGGGGTCTTGCTCCACGATGCCCTCCTTGATGGCCACACTCTTTGCCACGAGC
>JAEEHP010000258.1 GCA_016280855.1 Bacteroidaceae bacterium
TACCTTCGAAACGCTGGTAGGCACACATCACTTCGCGCACGTTGGCTTTCTTCCCCAGCGCCCTGAAAGCAGGCAGGTAGGTCCCCCACAGGTCGCGTTTCGAGGGCTCTACGTTCATCGAGTGGCGCAGGGGCTCAGGTCCGCTGTGCACGGCATAGTGCTTGGCGCCGGCATGCGTCTTCACGTATTTGGGATCGTTGCCTTGCATACCCAGCACGGTCTGCACGCCCAGCGCGGCCATCAGGTAGGGATCTTCGCCGCAGGTCGCCTGCCCACGCCCCCAGCGCGGGTCGCGGAAGATATTGACGTTGGGGCACCAGAACGACAGCTCAGGATTGCCCGGGTAATAGACTTCGCCCATGCCAACGTGCTTGACGCTATGGTCGGAGCGGTTCCAGTTGGCACGTGCCTCGTCGCTCACCTGCGAGAAGACGTCGAACACCAGCTTCTCGCTGAAAGCGGCTGCCATGCCGATAGGCTGGGGATAGACGGTGTAGCCGCCCTGGCGCACGCCATGGCAAGCCTCGCTCCACCAGTTGTACGAGGGGATGCCGAGGCGCTCGATGGAGATGCTCTTGTTCATCATGAGGCCCACTTTCTCCTCCGGCGTCAGCATGCCGAGAAGGCTCTCGACACGCTCAGCGCGAGGCACACTGGGGTCTTGCCACTTATACTTTTCCTGCGCAGTAGCGCTCATGGTGGTAATGACGATGGCAACGGCCATCAAAGACAATTTTTTCATTTTGCAGATGACATTTTTCAGCTTCTTCGCTACAAAGTACCGAATTATTCTTTAGATATGCAAATAAATCCCCTTCTTTTCTTCGTTCGTTTCCGCTAAAACTATTATCTTTGCACAGAAAATCATCAAAAACCGCCATCTCATGGCAAATCAATAACCGATAAAAAGTATTTCATATCATGACACCCCGTAGTCTCATGCGCAGCCTCGTCGGCCTCGCGATGTTCTTTCTCCCCCTTGCTCTGATGGCACAGGAATCCGTCACGCTCGATGCCGGTTGGCTATTCCGCCAGGCACGTCTGCAGAACTGGCACGAAGCCACTGTTCCCGGCACCGTTCAAACCGACCTTATGGCCATCGGCAGTATCGATGATCCCTACTTCGGACTGAACGAACGCGGCGTACAGTGGATCGACAAAGAGGACTGGCTCTACGAACTCCAGTTCAACGTCACCGAGGCACAGCAGGCACGCGCCCGCCGCGAGCTGACCTTCTATGGCTTAGACACTTATGCCGACGTCTATCTCAACGACTCGCTCATCCTCAAGGCAAATAATATGTTCCGCACGTGGCGCGTGGATGTCACAGCGCTCACTCGCTCCGGAGCCAACCACCTGCGCGTTCATCTACATTCCCCTATTAAGATCGACCTGCCCCGATGGGATGCCCACCCCAACGAATACTTCGCCGACAACGATCAGAGTCAGAACGGCGGCCTCCTCGACCGACGCCTCTCACCCTTCATCCGTAAGGCCGGATACCACTACGGCTGGGACTGGGGACCGCGCATCGTCACGATGGGCATCTGGCGTCCCGTGGTGTTCACTTCGTGGGACAACACCATCATCCGCGACGTCTTCGTGCAGCAGCAGGAGGTGACGCGCAAGCGCGCCGTCATCCGACATCACGTGACTATTGAAGCCGACCACGAGACCACCACGACCGTCACCGTCATCGACTCCGCCTCGCAGCGACGCCTCGCCACGCAAAAGGTGACGCTGCACAAAGGCATGAACGAGGTCACGTTGCCCTACACCATCACGAGCCCCAAGCTGTGGTGGTCCAACGGCCTCGGCAAGCCAAACCTTTATACGCTGCAGACGAAGGTGGGCGAAACATCCACCGCCACGAGGGTCGGACTGCGCTCCATCCAGCTCCATCGCGTGCCTGATGCCGACGGCAGCGGCGAGGCTTTCTACTTCACGCTCAATGGCGAGAAGGTGTTCATGAAAGGCGCCAATTATATCCCCTGCGACATCTTCCTTCCACGCGTCACCGACGAGGTCTATCGGCGCACCATAGCCGACGCCGTAGATGTCAACATGAATATGCTGCGCGTGTGGGGCGGCGGCGTATATGAGGACGACCGCTTCTACGAGCTGTGCGACGAAAACGGCATCCTCGTCTGGCAGGACTTCATGTTTGCCTGCTCCATGTACCCTGCCACAGGTGCCCTCTTGGAGAACATCCGTCAGGAGGCCATCGACAATGTGCGCCGTTTGCGCAACCACGCCTGCATCGCCTTGTGGTGCGGCAACAACGAGGTACAGGACGCATGGTTCGGTTGGGGGTGGAAGCAGCGTCTTGAGCAGCGCGGAGGAGGCATCGCCGAGCGCCTGTGGAACGAGTACAAAGCGCTTTTCTTCGACACCCTTGCCGAGGTGGTCAGCACCTACGCTCCGCAAACGCAGTACCAGCCTTCGTCGCCCTTTGCCTCGAAAGCGGGGAAGAGCGAGATGACACGCGGCGACTACCACTACTGGGAGGTGTGGCACGCACGCAAACCCATCAGCGAATATAATAAGGTACGCGCACGTTTCTTCAGCGAATATGGTATGCAGAGCTTCCCCGAACTCGCCACCGTCAAGCGCTTTGCGCCCAACCCCAAGGACTGGGACATCAACTCCGATGTGATGATGGCTCATCAACGCGGCGGCGCACATGCCAACAGCCTCATCGAGAGCTACCTCAACACTGAGTACGGACGTCCGCAGGCCTTCGACACGCTGCTCTACGTGGGGCAGCTCATGCAGGGCGATGCCATGAAGACCGCCGTAGAAGCGCATCGTCGCGACAAAGGCTACTGCTGGGGAACGTTGCTGTGGCAGATCAACGACTGCTGGCCCGTTGCTTCTTGGAGCACTCGCGACTATTATGGCCGCTGGAAAGCGGCACACTACATGATTCGCCAGGCCATGGATGACATCCTTGTCTCGCCGATACTGAAGGAGGACGACAAGCTCCATGTCTGCATCGTCAACGATCGCCTCGCTGCCGTGAGCGGAACACTCACCGTGGAGGTGTGGACGGCTGAATCAAAGGTGAAAAGCGAGAAGTTGAAGATCAAAGTGGCCGCCAACAGCGCCGCCGATGTCTGGCAGATGCCCACCGCACAGCTGCTGGCCGAAGCCGGCATCACGGCCGACAAAGCCATCATCCACGCTGCGTTCAGCGTGGGCAGCGGCGCGTCTGCTGCCACTTATGCCAACAACTACATCCTCGTCTATCCCAAGGACTTAAAGCTGCTCCCGACGAAGGTGGAGACGAAGGTGGAGGGCTACAACATCAAGGTCACCTCCGACCGCTACGCCCGCAGCGTCTTCCTCAGCCTCGACGGCGACCCCGACCACCACTTCTCGGACAACTACTTCGACCTGCTGCCCGGCGAGGTACGCACCGTCAGCGTGGCTACGACCATGCCCGCAGCCGATGTGCAGCGTCATTTACACGTCATGGTATATCGTTAATCTGCTCATGTATAGATTTGCCACCGCATCCTTGCTGTTTCTCTTCGCGCTTCCCTCCTCATGGGCTGCGCGCTCTGTTCCCATGTCCGACACCGACGGCCGCATCGAAGTCAGCGAATTTGAACCTGCCGGCACGCCCGGCGGCGGCTTCCTCACCGACCTGCTCAACAACAGTCTGGAGCGGGCAGCAGCCCGCGATGCCGACAGCAGCCAGGTGCGACCCGCTTTAGGCCGACGCCTCACCGACTACGTCAGTGTCCCCAAATTCGGCGCCTATTTCATCGGGAAATATGCTTATAGCGATCGCGAGGGAGAACACGGTGGCGACGGTTTCAGCCAACGTTTCATCCGCGCGTATGTTGACGGCACCATCCTCGGCGATTTCCATTACCGCCTGCAGGCACAGGTCAACAACAGCAGCTTCCACATGAAGGACTACTTCCTCGAATGGTGCCATTGGAAGGAGCTGGCCGTGAAAGTGGGGCAGTTCAAGCGCGCATTCCTCTTTGAAAACCCTTACAATCCGTGGGACGTAGGTCTGGGCGATTACTCATTGATAGCACGGCACCTCGCCGGCATCGCCGACAAGGACGGCAGCGTGAGCAACGGAGGGCGCGACCAAGGCCTGCAGATCCAGGGAGACCTTTTCCCAAGCCGTAAGGACGGCCACCGCTACCTCCACTACCAGCTGCAGCTGATGAACGGGCAGGGCATCAACGCCGGCGATGCCAACCGCCGCAAAGACTTGATCGGGACGTTGCAGGTGCAGCCCGTCACAGGACTACGCCTCGGACTGTTCGCCTGGAACGGCAATTATGTCAGCGAGGGCATCACGGTCGATCGCAAGCGATGGGCCGTTGCCGTCAACTACGAACATAATGGTTGGAGTGCGCGAGCCGAATACGCTCATTCCAAAGGCCATCAGGTCAGCGACTACGACAAGACCACCGACACATGGAAAGGCACAGGGCACGCCGACGGCTGGTATGCTGCTGCTGGTGTGCCCTGCACGTCATGGTTGAAAATCTATTTACGTTATGATGCCTATCGCAGCCAGAAGACATGGCAGTCGCTGAAGACTATCTATAGCCTCTGCCCCAACATTCAGCTCCACAAGAACCTACTCATTCAGCTGCAATACAATCACGTTCACGACCGCCAGCTCACCCACGCCGACTACAACGAGTTGTGGGGCGAACTATACGTGAGATTCTGAATCACCCCTCACAGACGGCGCTTTTTCAGACAACGATTTTTACGAATTAAACGAATTGCGAAGGCGGCACTTGCATTGCGGCTGAGCAAAGGACACCAAATTCGTTTAATTCGTAAAATTCGTTGTCTAAAAGAAGATCTGTGCCAGGTTATTTCACCTCCCAGATGTCATTGGTTTCGAGCAGTTCGGCGAAGTTGTGGTATTTCTTTGCAGCCTTCACTTCGTTGATCTGTGCCTCGACAGCCTCGTCGTAGGTGGGAGCTGCCACGTCGCGAATCACACCGAGGGCGATGGGGAAGCCGTCGCCGTCGCCCATGAGGGCGAGCTTCAGCTGGAGGGTGTTGTCCTCGCAGTGGGCATCGTGCACGAGGATGTCATCCATCGTGTAACCGTCCTTGCCGATCTCCACAACCTTGAGGCCGAAGCCTTGCTGCACGAGGCCGAACTCGTTGTTCTCACCGAAAACGAGCTTCTCGCCGTGACGCACATAGATGGCGTTCTTCTTGCGGCCTTCCTTGTCATAGACACTGTCGTGTGTGCCGTTGTTGAAGATGACGCAGTTCTGAAGGATCTCAGTGACAGAGGCTCCCTTGTGGTCGTGGGCGGCCTTCAGCACCTCGATGGTACCGGGGGCGTCGGTAGCCACGGCACGTGCGAAGAAATGACCGCGAGCGCCGAA
>JAEEHP010000259.1 GCA_016280855.1 Bacteroidaceae bacterium
GATCACTAAGATCCTCTTCGAGAAGGGCTACATCCTGAACTACAAGTTCGTTGACGATGGCCCTCAGGGCACCATCAAGGTCGCCCTGAAGTATGATGCCGTTAACAAAGTCAACGCCATCAAGAAACTGATCCGTATATCCCGTCCCGGTATGCGTAAGTACACCGGTTACAAGGATATGCCCCGTGTAATCAACGGACTGGGTATCGCCATCATCTCCACCTCGCGCGGCGTGATGACGGACAAGGAGGCTGCCGAGCAGAAGATCGGCGGCGAGGTCCTTTGCTATGTTTATTAATTAAAGGAGGAATTAACATGTCTAGAATTGGTAAATTGCCCATTAACATCCCCGCAGGTGTTGAGATTTCCATTGACGGCAACAAGGTTACTGTCAAAGGCAAGGAGGGTGTTTTAACCCAAGAGGTTAATCCTTCCATCAAGTTGAACTACGACAAGGACAAGGCCGAGATCACCTTCGACATCGACGAAGCGTACGATCCCATCAACGTCTCCATGAAGCAGAAGCAGGCTTACCACGGTCTCTATCGCGCGCTCATCCACAACATGGTTGTCGGCGTGAGCGAGGGTTACACCAAGCAGATGGAGCTCGTCGGCGTCGGCTACCGCGTGACCAACAAGGGCAACCTTCTTGAGTTCGCGCTGGGTTACACCCATCCCATCCTCATCATGCTCCCCAACGAGATCAAGGTGGAGACGAAGATGGAGCGTAACCAGAATCCCCAGATCATCTTGAAGTCTTGTGACAAACAGCTCCTCGGACAGGTTTGTGCCAAGATCCGTTCTTTCCGTAAGCCTGAGCCTTACAAGGGCAAGGGTATCTTGTTCGTTGGCGAGCAGATTCGCAGAAAGTCTGGTAAGTCAGCAGGTGCTAAATAATAGTAACTCTAAAATCGCGTAATCATGACAACGAAGAAAATAGAAAGACGAATCAAGATCAAGTATAGAGTTCGCAACAAGATCTCCGGTACTGCCGAGCGTCCCCGCATGTCGGTGTTCCGCAGCAACAAGCAGATCTACGTACAGGTCATCAACGACGAGAACGGCACCACGCTGTGCTCCGCTTCCTCCCTCGGACTTGAGGCATGCCCCAAGAAAGAGCAGGCAGCCAAGGTTGGTGAGCTCATTGCTAAGAAGGCTCTCGAAGCCGGTATCACTACAGTCGTTTTCGACCGTAACGGTTATCTCTACCATGGTAGAGTCAAGGAAGTTGCAGACGCAGCACGTAACGGTGGACTTAAATTCTAATCATTATGGCAATCAAGAATGTAAAGATCAATAGCGATGTTGAATTGAAGGACCGCCTCGTAGCCATCAACCGCGTCACGAAGGTGACCAAGGGTGGCCGCACCTTCACGTTTGCAGCAATCGTTGTAGTCGGCGACGGCAAGGGAATCATCGGTTATGGCCTGGGCAAGGCTGGTGAGGTCACCGCCGCTATCGCCAAGGGCGTGGAAGCTGCCAAGAAGAATCTTGTGCAGGTGCCCGTCATCAAGGGTACGGTACCCCACGAGCAGGCCGCCAAGTTCGGCGGTGCCGAAGTGCTCATCATGCCCGCCTCAACCGGTACCGGTGTTGTGGCTGGCGGCGCCATGCGTGCCGTACTCGAGAGTGTTGGTATCACTGACTGTCTGGCCAAGTCCAAGGGCTCCTCGAACCCCCACAACCTGGTCAAGGCCACTATCGCGGCTCTCGCCGAGATGCGCGACGCCCATCAGGTGGCCCAGAACCGCGGCATCAGTGTAGAAAAAGTATTCAGAGGTTAACTGTAGGAGGCTAAGACTATGGCAACAATCAAAGTACAGCAGATCAAGAGCCGCATCGGCGCCCCCAAGAATCAGAAGCGTACACTCGACGCTATGGGGCTGAGGAAGTTGTATCATGTCGTGGAGCTGGAGGACACTCCCTCCGTCCGCGGACAGATCCAGACCGTGCATCACCTGGTGCGTGTCCTCGACTAAGAGTTAACCCATTCGTTCAACGTTTAATCAACCAACACACGGATATGAAATTGAATAATTTGCAACCCGCTGCAGGTGCCACCAAGACGCGCAAGCGCATTGGTCGCGGTCCCGGTTCCGGCCTCGGTGGCACGTCCACCCGCGGTCACAAGGGTGCCAAGGCTCGTTCGGGTTATAAGAAGAAGATTGGTTTCGAAGGCGGTCAGATGCCGCTGCAGCGCCGTCTGCCGAAGTTCGGCTTCAAGAACATCAACCGCAAGGAGTATCAGGCCGTCAACCTCTCCCTCATCCAGAAGCTCGCCGAGCAGGGTGTCGCTAAGGTCGGCGTCGCCGAGCTTGTCGCTGCAGGTGCTGCCAAGGCAGGCCAGCTCATCAAGGTGCTGGGCAAGGGCCAGCTCACCGCGAAGGTCGATGTCGAGGCTCACGCCTTCTCCAAGACTGCCGAGGCTGCCATCCAGGCTGCCGGCGGAAACGCAACAACTCTGTAAGACTAAAGACTCATGAAGAAGTTTTTTGCTACACTCAAGAACATATGGAAGATTGAGGACCTTCGCATGAAGATCCTCATCACCATTGGTTTCGCCGCCATCTACCGTTTCGGCTCGTTCGTGGTGCTTCCCGGCATCAACCCGAACCAGCTGGTAGCCCTGCGCGAGCAGACCAGCGAGGGTCTGATGAGCCTTCTGAACATGTTCTCTGGAGGTGCATTCTCCAATGCTTCCATTTTCGCACTGGGTATCATGCCTTACATCACGGCGTCCATCGTCATCCAGCTCCTCGCTGTTGCTGTGCCTTATTTCCAGAAGATGCAGCGCGAGGGCGAGAGCGGCCGCCGCAAGATCAATCAGTACACGCGTTATCTGACGATTTTCATCCTCCTGTTCCAGGCTCCCGGTTATCTGGCGAACCTCAAGCACATGTCGGGCGGTGCGCTGGCACCCTCCATCGGTTGGACTTCGTTCATGATCACCTCCACGGTCATCCTCGCTGCCGGCAGCATGTTCATCCTGTGGCTCGGCGAGCGCATCACCGACAAGGGTATCGGCAACGGCGTGTCCATGATTATTATGTTAGGTATCATCGCCCGTCTGCCGCAGGCCCTGGGCCAGGAGCTGACCAGCCGTTTGAACAACCTCACGGGTGGTGGTCTCATCATGTTCATCGTTGAGATTGCAGTTCTCTTCCTGGTGATGATGGCAGCCATCATGCTCACGCAGGCCACCCGCAAGGTGCCCGTGCAGTATGCCAAGCGCGTCATGGGCGGCCAGCAGGTCGGCGGTGCACGCCAGTATATTCCTCTGAAGCTGTTCGCAGCCAACGTGATGCCTATCATCTTCGCTCAGGCCATCATGTTCCTGCCCATCACGGTGATGCAGGCTTTCTCCGACGGTCAGCACCCCAATGCCGTGCTCATGGCATTGTCTGACCACCGCAGCTGGGCCTACAACGTGGTGTTCGCCTTGCTCATCATCATCTTCACCTATCTCTACACGGCGATCACGATGAACCCCGTGCAGATGGCTGAGGACATGAAGCGCAACAACGGTTTCATCCCCGGCGTGCGTCCGGGTCGCGACACGGCCAACTACATCGACGAGGTGATGTCCAAGATCACGTTCCCCGGTTCGATCTTCCTGGCGTTCATTGCCTGCATGCCCGCTTTCGCCGGCCTGATGAACGTGACGCCTGAGTTCGGACAGTTCTTCGGAGGTACCTCGTTGCTCATCCTCGTAGGTGTCGTGCTCGATACGCTCCAGCAGATTGAGAGTCATCTGCTCATGCGCCACTACGACGGTCTCCTCGAGTCCGGTCGCATCCGTGGCCGCAGCGGAATGAGCGCCTACTAAATGCGAAAGGAGTATCTGACGAATGATATTTCTGAAGACAGAGGATGAGATAGAGCTCATGCGGGCCGCCAATCAGCTGGTGGCCGCGACGCTCGCCGAAGTCGGTAAGGCCGTGCGGCCCGGTGTCACCACCGCGGAGCTCGACCGCATCGCAGAGGAATTCATCCGCGACCATGGTGCAGAGCCTACCTTCAAAGGGTTCCCTAACCCCTACGGAGGCCCCTTCCCCGGGAGCATCTGCACGAGCGTCAATGACGTAGTAGTCCACGGCGTGCCCTCGCCGGACACCGTGTTGCAGGAGGGAGACATCATCTCCGTCGACTGCGGGACGCTCCTCAATGGGTACAACGGCGACTCCTGCTACACCTTTCAGGTGGGCGAGGTCTCGGAGGAGGTCAAGCGACTCCTCCGGACCACAAAGGAGGCGCTCTACAAAGGCATCGAGACGGCCGTGGCCGGTCACCGCATCGGTGACATAGGCTACGCTGTCCAGAGCCACTGCGAGGCACAGGGCTATGGCGTCGTTCGTGAGTTCGTCGGCCATGGCATCGGCAAGGAAATGCACGAAGACCCCCAGGTGCCCAACTACGGGCGCCGCGGACAGGGCAAGCAGCTCAAGAACGGTCTCTGCATCGCCATCGAGCCCATGATCACCCAGGGCACACACGAGGTTTATCTCATGCCCGACAAGTGGACTGTCCGCACCCGCGACCACCGTCCTGCCGCGCACTTCGAGCACACCATCGCCATCCATCATGGCCGTGCAGACATCCTCTCCTCGTTCGAGGAAATCGAAAAGATGGAGGCCGCCAGGTCACTTTGACCCCGCACCTTCACGCATCAGACAACTCATCACTCAGAAACTCAACAGTTCAGTACACTCAACGTAACCAATTAGTATGGCAAAACAATCCGCAATCGAACAAGACGGCCAGATCATCGAAGCCCTCTCCAACGCCATGTTCCGCGTGGAGCTGGAGAACGGCCATCAGATCACCGCGCACATCTCCGGTAAGATGCGCATGCACTACATCAAGATCCTTCCCGGCGACAAGGTGAAGGTGGAGATGAGCCCGTATGACCTGACCAAGGGTCGTATCGTTTTCCGATTCAAATAAACAGCAACAATATGAAAACAAGAGCATCTTTAAAGAAGCGTACCCCCGACTGCAAGATCGTTCGTCGCAAGGGACGCCTGTATGTGATTAACAAGAAGAACCCTAAGTTCAAAATGCGTCAGGGTTAATCGTCAAGTATTGCAATAACGAATAAGTAAAGTATATGGCAATTAGAATTGTTGGTGTCGATTTACCTCAGAACAAGAGAGGTGAAATCGCTTTGACCTATGTCTTTGGCATTGGTCGCAGTAGTTCTGCAAAGATCCTCGAGAAAGCCGGTGTCGACAAGGACATCAAGGTGAAGGACTGGACCGACGAGCAAGCCGGTAAGATCCGTGAGGTCATTGCAGCAGATTACAAGGTAGAGGGCGACCTTCGCTCTGAAATCGCTATGAACATCAAGCGCCTGATGGATATCGGCTGCTATCGTGGTGTTCGCCATCGTAATGGCCTGCCCGTCCGTGGACAGAGCACGAAGAATAACGCTCGCACACGTAAGGGTAAGAAGAAGACTGTTGCTAACAAGAAAAAGGCTACCAAATAATCATTAAGATATGGCAAAGAAAACAGTTGCAGCTAAGAAGAGAAACGTGAAGGTTGATGCCCTGGGACAGCTCCATGTGCACAGCTCCTTCAACAACGTCATCGTTTCGCTTGCCAACAGCGAGGGTCAGATCATTTCCTGGTCCAGCGCAGGTAAGATGGGTTTCCGTGGTTCGAAGAAGAACACCCCCTACGCCGCTCAGATGGCCGCTCAGGATTGCGCCAAGGTCGCCTACGACCTCGGTCTGCGCAAGGTGAAGGCTTACGTCAAGGGTCCCGGCAATGGCCGTGAGTCCGCTATCCGCACCATCCACGGTGCAGGCATCGAGGTCGTCGAGATCATCGACGTCACCCCACTGCCCTTCAACGGATGCCGCCCCCCGAAGCGTCGTAGAGTTTAATATCTAGAATATCTAGAACATCTAGAAAATCTAGACCATCTAGAAAATCTAGAAAATCTAGAAAATCTAGACCATCTAGCTAAGATCAAAATCGTAAATCCTAAATAGTCAAATAGTAAATATGGCTCGTTATACAGGTCCAAAGTCAAAAATCGCCCGCCGCTTCGGCGAGGCTATCTATGGTCCCGACAAGGTTCTGTCCAAGCGCAACTTCCCTCCTGGACAGCACGGAAACAACCGTCGTCGCAAGACCTCTGAGTACGGCGTCATGCTTGCTGAGAAGCAGAAGGCAAAGTACACCTACGGAGTGCTCGAGAAGCAGTTCCGTAACATGTTCGAGAAGGCAGCACGCACCAACGGCATCACCGGTGAGATTCTCCTCCAGAACCTCGAGTGCCGTCTGGACAACGTCGTTTTCCGTCTCGGCATCGCTCCCACCCGCGCCGCTGCACGCCAGCTCGTCAGCCACCGTCACATCGTCGTCGACGGCAAGGTGGTGAACATCCCCTCCTTCAGCGTCAAGCCCGGACAGATCGTCGGCGTGCGTGAGAAGGCCAAGTCCCTCGAAGTCATTGCTGCTGCCCTCGCTGGCTTCAACCACAGCAAGTACCCCTGGCTCGAATGGGACGAAGCTCAGAAGGCCGGTAAGCTCCTCCACAAGCCCGAGCGCGCCGACATTCCTGAGAACATCAAGGAGCAACTGATCGTTGAATTGTACTCTAAATAATAACTAATCATGGCGATATTAGCATTTCAAAAACCTGACAAGGTGTTAATGGTGGAGGCCGACGACAAATACGGCAAGTTCGAATTTCGTCCGTTGGAGCCCGGCTTCGGTATTACCGTAGGTAATGCGCTTCGCCGTATTCTGCTTTCTTCACTAGAGGGTTTTGCCATCAATACCGTGCGTATCGACGGCGTAGAACACGAATTCGCATCGGTTCCCGGTGTGAAGGAAGATGTCACGAACATTATCCTCAACCTGAAGCAAGTGCGCTTCAAGCAGGTAGTAGAAGAATTCGAGAACGAGAAAGTTTCAGTCACCGTCGAGAACACCACCGAGTTCCGCGCCGGCGACTTCAACAAGTATCTGACTGGATTTGAAGTGTTAAACCCTGAATTAGTTATTTGCCATTTAGATGCCAAAGCAACAATGCAGTTGGAGATCTCCATCAACAAGGGCCGCGGTTACGTCCCCTCAGAGGAAAACCGCGAGTTCTGCTCCGATGTCAACGTGATCCCCATCGATTCAATCTACACTCCGATCCGCAACGTCAAGTACGCCGTAGAGAACTTCCGCGTCGAGCAGAAGACCGACTACGAGAAACTCGTGCTTGAAATCACCACCGACGGTTCCATCCACCCGAAGGATGCCCTCAAGGAGGCCGCCAAGATCCTCATCTTCCACTTCATGCTCTTCTCCGACGAGAAGATCACGCTCGAGAACTCCGATCTCGACAGCAACGAAGAGTTCGACGAGGAAGTGCTCCACATGCGTCAGCTCCTCAAGACGAAGCTCGTCGACATGGACCTCTCCGTGCGCGCACTCAACTGCCTCCAGGCTGCCGCCGTCGAGACGCTCGGCGACCTCGTCCAGTACAACAAGACCGACCTCCTCAAGTTCCGCAACTTCGGCAAGAAATCGCTCACCGAGCTTGATGATTTGCTCGAGAGTCTGAATCTGTCGTTTGGAACCGATATTTCAAAGTATAAATTAGACAAAGACTAAAATCCCATTTCCACAATGAGACACGGAAAGAAATTCAACCACCTGAGCCGTACTGCATCCCACCGCGACGCTATGCTCTCCAACATGGCCGTTTCGCTGATCATGCACAAAAGAATCACTACGACTCTCGCCAAGGCCAAGGCGCTCAAGAAGTTCGTCGAGCCCCTCCTGACCAAGGCAAAACAAGATACCACCAACGCTCGCCGCGTCGTCTTCTCCCATCTGCAGGACAAGTACGCCGTCACCGAGCTCTTCCAGGTCGTAAGCCCCAAGATCGGCGACCGTCCCGGCGGCTACACACGCATCATCAAGACCGGTTTCCGCAAGGGCGACATGGCACCCATCTGCTTCATCGAGCTCGTTGACTTCGATGAGAACATGGCCAAGACCCAGAAGAAGGCTACCCGCACGCGCCGCAGCCGCAAGTCCGCAGCACCCGCTGCCGAGGCTCCCGCAGCAGCTCCCGTCGAGGAAGCAACAGCAGAGGCTCCCGCCGAAGAGGCAGCAGCCGAAACCACCAACGAGTAATTCTATATTGCAATACATGCGAACAGGGCAACCCGCGAGGGCTGCCCTGTTCTGTCTTTCCTGCACGCCCTGCTCAGTCGAGGGCGCCCGCAGGTGTTGAATTATTCTTTTCCGCGCACCTTGTTGCGGTATTCCTTGGGCGAGAGGCCGACGTACTGCTTGAAGTACTTGCCGAAGAAGGATTGCGAGGGGAAGTTGAAATCCGAGGCTATTTCCTTGATGCTCAGGTCGGTGGTGGTCAGCGACTGCCGCATGGAGCTGACGACCATCTGCACGATCCACTGCAGTGCCGACTGTCCGCTCTTCTCCTTGATGACGCTGGAGAAGTAACGTGGCGAGAGGCATTGTTCGGCAGCGTAGAACGCCACCTCGCGCTCCCGCTTGTAGTTCTTGAACAGCGAGGCTAGGAAGGTCTGGAAGATGCGGTCGCGGCCGTCGCGCAATTCTGGATGAAGCGACTGGTTGCAGGCGTAGTCGTACAGCAGTTCGTGGAACAGGCTCTGCGCCAGCGAGAAGACGAGGCGCTGCAGGAGCTCGCCCGAGCCGGCGGGGCGCTTGCCCAAAGGAGGCCGCAGGCGTTGCTGCAGGAGGTTGGCCAGCTGCTCCAGGCGCTGCTGCTGTTCGGGCGTGAGGGATATGCAAGGTTCCTCGCGCATGGCCAGCACGTTGCCACCGTCGAACGACTGTTCCACCAGCGGCAGCACGAAGTCCAGGTCGCAGCGCACGGCGATGCCTTCGACGTCGTCGGAGTATTTGAGCACGTAGACGAAGGTCGAGGGCATGTAGAAATAGACGTCGCCCTGATGGATGTTGAACGTCTTGTCGTCGATGCTCACCTCGACGCTGCCCCTCTGGCAGAGGAAGAAGCCGCAGGCATCCATCAGCGACAGCGTCTGGCCGTGGTGGCTCACAGCCTGCCTGACGTCCTGCACCGTGATGTATTCGAAAGGAAGATGATAGTCTTGCATGAGATGAGGTTGTCAACCGCGATTAAGCGCCGGGTTTTTAGGCTGGAAAGATCGATGGAACCGTCGCGGACGAGGAGATAGACGATGACGGCTACGAGGGCCAGTACGACCAGCGTGCCCAGGCACCCGAAGATGGCACATCCCCACGAGCAGCCGGCCTGCTCCTGCAGCTGACCGGCGATGGTCGGGTTCTGCTCCGTCGTCGGCTGCACGCCGTTGCCGGCTTCGGCCTCGGCCAATGCGTCGTCCAGCGACAGCTCCTCGGTGGCTTTCGTGGTGCCTTTCTTGCCTTTCTTCGTCGTCTTCGAGCCTTTCGCCACCTTTGAGGCCGCCGCGCCGCCGATGCCGAGCCACGACAGCAGGTTCAGCTTCTTCCACGTAATCAGGCGTTTGTTGTAGCTCACGCCCTTGCCCATGCTCACGTTGACGTTGACGCCCGACGATCCGATGCTCAGCGTCTTGCCCTTCGGCCCTACGGTGAGGCTCACGCCGCTCTTGCTCACATTGGCCTTCAGCCACGGAAAGATCGTGATGCGTTTGTTGAATCGAACTCCCATAATGACATTATTTATAGTATTTCGCCTGCAAAGGTAGTTCTTTTTAATAAAAGGTAAGCACAAATCATCACTTTTTTCACTATTCCTTTTCCACTTTTCACTTTTCTTCGTACCTTTGTGCCCGAATTATCAAGGGGTGCCCGTCTGCTTGGCGGGCTGAGAACAGACCCTCTGGAACCTGAAACGGGTAATGCCGACGTAGGAATGATAAACATTTTATTAGGAATATCTATATGAAAAGACAAATGATGGTGAGCCTCGTGGGGCTCATGGGATTCTTTGTATCCGTGAATGCTCAGGCGCAGGAGGAGGACGACTCGCTGCGGTTGGAGCAGATGCAGGCAATTATCGTCAGCGGCGTGCGTGCACAGAAAAATGCGCCCTTCGCCGTGACAAACATCAAGAAGGACGAGCTGCAGCAGTTCTCCAAATCGGGCCGCGAGCTGCCCATGCTGCTGGCCCGCACGCCGGGTGTCATCGCCTGGGGCGAGAACGGCTTGGGCACAGGAACGACGTATATGCGCATCCGCGGTGCCGGCGACTCGCGCATCAATGTCACCCTGGACGGCGTGGCGTTGAACTCGCCCGAGGACCAGTGCGTGTTCTGGGCCAACATGAACTCCTACGCCTCGCTGCTCGGCAGCATACAGGTGCAACGCGGCGTAGGCACGAGCACCAACGGCGACGGCGCCTTCGGCGGCACGATAGCCCTCTCGACGGCGACGCCCAGCTACCAGCCCTCCGGCGAGGTGAACTTCTCCTACGGCTCTTACAACACGATGAACTTCGGCGGCACGGCTTCGTCGGGCCTCCTCTGGGACAAGCTCATCATCGACGGCGCCTGGCACCACACCCTGACCGACGGCTATCTCCACGGCACCGGCGGCCGCTCCGGCTCCTTCTACGGCGGCCTCACCTTTATGCCCAACGACCGCCTCTCCATCCGCTACAAGAACATCGGCAACTACGAGCACACGGGGCAGGCCTGGAACGGCGTCACGGCCGGCGACAACGACCTGAGCCTCATGGATGGCACCTACGGCACTTCGACGGGCATCCGCACCTATAAAGATATGTTCGACCGCGGCCTCGGCAAGTACAACACCCTCTACGAGACGCTCCGCTACGCCGACGACGGCAGCTTCGCCCGCGACGCCGACGGCAACTACCTCACCGACCGCTACCCCTACAAGGACGGCTTCTGGGCCCGCACCACCGACAACTTCACCCAGGACCACAACCTGCTCTCCGCCGTATGGGACATCAACGAGCGCTGGACATCCACCGCCACGCTGCACTACACCTACGGCTACGGCTACTACGAGGAGTTCCGCCCGCAGAACAAGCTGAAGAAATTCGGCCTTGCCAACTTCACCGCCGCCGACGGCTCGACCGTCAAAAAAGCCGATTTCATCCGTCAGAAAGGCCTCGAGCAGCACACCTACGGCCTCGTCGCCAACGCCAACTACAAGCACAACCGCTGGGAAGTCATCTTCGGCGGCGGCTACCAGCAGTTCACGGGCAACCATTTCGGCTACCTCACCTACGCCGGCAACGCCGAACTCGCCGCGAAGATCCTGGCCAACGGCCGTTACACCTACTACGACAGCGACGCCACCAAGCGCGACGCCAACGTCTATGGCAAGGCCAACTACTTCATCGTCAACACCGAGGAACGCACGGCATCGCTCTTCGCCGACCTCCAGTACCGATACGTCCGCTACCAGACCGACGGTATCAACGACAAGTTCTACGAGGAGAACAGCAGCTACTACAACCAGCGCCTCGACATCAACAAACGCTACCATTTCTTCAACCCGAAGATAGGCTTCAGCGGTCGCTTCAAGGACCATCGCATCTATTGGTCGGCAGCCATCGCCAACCGCGAACCCGAGCGCAACAACTTCACCGACAACGGCTCCTACCCGGCGCCCAAGGCCGAGCGCGTGCTCGACGTGGAGCTGGGCTACAACTATGAAGGCCGCAAGTGGCGTGCCGGCGTGAACTTCTACAACATGAGCTACAGGAACCAGTTCGTGCAGACGGGAGCCTTGAGCGATATCGGCGAGAAGCTGACGACCAACATCGCCAGCTCCGACCGCATGGGCATCGAGCTCACCGCCGGATGGGACATCACGCGCTGGCTCTCCGTCGAAGCCAACGCCGTGCTGAGCCAGAACCGCCTCCATGACTTCGACGAGGTCGTCGAGGATTGGGACAACGGCGAGCAGACCATCCACTACGACCACTCCACCCTTGCCTTCTCCCCCTCCGCCATTTTGAACGGTTTCATCGACTTCCACACGCATGGCTTCAGGGCTACGTGGCACACCAACTACGTCTCGCGCCAGTACCTCGACAACACCGAGTGCGCCGACCGCTCGCTGCCCGGTTTCTCCGTCTCCGACCTTCAACTGCAGTACACCCTCTCGCCCGCCAGCATAGGCAGCAGCAAGCGCCGTCTGGCCGGCATGCGCGAGATCGTCTTCGGCGCCAACTTCTTCAACCTCTTCAACCATCGCTATGCCGCGTCAGGATGGGTCTATAGCGCCATCTACGAGAGCGGCGGCCACCCCGACGACAACCGCTACTACCAGATCGGCTTCATCCCCGCCGCCGGCTTCACGGCAATGGGAAGCGTGACGCTGAGGTTCTAATAAAAGTGAAAAGTTAAAGAGTGAAAAGTGAAAAATAAGGCGAAATGAATGTACTTGATATCCTCGGAACCGCACTCGGGTTCCTCTATCTCTGGTTAGAGTTCCGCACGTCGCCGTGGATGTGGGTGGTGGGGAGCATCATGCCTGCCATCTACATCGTCGTGCTCTATCAGGCGGGCATCTATGCCGACTGCGGCATGGAAGTGTACTATTTCCTTGCCGGCATCTACGGACTCGTCATCTGGCTGCGCGGCAAGACCGAGCAGGGCGAACAGGTGGCGATACGTCCCACGCCGTGCCGGACCTATGTGTGGCTGGCGCTGACCTTTGTCGTCCTGTTCGTCGCCATTGCCGTCTTCCTCCGTGAGTTCACCGACAGCCGCGTGCCCTACATCGACTCGTTCACCACCTCCCTCTCCGTCATCGCCATGTGGATGCTTTCGCGCAAGTACATCGAGCAGTGGTGGGTGTGGCTCGTCGTCGATGCCGTCAGCTCAGGCCTTTATATCTACAAGGGCGTCTATGGCCGCAGCCTCCTCTATGCCGTATATACCGTCATGGCCATCTACGGCTACTACACTTGGCGCAGGCGGATGAATGCCGGCAGCCAAACATAATGTTTACAGGTGTAGAAGTTCTTGTGCGCACGTATTCTTTTTCATTGACAAGACCCTACCCTATCGATTCTGCCTGATGAATTCCATGGGGCTGATACCCGTGATGCGCTTGAAGGTGCGGCCGAAATAGGAGATATTGTCGTAGCCCACCTGCAGCGCCACCTCCTTCACCGAACTCTTGCCTTCGGCAAACAACAGCTGAGCGCGCATCATCCGCCGATGGATGATGTAGTCCGTCGGCGTGGAGCCCGTCTGTCGGCGGAACTGACGGATGAAGCTGTCTTTGTTCATGCAGGCCTCTCCGGCCAGCACGTCGAGCGACGGCACGTTGGCCAGATCCCTGTTGATCTTCCACAGCGCCTCGCGGATGCGTTTGTCACTGACCGTGGTACGCGGCTTGGCCAGACTGAAGAAATGCGAGAGGAGAATATGCAGCAGGCCGTTGATCTCCATCTGCACGGCAAGCGGCCGGCTCTGGAACAGCTTGACACCCTGCAACGTCTTCGTCTGCGTCTCGTAGCTCTGCGGATCGCTGTTGTGCAGTTCCCAGTCGGGCAGCAGGTACATCAGTCGCTTGATGATGTGCGGATCGGCTTTCGTCACGGGGTACTCAAAGGGGAGCTGGTACTGCTGATAGTACTCGTAGATCTGCATGGACTGATCCATAAAATGGATATAGTAGTGCTCAAACACGCCGTCGCAATGGTCGCTATGGCTCACCAGCGCCGGGATGAGGTACAGGTTGCCAGGGGTAAGGCGATGCACCTTTCCATCGAAGGTCACCTCGCCGCACCCCTCGGTCACCCAGTAGATGCGTGAGAAGGAACTACAGATACGCTCGAAGTTCCAGTCATCGTCATGATGGGCGAATCCGATGTTGAGCAAAGTCAGTTCATATTTCATCGACAATACCTTTTCTGGCGGCAAATATAAGCTTTTCATCGGCTACAACAAAATTTTTTGGACTTTTTTTATAAGAAACCAACAAATTAAAGCATCAAATCTTCACATTTACACGGTAACATGCGCCAAGGCGCATTAACACGTTAACACGTTAACACATTAACACGTTAACACATTAACACGTTAACACATTAACACATTAACACGTTAACACATTAACACGTTAACACATTAACACGTTAACACGCGCCAAGACGCGTTAACAAGTTAGCCTGTTAATGAGCGAAGCGAATGTTAACCTGTTAACGTGTTAATGCGCCATTGTGCCTGAACATATAAACAGATGGTGATTATCTACTTTTTTTCATTATCTTACCATCTTACGCCCCTGACTGACGAAGATGCCACGTCGGAGCGCATGGCGGTTCACCTGACGACCGCTCAGGTCGTACCACGTAGGGTCTGAGGTGTCTTTTTTGCCGATTTCATCGATGAAATCGCCTCCTTCATGAATGCCCTGCAGTCCGCAGATCTCCTCCTGCGTGAGGCACACATCGTAGAGGCGCAGACCGCTGATGGTGCCACAGAAGTCCTGGTTGTCGGCAGCGTAGGAGCCGTCCCACCACTGCGTGCGTCCGATGAAGTTGCGGGTGTCGGCAGCCAGTGCCTCCAGCTGGTAGGCTTCTACCTGGTTCTCGGTGCCGCTGGCATCCACCTCACCATCGATATATATCGTGGTTTTATGGGTGCCGGCATCGTAACTCACGGCCAGTTTGTAGGCGTTGCCTGCCGCCAGTTTGGTTTGGCTCTTGACCATTGTGGTCGTTCCGCTGTTGTACTTGATGCCGGCAGCGAGGGGGTCGGCACGCAGGAAGAGGCTGTTGCCAGAGCCTGAGCCGAAGTCGTAGAGACGCGGTTGCTTCAGCATCGTTGCCACCTTGGCCTCAACGAGGAACGTGTAGGAACGCAGGTCCTTGAGCAACCCTTGGGGGGCCGTGCCGTATTTGTTGGTGGCGAAAGCGCCGGTGGTGTTACCCGTGAGGTCGAGGGTCTCCGCCTGCTCATAGCGCAGGTTCTTGGCGATGTCGCGTGCCAGCGCCATGACGTCGAAGCTGCGGCTGGCATCGCCGATGGTGGCAGTGAGGGTGACGGGCGTGTCCTCCGTCAGGCTGGACAGCACACCCGTGCGTGAGATGACCTGCTCGTCGGAGCTGCTCCAGCTGATGTCAAAGCCCAGCAGCGTGGCGGGCAGGACGAGGTCGGTGCGCGTCTCTGCGGGCAGCGTCATGATGGTCAGCGCATTCTTGGCCGTAGCGGCATCGACATCCTGTTGCACGTCGGCGACCAGTTGCTGCACCGTCAAGGGCGAAGCGCAGGCATAGAAGTCGCGCTGTTCCACGAGTAGATGGTTGAAGCCGTTGCCGTTGCCAACGGCCGTGCCGCCTTCGAGTTCCGTGGTCTCTATCACCTGATCAACGAGGCCGTTGCGGTATGTCGTCAGCACCTCTCCGTCGTAGGTCAGGGTGAGGATCCATGTGTTCACCTTCGTCGGATGACTGTCGCCGCCGGTGCCCGTGGAGCCCGTGGCCCAGTTGTCGGAGGTGAGCAGGCGGTTCTGGCTCTTGTACGCCGTGCCGCCGATGGTCAGTACGGGATAGTTGTCGGTGCCCAGCGTATAAGTCATATTGCCCAGTGTGAAGAGCTTGCCGCTATACTTGTCCACATTCATCGCGAAAGCCATGCACAGCGACTTGTCCTTGCCCAGGCTGGGCATATCGGTGCGCGGATTCACGTCCTCCGGCAGCTCCGTCGTCAGCTCTTCGTCCCATTCGCAGTCCACACGTATGATCGTGGGGAAACCTTTGGGGTAGCCCTGCTTGACCATCCAATAGAAGTAGTCGCCGTTCATCCATGTCAGCCGCATGCCGGAGTTCTTGGAGCCAGGGATGATATAGGGTCGCATATTGTTCTTGGCAGAGTTGCGGGTGATCTGCTCGCTGCCCGCCACCTTGCCTTCGTCGTTGATGGTGTACTTCCAGATTTCGTAGACGCCATCCTTGTTGTACTGTCCGTCCTTGGTGGGGATGCTGAGGTAGAGGTCGTTGATGTGCTCGGGGTCGATGGCCATGCCGCCGCTGTAGCAACGCTCGGTGACGTTCCAGTTCTGGTGAAAAGCATGGCCGGCGTACTGCACCCATGTGCGACGCCACTCGCTACCCGTCCAGCGTGCATACCAGTAGACGTGCGATGTCTTGGCATTGTCGATGTGCGGATAGGCGATGACGGGATTCCCTTTCTCGTCCAGTGTCACCTGCCACACCCAGTTGCGTATGTTGTCGGACTTATCCACCACGGCATACGGATGTGCGCTGGCGTAGCTGCTATTCTTGTTGACGTAGTGAACGCCGTTAGCGATGACGGAGAGCTGGTTGCCCTTGATGTCGCGAAGGATAGGACCGTTGCCGTGGTTGATGTCGATGACGTTTAGGTAGAGCCAGTCCGGCATCTCGTTGTCGGGATGCCCAGTGGTATAGGAGAGATAGATCTTATCCTTGCCGTTGCTTTGGTATTTGGCATACGGGCGTGCTCCCGTGCTCTGCACAATCTGCTTGGGTCCGAAGTCGAACGCGCAGTTGTCGTCAGCATCAGGCATGGTCAGGCGAGCGATGGTGGGGTGCCAGTTGATACCGCGCCAGCAGAGGTAGATGTGCTCGGGATCGTCGCTCAGGATGAAGGGCGAGGGATAGGTCGTCTTGTTGACGGGTGCGAGATACTTCTCTTCGCCCAGGGCGGTGATGTCACCAGGACGACGCGAGATGCGGTACCAGATCTTGGCCTCGTCGGTGTGGCGCGTGTAGAAGATCATGACGCGTTCGTCAGGCAGCACGATAAAGGTGGGGTTATTGTGGTCGTCGGGCTGGAAGTAGCTGCGGATGAGGACATCCGTCTTGCGGTGCTTGATCCAGTCGTACTGCGTGGCCTTGACGTTGCCGTGGATATCGATGTAGCCGATGTAGGTGGCGTTGATGGTACCGTCGGCGTTTTCATAGTGCAGGGCACGGGGGTCAGCAAACCAGCACCACGCACCCTCGTCGGCCACAAGCGTACCACTATAGGCGTCCTGTGCTGCGGCATTGAAGAAGCTCATGACAGCCATGAGCAGACATGCTAAATATCTCTTTTTCATAGGTTAGAAGGGGATATTGAATCGTTGCTATTATTTACTAAAAGGACAAAGAAAGGGGTCGCCACCATCTGCGGCGCGCCGACATCGGCTGCTGTGACAGCGGCGACCTAAACTAAAAAACCAATACTTTTTCTCTTACCAGGCTTCGTCCCAGACGTTGTAGGGAGACTGTTCCTTGACAAGGGCATCACCGTCGTCGTCGGAATTGAGGGTGGAGTTTGTCTTATGCGAGGCATTGCCTAATGTGCTTAAAGCTATGATTTGCTCTGCCACGATGGAGGTCTGCTCTATGGTGGGAGTTATATATGTTTTTTTCATCTTCATAGTGTTTTTGCGTTAAAAGTTCACTTACCTAACAATTAAATACATTCTTCGCGTTCGGCAATTTGATAATAATTTTCATTGCGCTCACTTAATCAGGACCATCCTACCGTTTCCGA
>JAEEHP010000260.1 GCA_016280855.1 Bacteroidaceae bacterium
ATGAGGAAGAAGCTGATACTATCGATCACGTGACAGATATTATACAACGGATTGTAAAGCCGGAAGTGATAGAGGATATGGCCCCCCGTTCAGCCCCCGAGGGGGCTACGGATGCTTCATCCTCTGCCAGCAATTCAACAGAAGCCCCCTCGGGGGCCGTAGGGGGGGCAAGTAAGGCTTCTAAGCGCCTCTATCGCAATCCCGACGACAAGAAACTGATGGGCGTCCTCTCCGGCTTCGCCGCTTACTTCGGTGGCGACGTACTGTGGTGGCGTCTGGGCTATGTCGCCGCCGTGCTTCTTTCCTTCGCCGGTTCATCCTATAACTTCCTGTGGTTCCTGCCACATCAATACCTCTATTTCCACATCTATTTCTGGGGCATCGCCCTCATCATCGCCTACGTCATACTTGCCGTGCTGATGCCTGTGGCCGAGACGCCTGAGGATCGTTTACGAATGAAGGGCAAGGAGGTGAACCCGCAGAATCTGGCGGAGGAGGTGGCAAAGCCCACCCCTGCCCCCCAGGGAGGGGAGACTTCCAGTATGAATACAGACGGCAACGCACAGTCTAACCCTTCCCAGATGGAAGGGAATGGGGGTGTGTCTTGGGGTAAGGGCCACCGCGGTCCCTCTGGCTGCATTAGCGGTGCTATCGGTTGCATCGGCGGTTTCTTCGTTGCCCTCTGGACGGTCATCTCGACCCTGTTCCGCTGGTGCATCTACGCCTTTGGCGCGTTCCTTGCTGTGATGTGCCTGGTGGGTATTGTCTGCCTGACAGCCTTCGCCGTGAATCCCTTTGAATTCCTGAAAGAGGGCGACAGCTTCTTCCAGACACCGGAGTTCGCAGCGCTAGTTCCTTCATTGTCAGTTCCTTTCTATATCTTTGTGGTGGCCGCCGGACTCGTTCTTGCGATTACAGCTTATGCGCTCATTCACAGCCTCTTGAACGAGTTCAAGCAGATGCCGTTGATGCCTTATCGTCAGCGCATCGCTCTGCTCGTGATGTGGATTGCCGGACTGGCTGTGGCAGGCGCTGCCATAGGTTATGGGTTCCCAAAACTCATCAAGGCATCGGAGGAGTATAACCGAAGAACATGGGAGGAATATGAATTCCGCGACCGCGTAGAGAACACGCACGATGGCATCTATGTCCAGCCCCATGAATGGGAATTCCTGCAGGACAATGGCTGGCGCATCCTTAATGCTCAAGGCTGCAACGACCGCTTCACGACCATAGGGCAGCACCTCTCCGGCGACCGCGATGTCCGCTATCTCGACTGCTACGATGACAACCACCGCCAGCGCTACCGTGTGGAACGGACAGATACGCTCCAGCCCGGCACCTACCGCCTCACGTGTGCAGCCCGTGCCGACGGCACCGGAGCTTGCATCTATGTCATCGTAGGCGACCAGAAGCCTCAGTTCAAGGAGATTCCTGCTACGGGCAACACGGGAGGCGACATCTGGGTAGAGGCCGACAGGTTCGTCCATTACCACAAGGACGTTCCTATTCCCTCGGACTCGGTCGCTTACGGTAATAAGCAATGCGAATTGGTTGAGGTCAACAACCACAAAGGCTACGGCTGGAACCGCATCACCTTCGCCATCCATGTCGCCGCTCCCACCGTCATCCGCTACGGCCTCACCTCCGACGACGCTTTCACGGGAAAGACCTGGCTCGGCAAGTGGTTCTCCGCCACCGACTTTCAGATCACCCGTGTGGAGTGAACACATTACTATCCCATAGGAGCTATATTCCAAAAATAAAACGAAAAGAACAATGAACAAGAAAACCATCATTACCGCATTACTTGCCCTCGCCACTATGGCAGGGCAGGCACGAGAGAAGATGCAAGTGTGGGAGCAGCCCACGACTGAGTACGGAAACGTCTATGGCGACGGCTACTTCAACCTGGCCTTTGACGTTACGAAGGTGGAGCTGAAGGAGGACGAGACGGTGGTGTACGCCACCGTGATGCAGCGGTCGGATTATCAGTTCCAATTCGTCAGCGGCACCTACCTGAAGGCTGGTTACCTGCGTTATGCCCTGAAGTCCGCCGACGGGATAGAACTTGACAAGTACGTCCATACGGGTCGTGACGGTCGTTGCGACATCGTCTTTCATTTCCAGCCGTTGCCGCAGGGCACGCGCTCGTTCGACTTCATCGAAGGCGATGGCGAACGTGCTTTCCAGATCAAGGGTATCAAGCCCGTAGAAGAACGCTGTAAGCAGCTGTTCCCCTCGTATTGGCGCGACGAGAATGGCGATTGGAAGATCGCTTTCTTTGAGGATTGCGCTATCTACGACTGCCGGTTCTGGACATACAAACGATGCGGCGTGAACCCGAAGACGGGCGAGGCCGACATCGTCATGAGCAATGCTGGCGAAGAGCTCCATGTCAAAGTCGGGAAGAATAAAAAAGGTACGCGCGCGATTCGGATTGGTGGTCATCAGGTCGCGTATAGCATGATCACCAGTCGCTTCCTGCCCGACTATCCGACTAGGGACACCCGCACAGACTTCGTGGATACAGGCTACGCGACAGACACCGTGACGGTAGTCGGTTGGATAAAGGATTTCCCTGAAAAGTGGGGGAAGAAGCAGACCTTCGAGTTCGGCTACGAAGACTTCCTCGCGGACAAGCAGGAGAGCGCCTATGCTGACTTGGACTCCTTGGGACGCTTCATGGTGAAGATTCCTGTCCTGAACAGCACTGAGTTCTTTGGCGATTGGAAGCACTGCTTCCTCCGTACCATGTTCGAGCCTGGCAAGACCTACTTCCTGCTCTACGACTTCAAGGAGGGGCGCCGCTTTGTCATGGGCGACGACGCCCGCCTACAGAACGAGCTCTTCAAGTACCCGCTCGATTGGGAGTCTCTGCGCATGGCTGAGGGTGGCGATTTCGACCAGTATATCGCATCGGTAGATAGCCTGCTCAAGGCTCAGTACGCCTACATTGACGACCTCTGCGAGGCGCATCCCTCGCTCTCCACCCGCTTCCGACTGTATCGTCGAGGCAACACGTTCAGCCAGCAGGCCGGGGATTTCGGTCAGGCACGCTTCAACAGCAAGGATCTTCAATTCCCCGAAAGTGCCCGCCGTTATGCCTACGACACGTTCTGGATGCAGATGGAACGCCCCTACACCCTGCATCGCGACCTCTGCGGCTTCCTGCGCGATTATCTGGATGATGCCAAAAATGCGCACGCCCGCCCGTTCACGTGGAATCCGACCGAGTACGTTCAGGAACTTGTATCGAATGACGAGGAACGGGCTTTGGTCAACCGTTGGAAGGATTGGGTAAAAGAGGTTAATGAGGCCATTCTTCAGGCAACTACGATGGAAGAGAAACAGCGGCTGGCAGATGAATTCAATGCCGGAAATGCCGAACTGAATGCAGGGATGACTAAAATTCTCAATGGCCCCAAGGCCACCCGTCTCTTCAATGAGAAGTATCTCTTAGCTCGACTGAAGACTTGGCAGTCGGTGCTGGACTCGTTGGGTGCCGACCCGTTCATCAAGGATATGCGCCTCACACAGACGGTGGTTCAAGAACTCGACCAGAACCGCGCGTCGCTGTCCGAAGAAGTCCTCGACACGCTGAGGGGCATGGTCGCCAATCCCGCCTGCATCGCGATGGTCGAGCGGCAGAACGACCATTACATCGCCATCGAGAACCGCGAGTTCGACAGGCTGGTGCTTAAGTCGTCCGACAGCCTTGCAGGCATCAGCGAAGGCGAGGCCCTGCTGCAGAAGATCCTCGAACCCTTCAAAGGCAAGTTCGTGCTGCTCGACGTCTGGGGCACTTGGTGCGGACCCTGTAAGGAAGCCCTCAGCCACTCCGCCGAGGAGTATGCCCGCCTGAAGGACTTCGACATTGAATTCCTCTATCTGGCCAACAACAGCCCGCAGGAGTCGTGGGAGAATGTCATCAAGATGTATGAGGTGACCGGCGACAACGTGGCTCACTACAACCTGCCACGTGAACAGCAAGCCGCCATCGAGCGCTACCTCGACGTCCACTCCTTCCCCACCTATAAGCTCTTCGACCGCGAAGGTCGTCTGCTGGACATCAAGGTTGATGCCCGCCAGCTCGATGATTTAGTTCGGTTGCTTGAGCAGTTGAAGGGTGGCGAATGAGGAATCAGGAAGAATGACGAATGACAAATGACGAATAAGAGTTACCTTCAGGATTGGAAAGTATTGGTGTCCGCTAAAAATCTTTGGGGTTTTCAACAACTACTAATTTCTCGGACAGCCGTTGACACCTTAAAAAAAGGGGGCTTGTCTGTTGCCAAAATCAATATAATTAGTCACTAAAACATGTTTAGCTGACACCAATAAAATAAAACAAAACAAAATGAACAAGCAAACCATCATTACCATCCTGCTCGTTCTCGTTGCAACGGCAGGGCAGGGGCAAGTCAACTACCACATTGACGGCAACACGGGACATCCCGATTTCACAGGAACGCTTTACCTTTACGATTATTCATCATTCGTGGATTCCGTTCAGGTCGTAAAGGGTGTAATCACGGAGCACAACGGCCAA
>JAEEHP010000033.1 GCA_016280855.1 Bacteroidaceae bacterium
ACTTTTGCGCCCGAGCTTTTGGCCAAAGCGTGAAACTTAAAACTTGAAATTTTAAACATGAAACATGGACCTATGAATCGGGCATTTAATTTGATGCGTCGGTCGGTGGTGGATCATGCCCTGATCGACAAAGAGAAGCTGTCTGGCAGCTATACGTATCTGCCAGTTCCAGCACTCAGTCAACAGCTGAACCTGACCTTTTCGACCAAATCGCCGCCGACTTGGGCGTTAGCCCCTCCCCTTGGCCCCCTATATAAGGGGGGCCCTAGGGGGGGCTATGGCCCTAACCTTTGACGAGAGCAAACCTGCTCTTTCACACAAATGAATTGTTCTGAAACAAAAACAGGAAAAACCCCGCTTGTGATGGCTGAGCTCTTTGAGCTATCGTTCTGCACTTCCGGTCTTGCGCCTAAGAGCAAGCTCTTGCACAGCCCAAAAGTACAGTACGGTTTCATCCTGAAACGCAGCCATCACAGCGGCAAAAACACCGTTTCGCTACGCTTCACTGAAAAAGCTGCGCACAGTAATCAAAACATAAACATCGTATTGGTTAACTTCATCAAGGCGTTTGATAGAATAACTCATAGGACGTTTTTTATAGAAACGAGCTACATGGATGGATTATTGTCAATAGGAAGAGTTTTTCAGCGCGAAGCGCGGTGTTTTTGCCGCTGTGATGGCTGGGTTTCAGACCGTCGTCTGAAACTGGTGCGATGGCGGAGTGACCGTAAAAGCTCGCTTTTAAACGGGCATCGCCGTCCATCACACCAAATCAGGCGTCGCAGACGACAGATTCAGCCATCACAAGCGGAGTTTTTTATGTTTTTGTCTAAATCTTTAAATTACAACGGAAAGGAACGATTATGGAAGAGTTCAAGATACGCGCAATGAGTAAGGCGGAGCTGGCAATGGCCTACGCTCCGGAGCTGACCACGGCGGGGGCCGTGAACAGGCTGATGCAGTGGATATACCACAACCCTGAGCTCAGCGAGGACCTGCGGCGCACGGGCTACCGCAAGACGCAGAAACTGTTCACCTCGCTGCAGGTGCGAACGATCGTCAGCTACCTGGGTGAGCCGTGAGGAAGGGAAACGAAAATCACGAATCACATGGAAACGCGATAGAACGTGATGATGCGCAATGATGCCCAGGATTCGGGGGCTGCAATGCCATACCTTTGCACTCGCAAACCAAAAGGTCCGCCATGTAACATCTAAATCATTCATCATGCAACAGTACACAATCAGGAAAGATCGACCGCCTCCGGCAGAGAAAAGCCTCAAGGGTTAAGCCAAAAACCCTCAAGGGTTTACGGCAAAAGCTATAAGGCTTTCGGGCAAAACCCTTAGGGTTTGAAGGGAACGAAGACGACGATTGTTAGGGATTCCTAATATTGGTTTACATCCATTCTTGTGCGCTGGTATGGTGCTCAGCGCAGCTGGTTGATGAAGATGAGGGTAATGGCGATGGGGGCTACCCAGCGGATGAGGAAGAAGAAGGAGACGAAGAGCCAGCGGGGAAAGCGTATCTGGTGGTGGTTCGTCAGCTCGTCGATGACCGCTGCACGCGGCAGGCGCCAACCCACAAAGATGCTCAGCACGATGCCGCTCAGGGGCATGATCCATAGGGCGGTGACACTGTCGAAGGCGTCGAAGAAGCCGAGGCCGAAGAAGGGACGGAAATCACGCAGGGGGCCGAACGACAACGAGCATAATACCGCCAGAGTGACGGACACGGCGGTCATGATGGCCGCGGAACGGCGCCGTGAGGCACCGTGGCGATCGACGAAGAATGCCGTGACTTCCTCGTGCATGGAGATGGAACTGGTGAGCGCCGCCAGCACCAGCAGCAGGTAGAACATCAGCGAGAAGAGGTACCCCACAACGGGCGCGCCGCCAAAGAGCGAGCTGAAGATGTTGGGCAGCGTGACGAAGACGAGGCTGGGACCGGCATCCGGCGACACGCCCTGCACGGAGAACACGGCGGGGAAGATGATGAAACCGCTGAGGATGGCCACCATCGTGTCGATGCCCACGACGTTGGCCGACGTCTTCAGGAGGTTCACGTCGCCCTTGAAATAGCTGGCATAGGTGGCGAGACAGCCGATGGCTACGGAAAGGGAGAAGAAGGCCTGCCCCAGGGCGGAGAGCACCACGTCGGAGGTGATCTTCGAGAAATCGGGCTTGACGAGGAACGCCACGCCGTCGGCCGCTCCGGGCATGGTCAGCGAACCGACAGCCAGCAAGAGCATGAGCACGGCGAGCACGGGCATGAGGACCTTGGACACGCGTTCGATGCCGCTTTCCACACCGCGGACGATGATGAGGTGGGTGATGAGCAGGAAGAGCACGGCATAGAAGAGGGGCTCCCGCGTCGAGGAGGAGAAGGCGGCGAAATAGGCGGACGTGTCGAGCGGGGACTGGGGGTCGATGAATGTGAAACGCCCCGTGATGGCATCGACGGTGTATTTGAGGATCCACCCGGCCACGACGCTGTAGTAGGAGAGGATGAGGGTTACGCACGCCATGCCGGCATAACCGGCGAAGCGCCAGGGCTCGCGGGGCGCCAAACGTTCGTAGGCCGAAGCGATGTCCGTGTGGGTGCGACGGCCGATGATGAACTCGGCGGTCATCATCGGTACGCCGAGGAAAATGACGCAGGCGAGATAGACGATGATGAAGGCTGCGCCGCCATTTTGACCGGTTTCAACGGGAAAACGCCAGATGTTGCCCAGCCCCACGGAGCTGCCTGCCGTGGCCAGGACGATGCCGACTTTCGATGCAAAATTGCCGCGCGATTCCATGATGACGACTTGCTTGGTGGTTGATGAATCAGAAGACGCCCAACTCGTTCAGGAAGATGAGGACGATGGCCAGGGGTGCTACCCAGCGGATGAGGAAGATATAGACGGGGAAGATCCAGGAGCGGAGGGTGCCGCGGTTGGTCACCTCGTCGCGGACCAGCTGCCTGTCGAGCTTCCAGCCCGCGAAGAGGGCGATGATGAAGCCGCCGACGGGAAGGAAGATCTTGGCCGACACGAAGTCGAAGAAATCGAAGAAGGTCATGCCGAACAGGAAGCGCACGTCCTTGAGCGGTCCGAAGCTCAGGGCGCAAAAGGTGCCGACGAGGATGCACGAGAGGGTGACGAGGCGCGTTGCCGTGCGGCGCGAGAGGTTGAAGCGTTCGAGGAGGAACGCCGTGACGGGCTCGTGGATCGACATCATGCTCGTCAGCGCTGCCAGCAACAGTAGCAGATAGAACATCACGGCGAACAGCCAGCCGATGAGTGGCACGTGCTCGAAAGCCATCTGAAACACGTTGGGCAAGGTGATGAACACGAGGCCGGGGCCGGCATCGGGTGCTACTTCGGGCACGGAGAACACGGCGGGGAAGATGATGAAACCGCCGAGAATGGCCACTGTCGTATCGATGAGTGCCACGCTGCCTGCCGTCTTCATCAGCTTGGCGTCGTCGGTGAAATAACTGGCATAGGTGCACAGGCAGCCCATGGCTATGCTCAGCGAGAAGAAGGCCTGTCCCATGGCGGAAAGCACCACGCCGGAGGTGATCTTCGAGAAATCGGGTTTCAGCAGGAAGCGCAAGCCCTCCTCGCTGCCGGGCATCGAGAACGAGCAGACGACCAACACGGCGATGATCAGCAGCAACAGCGGCATCATCAGCTTGGAATAGCGCTCGATGCCGTCCTGCACGCCGCGGATAATGACCAGATGGCACAGTAGCATCACCGCGATCATATATACGATGGGCATCCAGGGGTTGGAGGTGAACGCCACGAAGTAAGCCGACGAGTCGGAGAGCGTCGTCACCTGGTCGGCAACGGACGACACCAGGTATTTCAGCGTCCAGCCCGAAACGACGCTGTAGTAGCAGAGGATGAACCACGAGGTGAAGACGCCCAAGTAGCCTTGCAGCACCCACCACGAGCCGGGGGCCAGCTCGCGATAAGCGTCGGCCGTGTTCTTGTGGGTGTGGCGGCCGATGACAAACTCCGACACCATCAGCGGCAAGCCCAGGACAACGACGCAGGCTATATATATAAGGATAAACGCTGCGCCGCCGTTAGTGCCCACCTCGGTGGGGAAACGCCAGATGTTGCCCAGTCCCACGGCAGAGCCTGCCGAGACCAGTATGATGCCTAATTTACTGCTGAAATTCGATCTTTTTTCCATCTCGGCGGCAAAATTACAAATAAAAGTTGTACTTTTGCCACAAATTATCAATAAAATAACAGGAATGCTTACGAATTTAATGAAAAGGTACCCGCTGAGTCTTCTCGTGACCGTAATTATCGTCGTGTTGTCGCTGGCGCCTATCGGTCGTGTGGAATTTGCCGAGGACGTTCCTCTGGCCGACAAATGGACACACATGGTGATGTACGGCTTCCTCGCGTTGGTCGTGTGGTGGGAGACGGTCCGCCGTGGTCCCCGTCCCTCGTGGTCTTATCTGTTGGTCGTCGGTCTGCTGCTGCCCATCGCTCTCGGCGGTATTCTTGAAATCCTGCAGTCCACGCTGACGACCTACCGCAGCGGCGAGTGGCTGGACTTCGTCGCTGATGCGCTCGGCGCGCTCGTCGGCAGCGGGCTGGGGCTGCTCTTCCTGTTCTTTACGAGATGACGGGGTTGGCTCCGCTGGTGGGCGCTATGGCTTCGGGATGTTCGCGTGCAAAGCTGTCGATGTGTCGTATGCGTTTCTCGTTGAGGATCTCGTCCACGGCAATCAGTATGCCCGTTTCTTCGACGTCGCCGAAGCCGTAGTTGATGGCGGTTCCGAACATCCTCATCGTTGGTGAAAGGCCCATGTAGGCGTTCACCAAGGGAGGTATGTTGTAGCCTCGATTGCGCACTTCGCGGTTGAGGATCCGGTAGTCGGCCTTGAAGTCGGATTCGCAGAACAGGCGTGCCAATTCGTCGGGGTCAGCTTCAATAACCAACGGTTTCATCGGGATAATGAGCTTGTCGGGGTCGCCGAAGTGCTTGCGCAGGAAGAAGAGGATCATGTCGCGTGCGCGGCGGTCGTAACTCGGGTACATGGTCATCTTGCCGAAGAGATAGCGCACGTTGGGCTTGACGACGGTGAGGGCTCCGAGGCCGTCCCACAGGTTGTCGAGGGCGAAGAGGGCTTTGCTTCCGGCGCGGGTGCTTTGGTATTCCAGGGTGACCCAGCTGCGCCCCAGCTCGATGGTGTAGGGCAGGTAGTCGCGGATGAACCGTTCCGAGAAATGGAACATGTGTGAGGTGGCGAGGATGGGTTGCCCTTGAGCGTCGAAACGTGTCTCGGGGCCTAAGAGATAGCGGTAGCCTCCGAGGATGGCCTGCGCCTCGGGATCCCATACGATGAGCTGCTTGTAGGGGTTCTCCATCGTGTCGAACTCGTCGAGGTCGAGGGGCTTGCCGGTGCCGCCGCCTGCGGCGCGGAAGGCTATTTCGCGCAGGCGGCCAATCTCGCGAAGCACGTTGGGCGAGTCCTGCCACGTGACGATATAGATCTCATTGTCAGACTTATTGGTGAACCGCAGCCGCTTGTCTTCTGTGAGTTCACTCTTGAGGAGCTCAATGGGAACGGGAGCTATGATAGGTGAGACGTCCATGAATGATCCTTTGTATATTTATTAACTTTCAACTTTCAACTCTCAACTTTCAACTTTCAACTTTCAACTACAGTTTATACACCTCGTCCTGCACCCATTGTGCCCATTCGGCGGGTCGCCGGCTGTTGTCGAAGGTCTGGTAGGGGATGGGTTGGCCGAAGCGCACTGTATAGTGGCGCCCGCGTGAACGGTACATCTCGTCGGGCAGGAAAAGCATGGCGAAGTTGAACTTGATGCCGAGGCGTTTGCACCATTTGGCGACGCGGTAGAAGCGCGGCGAATTTTCGCCGATGAAATGTACGGGAACGACGTCGCGCCGACTCTCGACGCTGCGCTGCACGAAGGCTTTGCCCCACGGGAGGTCGTGTATCTGTCCGTCGATGAGGCGCGAACAGATGCCGGCGGGGAACATGATGATGTGGTTGTCGCTGTGGAAGGCCTCGTCGATCTGTTGGGGCAGGTCGCGCGACTGTGCACCGAATTTATTGATGCCGATGCACAAGGGCGCGAGGCCTTTGAGGTTCATGAGCAGTTCGCGGACGAGGTATTTGACATGTCCGTCATAGGCTTTGCCGATGATGGCGCCGAGGGTTACGCCGTCGATGGCGCCCAGGGGATGGTTGCTCACGAAGGTGGCGGGCCGCCCGTCGGCGGGCAGGTTCTCCAGTCCTTCCACGGAGATTGTGACGCCAACTTTCTCGATGACGCCTTCGCAGAAGTCAACGCCGGTGCGACCTTCAATAAGATAGCTGTTGATGAAATCCAGATGGATGAAACGTTCGAGCCATCGGATGACGAAACGGGGGATGAAGCGCGCCTTGGAACCCGCAGCAGAGCGCACAATCTTGTCGAGGTCTATGGTAGCTGACGGATCCATGTCAGTTGATTGTAAACTTCTTGTTGTTAATGATGTAGGATCCTCGCGGCAGCCCGCTGAGCCAATTGGTTCCCTTGCTGAGGCGGAACGAGGAGTAGAGCGCGCCGGAAGAGGTGTAGATGGGCAGGAGCTGATTGTAGCGGCTGGTCACGCAAAGGTTGCGTCCCTGCTGACGGATCTCGACGGGTTGAGGTGACGTCATCATGCGATGGCGGAAGTCGGGAAACTCACCTTGGGCATGGGACTGAACAGTCGCTGCGGGGCTGCGATGCAGGCTGTCGCGGCGCTGGACATCCTGCACGGGAACGGCACTGACCGCCAAGGTTCCTGCGCAGAGGAAGGCAGCCCATACAATACGTAACCGCGTACTGTGCTTGTCGTCGTGGAATAGTCTGAGCATAGTCAAATTTTTGCCTATTTGGGTACAAAGGTAGTAATTCTCTTTGGCAGAGCCAAATTTTTTGGCGAAAAATGATGCGTGAAGACGTTATTTCGTGTATCGGGCTCGTGAAAGCCTCTTTTAAGACTGCTTAAACGTTAAAGTAAAACTTTAACTCATAAGATGGCTCTATTTCAGCATTTTATTACTTTTTTGAAAAATATTTTTGAATATCTCTTGCGTGGTTCAAAGATTCTATGTACTTTTGTGGCATGAATCCCTGCGAATACCACGTTCCTGTGCTTTTGGAACCATCTGTAGATGGTTTAAACATTTGTCCAAGTGGCACTTATGTGGATGTTACCCTCGGCGGAGGTGGACACAGTCGCGAGATTCTGCGTCGCATAGGTCCCGAGGGCCGTCTGTTCAGCTTCGACCAGGATGGTGATGCCATCGCCCGTGCTCAGGGCTACTTGGCTGATCATCCTTCGCCGCAATGGACGTTGGTGCAGTCCAATTTCCGCTACTTGAAGAACTGGATGCGCTACTACGGTGTGGAGAGCCTCGATGGCGTGCTGGCCGACTTAGGCGTGTCGAGCCATCATTTCGACGAAGCCGACCGCGGCTTCAGCTTCCGAACGGATGCGCCTCTGGACATGAGGATGAACCAGCAGGCGCGGCAGACGGCCGCAGACGTAGTGAACAGCTATAGCGCCGGCGAACTGACTTCGGTGTTCCGCCTCTACGGCGAACTGAGGCAGGCCTCGCGACTGGCTGATGCCATCGTTAAAGCCCGCAGTCGACAGGAGCTGCGCTCGACAGGCGAGCTGGCCGAACTGCTGACCCCGTTGCTGGGGCGCGACCGCGAGAAAAAGGACTTGGCACGAGCCTTTCAGGCTTTGCGCATCGAGGTGAACCACGAGATGGACGCCCTGCGCGATATGCTGATGGCAGCAACGGAGTTGCTGCGACCTGGAGGGCGCCTCGTGGTCATTGCCTATCACTCGCTCGAGGACCGCATGGTCAAGAACCTCATGCGAGCCGGTAACATCGAAGGCGAAGTCGTGCAGGACATTTACGGTAGGACGGAATCGACGCTCAGGGCCGTAGGAAAACCCATAGCACCGACCGATGAGGAGCTGGCGGCTAACCCGAGAAGCCGGAGCGCAAGGTTGAGGATTGCGGAGCGAACGGAAACGACGGAAGGGTAGAAGTGCTACTTTTTTTAGAATTAAAGGATACGAGGTGATAGAAATCGGAGTAGAAAAGCCTCGTTGAGTATATATATATAATAGGTAATAGTGAAATGAGCAAGAAACGTAGTGCATTAGAAGGTGCTGACCCCTTGGGTGGGCAGGAAGCCGTCACCACTGATGATGTCCCTTTCGAGATCGAGGACATCGTGGTCGAAGAGCCCTCGGAAGTGCTCCCTGAGGAATCAGAGGATGCCGACGCCGAGGAATCCGTGGACGATGATATCCCTGTGGCTGTCGTGAAGGATAACGACCGTCGGGAACGCCGTTCGACCTGGCGTATGCTCTCGTCGGAGGATTTTCCGCAGCTGTCGTTGCGCGAGATCCTCGGTGGCGATTACCTCATCGGCAGCTTCCTCCGCCGCAACATCCTCTTCATCCTGGTGCTGGTGGGCTTAGCTATTCTCTATATCTCCAACCGCTATGCGGCGCAACAGGAAATCATCGAGCACGAGGAACTGCGTAAAGAGCTGACGGAAAAAAAGAACTATGCGCTCACACAGTATGCGGAGCTGACGATGAACAGCCGCCAAAGCAGCATAGAGAACCGCCTGAAGGGTTTCGGCGATAGCCTGCTGACCGCGCCGAAGGAGCCCCCGTTCATCATCAGGGTGAAGGAGTAGGGGGAGTTGAAAGTTGAGAGTTGAAAGTTCTTCGCAAGCGAAGCGACCAAAGGTCGAGCGGAGAGTTGAAAGTTGAAAGTTGAAAGTTGAAAATTGAGAGTTGAAAGTTGAAAAGTTGAGCATTCAAATATAGAAAATAAGGAGTCATGGTATTCGATAGCAAACGTATAATTCCCCGTTATTTATTCGTCATCATAGTGATGACGCTTGCCGGCGTAGCCATTATCGGCAAGGCAGCTTATGAGATGTTGGTGAACGACAGCTACTGGGAAACCGTTCGGAAACGCATGGCTTCGCAGCAGAAGGATATTCCTGCCGTGCGTGGTAATATCTATTCTGCGGACGGACAGCTGCTGGTCGGATCAATGCCCATCTATACGCTGTATGTCGATCTTGTGGCCATTGACCGCAATGACAGCGTGGCGGAACGGAAACGTCGTGAATGGCGCGACACTACGTTCGTTCAAGAACTGGATAGCCTGTGCATTGGCTTGAACCAGCTATTCCCCAAGAAGAGTGTCAGCGAGTATAAAGACCTCTTGACACGCGCCTACCGCAATGCTAAAACGCTCGAGAGCTCCACAAAAAAGTGCCAGCGGACATTTGTGTTAGCCCGCGACGCCTCGTATATTCAGTATCGTGAGTTCCTGAAACTGCCTTTTGTCCGCGCCGGTCGCAACAAATCTGGTATGTACGGCGAAGAGATTCCGCAGCGCCAGAAGCCTTATGGCAACATGGCACGGCGAACGCTGGGTGATCTGGTGCGCTCTTGCGACTCGGCGATGAACGGACTGGAGCTGGCTTACGACAGTATCCTGCGGGGAACTAATGGCAAGCGCCATCGCGAGAAGGTGCGCCGAGTGTGGATGGATAAGACCGACGTGGAACCCATCAACGGCCTCGACGTGATCTCGACCATCGACGTTGGCATGCAGGATGCGGCCGAGAAGATTCTCGTGCGCAAGCTGCATGAGGTGAATGGCGAAGTGGGCGTCGTCGTGCTCATGGAAGTGGCAACGGGCGACGTTAAAGCCATCGTCAATATGACCCGCCTCGGGGAGCCTGGTTACTATTTCTATGCGGAGGTGAAAAACAATGCCATCACTGACTTATGGGAGCCCGGCTCGACCTTCAAGACGGCCTCGATGATGGTGGCGCTCGAGGATGGCGTCATCACGCGTAAGGATTCTGTGAATGTGGGCAACGGCGTGTACATGATGCATGGCCGTCCGATGAAGGATCACAATTGGCGCAAAGGCGGTTACGGCCGTTATATCACGGTTGACGAATGTCTGATGTTCTCGTCGAACGTGGGGGTGAGCCGTATCATCGATGAGCACTATCATCAGCATCCCGAGAAATATGTCGATGGCTTGTATCGCGAGGGCGTGGGTGTGCCTTTCTCCTTGCCTTTCAAAGGGCAGGGCTTCCCGAGAGTGCGCCGTCCCAAGCCCGACGGCAGCAACTGGAGCAAGACGGCGCTGCCGTGGATGAGCATCGGCTACGAAACGCAGATACCTCCCATCTACACGTTGACCTTCTACAACGCCATCGCGAACAACGGCCGAATGGTAAAGCCGCGTTTCGTGCGCGAAATTCAGAAGGACGGCCAGACGCTCATGACCTTCCCCGTGGAGGTGGTGAAGGAACGCATCTGCAAGCCGAGCACGTTGAAGGATATCCACGCTATCCTGGAGCGTGTGGTCAATGACAAGACGGGGCTTGGCAAGAAAGCCGGATGCAAGCAGTTCAAGGTCTGTGGTAAGACAGGTACGGCTCAGGTGGCCGACGAACATGGCAGCTACCACGGCTCGCCCGCCCGTTACATGGTCAGTTTCTGTGGGTTCTATCCCTCGGAAGCGCCTAAATACAGCTGCATCGTATGTATCAAGAAGAGCGGCCTGCCGGCATCCGGAGGCGGACAGTGCGGACCGGTGTTCTCGGAGCTGGCGCAGTACGTGATGGCCAAGGGTGTCTATCGTAACGCTGAAGAAGCTGCCGACAGTACGTCGGTGTTAGAAAGACCTGAACCTGCGGCAATGCCTGAAATAGAAGACGGGATCGTACCTAATTTAAAAGGATTAGGCGCGCGCGAGGCGGTCAGCATCGCCGAAAAGCAAGGACTGAACGTGAAGCTGCACGGACAAGGACGCGTGGCCGGGCAGAATATTCCGGCAGGTGCCAAGGCTGTTAAGGGTCAGACGATAACGTTGGAGTTAAGAACCGAAAAATAATATATATATGAAACTATCAGATCTCATTCAAGTCATTAAGCCTACGGAGGTGATAGGCTCAACGGATGTCGAAATAGCAGACATCGCCACTGACTCGCGCCAGGTGAAGCCCGGCCATCTCTTCATCGCCGTACCCGGAACGCAGGTGGACGGTCATCAGTATATCCCCAAGGCCATCGAGCAGGGCGCTGTGGCTGTGGCGTGCCAGTCGCTACCCGAGGTACGTCCTGAGGGTGTGACCTTCATCGTCGTTGCCGACAGCGAAGGCGCCGTAGGACTTTTGGCGCACCGCTTTTGCGGCGAACCTACAGAAAAGCTCGATTTGATCGGTGTAACCGGAACTAACGGAAAGACGACCATCGCCACCTTATTATATAAGATGTTTCGCCGTTTCGGTTACAAATGCGGCCTCGTGAGCACGGTTTGCAACTACGTCGATGATGAGGCCGTGCCGACGGATCATACGACGCCCGACCCAATCACGCTGAACCGCCTGCTCGGCCGGATGGCGGATGCCGGGTGTAAATACGCTTTCATGGAGGTGAGCTCCCACAGCGTCGTACAGCGTCGTATCGGCGGTCTGCGCTTCAAGGGAGGCATTTTCACCAACCTCACGCGCGACCATTTGGATTATCATAAGACGTTCGAGGCTTACCGCGATGCCAAGAAGGGTTTCTTTGACCTCCTGCCTAAGGACGCTTTTGCGGTGGTCAATGCCGACGACAAGAATGGTCTGTTCATGGTCCAGAACACGAAGGCTACGGTGAAGACCTACAGCCTCCGTGGCGTGGCAGATTTCCATGCCCGCATCCTTGAAGAAGGTTTTGACGGCATGAACCTGAATATCTGCGGTCGTGAGATTTTCGCCCAATTCATCGGGCGTTTCAATGTGTCGAACCTCCTGGCGGTGTATGGCGCTGCCGTCTGTATGGGCAAGCAGCCCGAGGACGTCCTTGTTGCCCTGAGCGCCCTTCGTCCTGTCAATGGCCGCTTCGAGACCATCCGTTCGCACGAAGGAGTGACGGCCATCGTGGACTACGCCCACACGCCCGATGCACTTGACAATGTGCTTTCGACGATCAACGAGATCCTGAAGAAGCCCGGCCAATGCATCACCGTCTGTGGAGCCGGCGGCAATCGCGACAAGGGCAAACGTCCGCTGATGGCGCAGAGTGCTGTGCGCGCTTCCGACCGCGTCATCATCACGTCGGACAACCCCCGTTTTGAGGAGCCGCAAGCCATTATCGACGATATGCTCGCAGGGGTTACCTCAGCGGAGGACAAGCGCAAGGTCATCAGCATCGTGGATCGTCGCGAGGCCATCCGCACGGCATGCATGATGGCACAGCCCGGCGACGTGATCCTCATTGCCGGCAAAGGACACGAAGACTATCAGGAAGTGAAAGGCGTCAAGCATCATTTCGATGACCACGAAGTCGTCCGCGAAGCCTTTGGCCTTGAATAATAAAAACTTTCAACTCTCCGCTCGACCTCAGGTCGCTTGACCCTTCAAGAACTTTCAACTTTCAACTCTCAACTTTCAACTTTCAACTCTCAACTCGTCACCTCATGTTATACTACCTCTTCAGATACCTCGGTGAGTTTGGAATTCCCGGCTCCCACATGTGGAGTTATATCTCCTTCCGCGCTTTGCTGACGCTGGTGCTTTCGCTGATGATCTCAGCGTGGTTCGGCGAGTGGTTCATCAAATGGATGAAACGCCGCAACTATAGCGAGGAGCAGCGTGATGCCAGCATTGATCCTTATGGCGTCGAGAAAAAGGGCGTCCCCTCGATGGGTGGCATTATCATCATTGTGGCCACTGTTGTCCCAGCCTTGCTCTTCGGTCGTCTGCGTAATATCTATATGTTATTGATGCTTGGAACGACTTTGTGGCTCGGAATGCTCGGTTTCATCGACGATATGACCAAGATGAAGAAGAACAAGGACGGCATCAAACCTGCCGTGAAATTGATTGGTCAGGCCGTACTGGGTTTGGTCGTGGGCCTCGTGCTTTGGCTCAGTCCAGATGCCGTCATCCGCGAGAACATCTCAATCGAGCGTCAGGATGGCACTGAGATTGTACACAAAAGTCAGCCAGTCAAGAGCACGCTGACGACGATTCCCTTCGTCAAGAACAATAACCTCAGTTACACGGAGGCTTGTTCGTGGTTCGGCGATTACAAGTCCGCTGCAGGCTGGGGCTTGTTCGTGTTGGTGACCATCTTCATCGTCATGGCTGTTTCGAACGGAGCCAACCTGAACGATGGCATGGACGGGATGTGTGCCGGCAACTCTGCCATCATGTGTTTTGCCTTGGCCATCCTGGCTTATGTGTCGTCGCACACGCAATTTGCGGCTTACCTCAATATCATGTATGTCCCAGGTTCAGAGGAGCTGGTGGTTTTCCTGATGGCTTTCGTTGGTGCGCTCATCGGTTTCCTGTGGTACAACGCTTATCCGGCTCAGGTGTTCATGGGCGACACGGGTTCGTTGGCCATCGGCGGTATTATCGCAGTGACGGCCATCATCATCCACAAGGAATTGCTGTTGCCGCTGATTTGCTTTGTGTTCCTCATGGAGAGCCTCAGTGTGATCCTGCAGACCAACTATGCACGCTACGGTAACAAGCGCGGCCTGAAACTTCGTTTCTTCAAACGTGCTCCTCTGCATGACACGTTCCGTGTGAAGCCCGGCCAGTTGCCGTCGGACTTCCGTGTGCTCATCAACTGGCCTAAGGGCAGCTGGTTGGAGTCGAAGATCACGACACGTTTCTGGATTATTACGATTATGATGTGCGCTCTTGCCATCGTTACATTAAAGATCAGATAAGATGAAAAGAATGGTTATCTTAGGCGCTGCCGAGAGTGGCGTAGGCGCTGCGGTGTTGGCGCAGAAAAAAGGTTTTGATGTCTTCGTCACTGATATGGGGAAGATAAAGCCTCACTACCAGCAAATGCTCGATGAACACGGCATTTCTTGGGAGGAAGGCCGTCATACGGAGGCGCTGGTGTTGAATGCTGACGAGATTGTAAAGAGCCCCGGTATCCCTGACACGGCGCCCATGGTGGAAAAGGTGAAAGCTGCCGGAATCCCGATCATCAGCGAGATTGAGTTTGCCGGTCGCTATACCGATTCGCAGATGATCTGTATCACGGGCTCCAACGGCAAGACGACCACGACGAGCTTGATCTATCATATCTTCAAGAAAGCCGGCTACGATGTCGGGCTCGCCGGCAATATAGGACGGAGTCTGGCACTGCAAGTCGCTGAGGATCCGCACGAATACTATGTCATTGAGCTGTCGAGCTTCCAGCTGGACAATATGTATGACTTCCGAGCCAACATCGCCGTGCTGCTGAATATCACGCCAGACCATCTCGACCGTTACCACAATTCGATGCAGGAATACACCGATTCGAAGATGCGAATCCTGCAGAATCAGACCAAGGATGATGCTTTCGTGTTCTGGAACGACGACCCTGTCATTCGTCGCGAGTTGGAGAAGTACCACATCGAGAGCCGGATGTGTCCGTTCAGCATCCTGGAGAAAGAAGGTATGATCGGTTATATCTCAGACGGCGAATACGTCATCGAGCGTCCCACGCCCTTCAATATGGAACAGGAGGATTTGGCGCTGACGGGTAAGCATAATCTGTACAATTCCTTAGCTGCCGGCATCGCAGCCGACTTGAGCGGTATCTCCAACGAGGTCATTCGCGAAAGCCTGAGCGATTTCGAAGGCGTGGAGCACCGCCTGGAATTTGTGTGCAAGGTACATGGCGTCACGTTCATCAACGATTCCAAGGCCACCAATGTTGATGCCTGTTGGTATGCGTTGGAAAGCATGACGCAGCCTACGATCCTCATCATCGGCGGTTTGGACAAAGGCAACGACTACAACCAGATCAAGGATCTCGTGCTGCAGAAGTGTAAAGGCCTCGTCTATCTTGGCGTTGACAACCGAAAGCTTCACGAGTTCTTCGACCCGTTGGGGCTGCCTGTAACCGAAACCCACTCGATGAAGGACTGCGTCGAGGCCTGCTACAAGATGGCTTCTCCCGGCGATACGATCCTTCTGTCGCCGTGCTGCGCCAGCTTCGACCTCTTCAAGAATATGGAAGATCGCGGCGAGCAATTCAAGAGCCTCGCAAGGTCTTTGTAATACAATCAAGTGTGTTTTTCAACGCTGTTATAAGTAAGATTCAACATCACGAAGCCCCATGACAATACGTAACAAAGCCGTCGATATCGGTCGTCTCTTTGAAGGCGACAAAGTCATTTGGATGATTCTGTTCTTCCTCTGCATTATTTCTGTGCTCGAAGTGTACAGCGCATCGAGTAATATGACCTTTGAGAGAGGCTCGTATTGGAGCCCAGTGCTGATGCACGGCCTGTACCTGCTTGTGGGCGTCGGTGTGGCCTGGGTTGTCCATCGCATCCCTTATCGCTATTTCAGCTGGATTGTCGTCATCGGTCCAGTATTGAGCGTTCTTCTACTTATAGCAGCTATGCTCACCAAAGGCACCAACGGTGCTGCGCGTTGGCTGAGCATTGCCGGTGTGTCGTTTCAGCCATCTGAGATTGCCAAGGGTTCGCTGATTGTTGTCGTGGCGTGGCTGCTCAGCGTGCTTCGCGACGAAAAGGGTGCGACCACCTCTGCCTTTAAATGGATTATGGTCATAACGCTTGTCATCTGCAGCCTCATCGTTACCGAGAACCTCTCGACGGCCGCCTTTACCTTCATCGTCGTTTTGCTCATGATGTTTGTCGGCAATGTTCCTTGGAAGCAGTTGAGCGCGTTGATCGGATTAATCGTTATCGGCGGCGCTCTCGGTTATTCCGTGCTGCGCTTCACCCCGGAACCCACGTTGGAGAAAGCGAGTGAACTGCCGGGCTTGAAACGTCTCACCACCTGGGCGCACCGTGTGCGTAATCACACAGAGATGCCCGCCGACCCGCTGCAGTACGACTTGAACACGAATCCCCAAATCACGCAAGCTCACGTGGCTATTGCCACGAGCGGTATCATAGGTTGTGGTCCCGGTAACTCGGAGGTGCGCGACTTCCTGCCTCAGGCCTATTCCGATTTTATCTATGCCATCATCATCGAAGAGCTGGGCTTGCTCGGCGGTTTGTTTGTGTTGCTGCTATACATCGCCCTGTTGTATCGAGCGGCTCGTATTTCCAGTCGTTGCGATAAGAATTTCCCTGCCTTCCTCATTATGGGGCTCTCGCTGCTGATCGTCACGCAGGCATTGATCAACATGATGGTTGCGGTGGGGCTTTTCCCCGTCACGGGTCAGCCTTTACCGTTGGTCAGCCGCGGTGGTTCGTCGATCATGGTGAACTGTGCTTACATCGGAATGATCCTCTCCGTGAGCCGTTATGCGGAGGTCAGTCAAGAAAAATAGGTGTTGAAATGCAAAAAAATCACCTCAAAGCATTCTGCATAAGATAATTATTAGTATATTTGCACGCAATTTAAGCAAGATAATGAAACAACCATTAAAAGTCGTTATCAGTGGCGGTGGCACAGGAGGTCACATTTTCCCTGCGTTGAGCATCGCCAACGCCCTGAAATCCCTGCAGCCCGACGCGGAGATTCTGTTTGTCGGTGCCGAGGGAAGGATGGAGATGCAGCGCGTACCGGCTGCCGGCTATGAGATCAAGGGCCTGCCTATCGCTGGCTTCGACCGTCAGCATCTGCTGAAGAATATATCCCTGCCCTTTAAGATTTGGAAGAGCAAACGGATGGTACGTCGGATCCTAAAGGATTTCGCGCCTCATGTAGCCGTTGGCGTGGGTGGCTATGCCAGCTTCCCCACGCTGTCAGCAGCTGCAGACATGGGCATCCCCTGCCTCATTCAGGAACAGAACTCCTTTGCCGGCAAAACCAATAAGGTGCTGGGTAAGAAAGCCAAGAAAATCTGTGTGGCATACGAGGGCATGGAACGTTTCTTCCCCAAGAAGAAGATAATGCTCACTGGTAACCCAGTGCGTCAACAGCTGACCGAGTGCAAGCTCTCGCGGGCTGAAGCCATAGAGAAACTGGGCTTTGATCCCGTACGTCCCGTCGTCCTGATTATCGGCGGCAGTCTCGGTGCCCGCACGATCAACGAAAGCGTGCTGGGCTGTCTTGAACTCATTGCGGAAAGCAAGGTGCAATTTGTCTGGCAAACAGGCGGCTACTATTTCGAGGACATCAAGAAAGTCCTTTCCGGGAAAGGCTGTCCCGATAACCTGAAAGTCACGGATTTCATCAACCGTATGGACGAAGCCTATCGTGCTGCCGACCTGGTCATCAGCCGTGCCGGCGCGAGCAGCATCTCAGAACTGTGCCTCCTGGGCAAGCCGTCGATTCTCGTGCCCTCGCCCAATGTGGCCGAAGACCATCAGACGCACAATGCCATGGCGCTTGTCCGCCGTGATGCAGCACTCATCGTGCGTGATGCTGAAGCACAAGAGCAACTGCTGCCCTTGGCCATCACCACGGCCAAAGACGATGCCACCTTGCATCGTTTGTCGGAGAATGCCCGCGCCATGGGCTTGCCCGATTCCGCGCGCATCATTGCCGAGGAAGTCATCAAATTATCGGAAAAGTAAAGTTGCCAAACGTCATGAACTATCAATCGGTATATTTCATTGGAATCGGAGGTATTGGAATGAGCGCTATTGCCCGCTATTATCTGCAACGCGGTCTTGCTGTCGGCGGTTATGACAAGACACCGACCCCGTTGACCCGTGACCTCGAGCGCGAGGGCGCCTTGATTCACTATGTTGACGACGTGCACGCGATTCCTTCGGCCTTTCTCGATGAGACTTCGACGCTTGTGGTTTATACACCTGCTGTTCCAGCGGAACACACGGAATTACAGCATTTCCTTTCTCATCACTTCGATGTCCAAAAGCGTGCGCAGGTGCTGGGCTCGCTCACTCGCAGCCATCGCGGCCTTTGCGTCGCCGGCACTCACGGCAAGACGACCACGTCGAGTATGACGGCTCATCTGCTGCATCAGAGTCATGTCGATTGCAATGCTTTCCTGGGCGGTATCACCAAGAACTACGGCACGAACTATATATTGGCGCCCGAGAGCGATTATGTTGTCATCGAGGCCGATGAGTTCGACCGTTCCTTCCATTGGCTGGCTCCCTTTGCCACGGTCATCACGGCCACTGATCCCGATCACTTGGATATCTACGGCACCGTGGATGCCTACCTCGAGAGCTTCCGCCATTATACGGAGCTGATTCAGCCCGGCGGTTATCTCATTATCCACGAAGGCTTGAAGATGAAGCCCAATCCCGTTGCGGGCGTTACGACCTACACCTACAATCGCACAAGCGGCGACTTCCATGCCGAGAACCTGCGCATTGGCGATGGCGAAATCATTTTCGACTTCATTTCTCCGATTGAATCCATCAAAGACATCAGCCTCGGTGTGCCTGTCGGCATCAATATCGAGAACGGCATCGCAGCGATGGCTTTGGCACAGCTTGCAGGACTCACGCCTGATGAGATACGCACCGGTATGGCATCATTCCGTGGTGTTGACCGCCGCTTTGACTTCCATGTGAAGACGCCTTCGAGGGCCTACTTGAGCGACTACGCTCATCACCCCGAAGAGATCCGACAGAGTATCCAAAGTATTCGCGAGGTGTACCCCGGCCGACGTATCGTAGGTATCTTCCAACCTCACCTCTACACCCGTACCCGCGATTTCTATCGCGAGTTTGCGGATGCCCTTTCGCTGCTCGATGAAGTCATCCTTACAGAGATATATCCAGCCCGCGAGCTACCTATCGAGGGCATTACGAGCCAGATCATCATCGATCACCTGCGTCCCGGTGTCCCTCATCGCCTCATTCGCAAGGCCGACGTGCTTGATGTCGTGCGCTCAACGGACTTCGATGTGCTCATCACGCTCGGCGCCGGCGACCTTGATAACTACGCCGGTCAGATAGCCGAGATTGTAGAGGAAAAAGTAAAACGTTAATAGGGAAATCAGTATATGCGTCCAGTGTTCAAGACTTTTATTAAGGTAGCGATCCTTCTCGGCGTCTTGGCGTATTTCATCTTCGCCCTGACGACAATCAACCGCCCCGATGAGGAGCAGGTCTGCAAGGGTCTGGACATTGTCGTGGATGATCAGCAGCAGACCGGGTTCATCGGCGAGAACGAAATCAGGGAACTGTTGGTGAAGAAAAAGCTGTTCCCCGAAGGCAAAGCCCTGAAGGACGTCGATTTGGCTCAGCTCGAGTCTGTGCTTGTTGCCAGTCCATATATCGAACAGGCTTTGTGCTTCACGACTGCCGAGGGTAATGTGACGCTACAGGTGACGCCCCGTGTGCCTATCATGCACGTCCTCAGTGCTGCTGGCGAAGATTTCTATATCGACGACCATGGCGGAACGATGCCTCGCGGGCATCATGTCATCGATCTCATCGTCATGACGGGGAATGTTAAAGCCTCAACAGCAGGCCCTCTCTATTCTCCTCTGGCCAAAACCATCACGTCAGACCCCTATTGGTGTGACAAGATCGAAGAAATACACGTTGACGCCAACGGTGAGATATCACTCACGCCGCGTGTGGGCGATCATATCATCCTGTTGGGTGATACTTCCAACATCAGTGATAAGCTGAATAGAATGCGTATCTTCCAGACAGAAGGTCTTGATAAAGCCGGATGGAATCGTTACAAGACGATAAGCCTGAAGTATGACAACCAAGTGATAGCCACGAAGAAAGATTAGATATCATAGCGCATAAGATACAGAAAATATAAACATCAAATAGATAAGAATATGGCAGACGAAAAGAAAGTCGAGAAGAATATCGTAGCTATAGAGCTCGGGTCTTCGGCCGTGCGGGCCATCCTCGGACAAAAACGTGCCGATGGTAGCTTGCAAATACTTGGATTTGAAAAGGAGAGTGCTCCGGACAGCATCCATAAAGGTGTTGTTTATAACGTCGATAAGACGATTCAAGCTATTGTCGCCGTCATCAAACGTCTCGAAGAACGGCAGAAAGTCTATGTCAATAAAGTCTATGTCGGAGTTACCGGTCAGTCGCTTCGCAGCGTTGGTAACACGGTCATGCGTCAGTTTGACGAGAAGGTAACCATCAGCGATGAAATCGTGGAAAGTCTCAAGCATGAGAACACCAGTCAGGACTATCCCGACTGCGAAATCATCGATTGTGTCGTTCAGGAATATCGCATCGGCAATCATCTCACCAACAGTCCTCGAGGCGTCATTGCAGATCGCATCGAAGGCTTCTACAAGAACATCATTGCTCGCAAGAGCCTCGAGGAAGGCATCTCACGATGCTTCCAGGGCGCAAAGCTCGAGATTGCCGGTATCTTCATCGCTCCTCTCCGTCTGGCCGATTATCTTCTGACCGAGCAGGAGAAGCGTGCCGGCTGTGCACTCATTGATTTCGGCGCTGAAACGACGACCGTGGCGGTTTACGAAAAAGACATCCTGCGTCATCTCGCTGTCATTCCATTGGGTGGTAATAACATCACTAATGACATCGCTTCGATTCTTCACATCGAGCACGTCGAGGCTGAGAGTTTGAAGCGCACCTATGGCTCGGCATACACCGAGGAGAGCGAGGAACGCGAGAACCGCCTCATCGAGATCAGCAATAATCGTCAGACCGACGAGAAGCGACTTCAGGCAATTGTCGAGGCTCGCCAACAGGAAATCCTCGCCAACGTATGGGAACAAATTAAGGACTACACTGACCGCCTTATCTCAGGACTCATCTTCACGGGCGGCGCTGCCAATATGCCCCAGTTGGAATCGGCCTTTGTCAAGTACCACAACTACAAGAACATCAAGACGCGTCAGTTGCCCACCTCGCCCGAGTTCACGACCGTACACAAACTTGACCCTCAGACTAATAACTTTGCCACTCTCGTGGCGTTGCTCAAGCGTGGCGACGAGGAGTGCACCAGCGAACGTCCTTCCGAGCTCGATCTCTTCGACTCGAAGGAGCGCGAGACGCCCACTTTTGAAGAGAAAACACCCGTCGATGGCGACGGTTCGGTCAAAACTTACCGCTCCCACACGTCGGATACCACCGAAGATGGATCGCAGTCCTCAATGGAGGAAGGTCAGCCGACGGAAGAAGAGCAAGCACCGGAATCTAAGCCTAAGCGTCCCAGCGCATTGGCGCGCGTGGGAAGATGGTTCCGTGAAGCCGCAGGAAAACTCGTAGAAGAATAAGAAACCCTTCAAAATCCCAACCCACATGCCAGATAATTATAACGAACCTACAGGTATTCAGTTTAACCTCAAGGTAAACAATCCCAGCATCATTAAAGTCGTCGGCGTAGGTGGCGGAGGCGGAAATGCCGTCACACATATGTTCAGCGAAGGCATTCACGATGTCACTTACGTGCTGTGCAATACCGACAATAAAGCACTCACCGACTCTCCTGTTCCCAACAAGTTGCAAATGGGCGAGGGCTTAGGTGCAGGCAACCGTCCCGAGGTGGGCCGCAAGGCTGCCCTCGACTCCTTGCCTCAGATACGCGAACTCTTTACCGATGGAACGCGTATGGCTTTCATCACAGCCGGTATGGGAGGCGGCACAGGCACTGGTGCTGCACCTATTGTGGCACAATGTGCACGTGAGATGGAGATCCTCACCGTGGGTATTGTGACCATTCCTTTCCGTTTCGAGGGTCATAAGAAGATTGACCAGGCGCTCGATGGCGTGGAGGAGATGGCCAAGCACGTCGATGCCCTCCTCGTCATCAACAACGAGCGCTTGCGCGAGATTTATCCTGAGCTCACCGTGCTCAACGGCTTTGCTAAGGCCGACGACACGCTCAGCATCGCTGCCAAGAGTATCGCTGAGATCATCACTATGCGCGGACTCATCAACCTCGACTTCCAGGATGTCAAGACGGTGCTCAAGGATGGTGGCGTTGCCATCATGTCCACAGGCTACGGCGAAGGCGATGGGCGCGTCACAAAGGCTTTCCAGGAAGCCCTCCACAGTCCGCTGCTCAATAACAACGATATCTTTAATTCGAAGAAGGTTCTCTTCTATATCACCTTCAGCCGCAACAACGATAACGAAGAACTCACGATGGAGGAGATGAACGAGGTCGATGAGTTCATGGGCAAATTCAACCAGGAAACGGTGGAGGTCAAATGGGGGCTCGGCACCGATGATGCCCTTGGCAAGAAGGTCAAGATCACTTTGCTCGCTTCTGGCTTTGGCCTTCAGAATGTTCCAGGCCTTGAGCAAAACCGTACAGACCGTTCGGAACGTCTGACGCGCGAACAGGAAGAAGAACAGCGACGTCTCGAGGAGGAAAAGGAAAATGCCGACGACCGCCGACGTATTTATTATGCCGACGACCAGAAGCGGCCGCAGAAGCCTCGCCGTCATCTCTTCATCTTTTCGCCTTCCGACCTCGACAACGATGATGTCATCTCCATGGTTGAATCAACGCCTACCGTCGATCGAAAGAAAGATGATCTCAAACGTATTCTTGAGAAATCCAATCCTCAGGTGACGCCCGAGGAAGGAGCAACGGAAACCGGCGAAACAGACACACCTGCTTTTACGATAACTTTCTGAAAAGCTCAAATCATCCCCTTTTGAGTGTTTTTTCGACGCTTTTGTTTGGTTGATTCGAAAAAAGCACGTATCTTTGTCGCCGCAAAAGACAAATCGAAAGAGTTCCGTCCAAGCACGGGGCTCTTTTCCCTTTGTCTCGCCTTACGTGAGAATAATTAACTAAAGATATCAAAAATGGCTTACATGACTCAAAAGGGCTACGACAAACTTGTAGCCGAACTCCATCAGCTCGAAGCTGTGGAACGCCCTAAGGCATCAGCGGCGATTGCTGAGGCTCGCGACAAAGGCGATCTCAGTGAGAACTCAGAGTATGATGCAGCGAAGGAGCATCAGGCGATGCTCGAGATGAAGATTACACAACTCAAGGCTATCATCGGTGATGCCAAGATCATTGACACTAGCAAGCTGACAGCTGATACCGTGCAGATCCTCAGCCGTGTGCAGCTGAAGAATGTCAAGAATGGAGCGACGATGGCTTACACCATTGTCAGCGAAACGGAAGCTAACCTTCGCGAAGGTAAGATCAGCGTCAAGACGCCTATCGCGCAGGGATTGCTGGGCAAGAAAGTCGGCGACATCGTTGAGATTAAAGTGCCGCAAGGCTTAATCAATCTTGAGATCCTGGGCATTAGCTTCGAGGAATAACTGCGATGTCGGATTCTCGGCGAAACGCCGAGCACCTAACCAGCGATTACTAATCTTTGATAACTGATTTCCTGGCTCTCATCTCTCAACTCTCAACTTTAGCTTCGCTGACTTTCGTCACGACTCGGCAATTCAAGCAAGCTTGATTGCTCTCGCTGCTCCGAAAGTTCAACTCTCAACTCTCAACTCTCAACTTTCAACTCCCATGTCCATATTCTCTAAGATAGCGGCAGGCGAAATACCCAGCTATTGCTGCGCCTCCAACGATGAGTTCTATGCTTTCCTCGACATCAATCCTCTTGTCAAGGGCCACACGCTTGTTATTCCCCGCCGCGAGGTCGATTATATCTACGATCTTACCGACGATGAGTTGGCACGTCTTCATGTGTTTGCAGCACATGTGGCTCGCGCCATTAAGGAAGTGATTCCCTGCGTGAAGGTTGGTGAAGCGGTGCTCGGCCTTGAAGTACCTCACGCTCACATCCATCTTATTCCTATGCAGAGTGAACGCGATATGCTTTTCTCCAACCCCAAGCTGCAGCTCAGTGGCGAGGAGATGCAAAGCATCGCTGATGCCATACGTGCAAAAGTGACGGATTGATTTTTATCGATATACCCGCCGCGAAGACTATCGCCCGATCAAGTGGTATCGCGGTCCCGGCATAACCTTGATAATGCCCTTCATCTCCAACGTGAGGATGAGGGGCGTTATTTTGAATACGGGCTGCCCTAAAGCTTGGCTTAATTCGGGCAGGGGCAGGTCGGTGTCGGCTGCGGCAAGTGCATCGACAATCGCTTGCTCTTCTGGCTGCAGGTCCGGGAACAATTGGGCCTGGGCATCTTCAGGGGATGGTGTGATGGCGATTCCAAGGTCGGTCAGCAAGTCAGAGGCATTGGTGATAAGTGTTGCTGCATTGCGTCGGATGAGCAGGTTACACCCCTCGGAATTAATGTCCGTTGGGCGGCCGGGGAAGGTGAAAACATCGCGATGGTAGTCAGCGGCTAAGCGAGCTGTGTTGAGCGAACCGCCGCGTACGGGACTCTCGACCACGACAACGGCGTCAGCCGTGCCCGCTACGATGCGGTTGCGTTGCAGAAAGTTGAGGCGGTCGATGGGCGTATGGCTCATGAACTCCGTCATCAGCCCGCCGTGTTGTAGCATTTCGATGGCCGTGCTACGATGGCTGCGCGGATAGATCTCATCCAAGCCGTGAGCGAGAATACCCACCGTGGGCAGCGATGCGCCAAGAGCAGCACGATGAGCTGCAACGTCAATACCATAGGCCAGGCCGCTGATGATGAGCGCCCCGGGTATATGCTCTGAGATACCTTTCACAAGTTGGGTCGTAAGGTCGCGCCCGCGTTCGGTGCAACGTCGAGTGCCAACGATACTGATGACGTGCTTGGCGTTGAAGTCAGCATGGCCTAAGGTATAAAGCACAAGTGGGGCATCTTCACATTCACGCAAGCGGGCTGGATAATGGTCATCGGTGCGTGTAAGGATTTGTATTTTATGGCGTGCGGCATAGTCGAGCTCGTTTTCACATTGCTGCTTAAAGCGCTCCATTGTAGCCACCGTTTCAGCCAGTCGTGGGGAGAGGTGTTCGAAGCTGTGGCTTATGTCGTGACGGTTTTCATACACGGCAGTAGCACTTCCCATCGCCTCGATAAGGGTACGTTGGTGGCTGGACTGATGGCGCAGCGCCAAGGTCAACTCCATCGTATAAAGAAGTTCCTGATCGGTCATACCTGTTGCAATAATCGTTCTATGCCACGCCGTATGCTGAGCAGTCCGAAGTCTGCTGGGTTGATGTCTTCAGGGCGCAGCCAGAGGATCTCACCGGCATCATCGTCTGCGTGAGCGTGTTCGAACCGACTGACGTGGCAGCGGTAAAACATATCAATCGTATGCACGAGAAACCCCGAGTATTCGTATTGGTTCGGTATCGAAAATAGAAACTCTACGCGGTCCACGTCCAAGCCTGTCTCTTCCTTCACCTCGCGCACGACACCCTGTTCGCTGGTCTCGAACATATCCGAGAAACCGCCAGGTAGATCCAGCGTGCCTTTCGCCGGTTCCTTGGCGCGTCGTACGCAAAGCCATTCGCCACGAGGATTCTCAATCAACGCCACTGTAGCTGCCGAGGGATTGAAGTAATAGGTAAACCCGCACGCCTCGCAATGCTTAGACTTGGCGTTATGTTCGACAAAGTGAGGTGAGCCGCACTTGGGACAGAACCGGAACTGTGATAGCGGATGAATCGGAGCGTTCATTTGTTCATGATTTCGTTGACGAGATGATCTGCTTTTCCCCATTTCTCCATGAGCCACAGCACGAAGCGGATATCGACGCCGATGCATCGCGTGAGCGAGCTGTCGAAGCTGATGTCGGACGAGAGGGCATCCCAATTGCCGTCGAAGGCCAGGCCGATGAGCTCGCCCTTGCCGTTGAACATCGGGCTACCGCTGTTGCCTCCCGTGATGTCATTGGTGGTGAGGAAGCAGAGGGGTAGCTGGCGCGTCTTGGGATCGGCATAACGACCGTAGTCGCCGCTTTTCAGCAGGGCGAGGATGTCGGCTTGCATGGCGTAGTCGGGGTTGTCGCCGTGTTTCTCAATCTTCTCGATGAGCGATGGCATGGTCGTCAGGAATTCGTGATGAGTGCCCGAATTGGTGTAATCGCTGACGATGCCGAAGCTCATGCGCTGTGTGAAGTTAGCATCCGAATAGTGCGGTTCGTCCATCTCCATCTCGAGCACAGCCTGCGTGAGCAGATTCTCGTTGTAGGCGATGATGGGTGCTGTTTCCTTGAAGGGTTTGTTGAGCTGGGCTGTCGCCATACGGGTTACATTGTAGGCGATGACATCGGCGGGATCTTTGTAGAGCTGAGCCTTGTCGGGCACGGAGTCGGTGCTTATCTTCGCTGCCAGTTCGGGGTCGGAAAGGTTGACGACAGGCACTCGCTGGCGGCGCAGGTCATTCCATTTTTCCGCTGACGTGAGGCGCGACTGCGCAAACACATCGTGAGCATAGCGCTTATAGTCGTTGTGGTATTTCCGCTTAATGGTTTTGTAGAAGGCTGGCAGATAGCGGCTCTTCACCTGCTGGGCGTAGTTCTCTAATAATACGGCCATCACTTCTTCATCGACCCGCGGGTCATAATCCTTATAGAGCGCTTGCATCTGTTCGTTGATGCTTTGGCGTCTGGCTTCCGACGTTCTGGCGTTGAAATACTCGATGGCGAGATTCGTGAGTCCAACGAGTTCTATGCCCCGGAGGAAGGTTTCGTTGACGAAGCCCTGGGCATAGCGCGCATCGTGCCGAGCCTTATAGGCTTTCTTCAATGACGGAAACATCGTATTGAAACGCTTCTTGAGGGCAGGATCGGCGCTGTACCATCGGCGTATGTCCTGTTCTTTTTTCTCCTTTTCATCGATGATTTCGAGTCGTTGTACGGCTTCGTTCATGCCTTGCGAGTTCTTCCAGTAGTTCGATGAGCTGGCGTATTTTGAGGCATATTTAATCCCCACGGCGCGGTCGGCGCGCATCCATCGGTTCCACACTTCCTGCTTCTTGCCGCGCACTTGAATCATAGGAATATTCGTCACGTTGACACGCTCATTGATGCCGTAGCTCGAGAGGTAACGGCTGGTGCTGCCAGGATAACCTATCGTCATGCAGTAGGAGCCTTGGTCGAAACCGTCGATGCTCACTTTAGCCCAACGCTTAGGATGCAGCGGCACATTCGTCTCGCTGTACTCGGCAGGACGACCGAGCGAGTCGGCATAGATGCGGAAAACGCTGAAGTCTGCCGTCTGGCGCGGCCACATCCAGTTGTCGGTGTCGCCGCCGAATTTGCCGAGCGACTGCGGCACGGTGAACACGAGGCGCACGTCGGAGTACTGCTTGTAATAATTAAGGTAATAGACCGATCCGCCGTAGAAGGCTTTGCAGTCGCAAACGACACCTTCCTCGCCTCGGTCGTCGGCTTCAGCCTCGGCACGTCCGGCGATGCCCCAGAGAATGCCGCGGATATAGTCGTTATAGAGCTGTGCCTTCTGCTTGTCTTTGAGGCTCTTGCCTCGGCTGGCATAGATGCTGTCGAGTTCGTGGTTCACTTGGCTTGTGACATCCACTGTGCGCTGCCATATCTTCACAAAGATGCCCTTGGCGGGGCGTTCTTCTGCATAGTTGCGAGCTACGAAACCGTTGCCAAGGATATCGTCCTCGGGCGTCGAGAGCTGTTGGATGGCGCGGAAGCCGCAGTGGTGATTGGTGAACAGCAGCCCATCGGACGATACGATGACGCCTGAACAGTAATCTGAGAAATCGACCACACAGTCCTTGAGGCTCATGCCATCCTCGCCATAGAGCTGTTCGTCAGTGAGTTGGAGACCTAACTGACGTGCCGCCGCCATGGCTTTCGGGTCGCTCTTGCCCAGCAGCCACATGCCTTCGTCGGCCTTGGCCTCACCAGCGCCTCTCCATAAGGCGAGGGGAGTAGCCAAGAGGCCAAACAATAGTAACTTCTTTAATGTCTGTCTTTTCATTATATCTTATAGTCTATATTGTTTTCTATTATCTTTATCTGTAACTCTTATTTTTCACTTTTCACTTTTCATTTTTCACTTTCTAAAGTATTTCCCCACGACGGGCAGGGATTTAAGCGGCAAGTCCTTCTTCTCGATGTACGCCAAGAAGATGATGATGAGAACCGTATTGAGGAGGACCTGAGCCCACGTAGGCAGGGAAGCTGTCAGCTGCATCAAGCCGAAGAGCACGGCCGTGAGCACGACGTATATCGCGATGTCCTTCATCGGATAGTCAATAGGATTCTTGATCTGGCCTACGATGTAGCTCAACACCATCGCCGTACCATAGCCGGCGACGCCGCCCCAGGCGCAAGCCCAGTAGCCGTACTTAGGAATAAACAGGATATTCACAGCCACCAGTACGGCACAGCCGATGAACGAGAACACGGCGCCGTAGATGGTCTTGTCGATGAGTTTGTACCAGAACGACAGGTTGAAATAGACGCCCATCATGATTTCTGCTACCATGACGATAGGCACTACGCCCAGACCTTCGCGATAGTCCGAGCCGATGATGTATTGCAGCACAGGCATATAACCTACGACGGCGAGGAAGGCCAGTAGCGTGAACACGAGGAAGAATTTCATCGCCTCGGCGTAGTACTCGCGGCTGTCGGCATCCTTGGCCTTGGCAAACACGATAGGCTCGTAGGCGTAGCGGAAGGCTTGCGTAATCATCGCCATGATCATCGCTATCTTCACGCAACCGCCGTAAACGCCCAGCTCCACGTTGGCTTGCTCTGCATCGGGATAGACCTTCGGGAACAGAATCTTGTCGGCTACCTGATTCAGAATGCCGGCTACGCCCAGGATGAGCATCGGCCAAGAGTACGAGAGCATCCGGCGTAGCAGTGAGCCGTCGAAATGCCAACGGATTTTGAACAGGTTAGGAATGAACAGCAGCGTGATGAAACCCGTGCATACGAGATTGATGAAGAACACGTAGAACACCGACGTCTTGTGCAGCACTACGAAATACAACAGGTTCAACCCGATGTTCAGGAAGATGAACAGCAGCTTTAATGTGGCGAAGCGGAGGGGACGTTTCTGGAAACGCAGGTACGAGAAGGGTAGTGCCTGCAGGGCGTCCATCGCCACCACGGCACCCATCATCAGCAGGTATTCGTGATGATTGCCATAGCCCAAATAGTCGGCAATGGGCGTGATGAAACCGAAGAGCAGCGCTACGAAGAGTGCCGTCAGCGAACCTACCAAGGCAAATGCCGTAGAGAATACCGTATCGGGGCGTTCGCGTTCGTCATTGGCGAAGCGGAACAGCGTCGTCTCCATGCCGAAAGTCAGGATTACCAGGATCAATGCCGTGTAGGCATAGAGGTTCGTGCTCACACCGTAATCCCCCGACTCTTTTGGCATATAATGGGTGTAGAGCGGTACCAACAGGTAATTAAGAAAGCGTCCTACGATGCTACTTAGGCCGTAGATGGCAGTGTCCTTCGCCAGAGATTGTAAGCGCATAGGTGGTTTATTCGTTTAGGCGATGCGATGATCGTGTGTTTGAATGACAGATACGGGGTTATTTGACGAAGATCTTATGGGCTTTGCCGTCGGGCGAAACGATGATATTCATGCCGCGGTGCAGCGAGGGTTGGCGTATGCCGAGCGCGTTGAAGATGATGCCGTTGCCCTTCTTCCATTGTCCATCATTGATTCGTTCAGCGAAGATGCCATCGGTCAGAACGGTGTTGATGCGACATTCGAGGAGCAGGAATTCATCGAAGCCCGTGCCGTTATTGACGAAGCTGATGACGTAGTCGCCCTCGGCGGTGATCTCGAAGGGCAGCTCGTAGGTCTTTGCCGAGGAGAGGTTGGCAGCTGTGTTGCCGTCGGCATTGGGCGTGGCGTTATAAACGGGCGACTGTGCTATGATGGCATCGGCGTTTCCGAGGATACGGGCACGGTACTTGGGCGTTCCTTTCCATGCGGCGCAGGCAAAGGTGAGCTTGTAGGAGCCAGGTACGAGGTGCAGCTTGTAGGCACTCTGTCGACCGTATTCAGCGCTGACGACGCGCCAGTAGAGTCCCTTGCCCTGGTAGCCCGTGAAGCCTGTCATGACGCGCGAACCGCCACCGGCACCGAACGTGTTGGGGTATTCGTGGATATCGTTGTCGCCTTGCACGACGCGCCAGCCTTCGGGGATAGCACCGCCTAGTACATTCGTGTAGTCGAGGGCGTAAACGGCCGTCATGTCAGTAAAGACTGGGACGATGGTGACATTGTCGTCGGGCATCGTGAAGGAGTTGTCTTCGCCGATAGTGATATTTCCGCGTTCGACAACCCATCCCGTGAGCGCATAACCTTCCTCGGGTTCTACGGTGAGGTGAACGACAGTGCCCTCGGAAGCCTCGGTGACGTCTGCTGTGGCACGGCCGTGATCTGCATCGCGAATCGTGACGGCGAAGGTCTCGACGTCGGCTCCTACAGGCGTGTATGTAATCTGGTCGATGTACATATTTATGGACTTGTTATTGGTGATGGTCAGCGTGTTGTCGCCTTCGTTGAGTGTTGCGCTGACCACAGCCTTACGCCATTCATTCTTTTCCACTTTGTCGATATCTACGTTTGTTCGCACACCATTCACTTCGACCCTCATGGTGCTGGACTTTGAGGTGTTGGAGTAGCGGATGGCTATCTCGTAGTCGCCTCCCTGCTGTAGCTTCAGCTGGTGGCGAAGGGCGCCAGCCGAGTTAGTGCCCATGTCCATGAATCCGTTGCCGGCGTGTCCGAAAACGTCTGGGTACCAATTGTAAGGATCGAGCACGCAGCTCTTGACGCTTTTGTAGTCCATGTCTTCTGCCTCGATGACGATCTCGCCGAAGAAAGGCTCAGGTTGTTTGGGCAGTTCGAGTGCTGCGTCTGGCAGGTAGTCTGCTAGGCGTTCTTCGCCGGCACCAGAGCAATTAATGGTAACATCGACAGGTCCCATGTGCTTGACGTTGAGCGTATAGAGAGCATTCTCTGCATCCCACTCAGCCGTAGCCGAGGCGGGCGAGCTGAGGCGCTTAGTGAGCGTGAACGAAGGCTCGGAGGTAGCGCCCTTGATGATGAGTTGGTCAACAACCTGAGTGACGGTGTCTGTGCGGAAATTGTTGAGGTAGAAGTCGATATGGTCAGCGTATTCGCGGATGAGACCGCTGCTGAGCTTGCCGTATGTGAGGTAGAGGCTGTCGCACGTGTTGTACTGGCATGGAATCTGTGCTGAAGCCGTAATCTTCTTGTTCAAATACGTGTAAGGCGTGTAGGTGACGAGCTGGTTGCGATAGCGGTTGACGTAGAGGTCGCCTGTTGAAACCTCGGGGTATTGCTCGTTGAAATCCTTCAGCTTGCGCGAGAGGCTGCCCCAACGCGAGGTGCGAGCCGACTTCTTGACCTGCACGGGTATTGACTTGGCCAGGTCATCATAGAGTTCTAAGGCCACGGGAATGGTTCCGTAGCGCCCGGTCTTCTTGAAGTAGCAGAAGTTATCCATCCACTGGCCATTGCCCCGGTTGAAGGGATCATCCTGCTTGTAGATGTTATCGTAGAGGTCGCCCCAGGCTGCATATTTGTCCTCGTCGTTGCCTGAAGTAACGTTGTTCACCACTACAATCTTTGTTTTTCCCACCACTTCCTCACGGGTAGGTATATATAGTGCGCCGTCGATGATCTTCTCGAACATGTCGAGCCAAGCCTTGTTGAAACCTGGATAGGTGGTCCAGTTGCGGCGTGAGTAGCCGTTGACCGTGGTCTTGTCGGTTTCCTTGAAGTCCTCAGTCCAGATGAGTTCGGGCCCGTCCCAGACGGCACCGCCGTTGACGGCCGTCTGTTCCATGACAGTTCCTATGCCGGCGGAGATGGGGTATTTCTTGCCATGACCTTCGCCAAGGATGGCGTCAAGAGCACCGTTCCAACCGCAGTTGTCGTAGCGCACGCCATAGTTCTTGGCCAAACCTGAGATGAACGGCGAGAAAGTGACGCTCTCGTTGTTGTAGAAGCACGACGAAGTGGTGTACTTGTACAGCCACAGGATGGCTTCGGGGTATTGGCGGCAGGCATTGAGAAGGTCGCGGTTACGCTTCATCATGCCGACGGGATTCAGGGGGTGCGACCAGATATTGCCGCAGAACGATATCGTGAGGAAACCGCCGTACTGGTGAGACATTTCGACGAGCTTGGCGAAGAGGGCGATGCGCGACGTTTGCGTACTCGAACTGCGGTCGCCGGCCTCGTCGAAGCCCCAGAACTGCTCGGCGTAGTTCCAACCGAGGAAGTTGGGATAGCGTTTGAAGAAATATTCAAACGTCTCAAGGTCGTTGTCCTGAATGTGCGTGTGGCCGCCGCTGGCAGGCTGGCACGTGAACCACAAGCCGTTCAGCTGGCAAACGGAAGCCCACGACTTATAGGTGCGCACGGCATTTTGCGGCATTTTATAGACATTTCTATCCTTGTCGTACTGGCAGGAGAGCGACAGGTTCATGCACACGTAGGGCTTTACCTTGTCGGGAATCAGATCGATGATTTTCTGAGGGTCGGCTTTGTTCCAGACGTCAACGTGGACGAGCCACAAAGGGTGTTGAGCGTCGATGGGGCGGCGTTCTTGCGCAGAAACATGAATGGCTGCAAAGACCAAAATGGCAAAGAAAAGGATTCGTGAGCGTGATAGTTTCATTATCGTTGTGCGTAATATTTGATGATTTTCGGCACAAAGGTAATGAAAACTCGCGTATGCGCGAAGAAAAGATGTATCAAAATGTATGAAAAGTTGTCTCATGCGTGCCGCGTCAGACTCTTTTCACTTTCACGAGACATCGCTGCCCATTGGCCAAGGTGGTGGCAATGAGATGGTTGCTGCCTCCTTCGCGTAAACGTAGCTGTTTTCGCAGCGCGCTGACGCTGAGCGGGAATCCTCGCACCGTGATGTCGGCTTCGATGATGTCAGCGAGAAATGGGCGCAGGGCTTTCTTCGAGAAGGAGGATATGTCAACGACCTTCCATGCGCGGCCGGGAAAATCGGCGACGAGACTGTCGGAGGTGTAGAGATGTGCGTCCTGCGAAAGCTTCGCGACCCCGAAGCGATGGCAGAGCGTTTTGAAGGCTCCGGCTTTGAGAATGCTGGCGTGCGGTTCGTAGAGAAAAGCGCCGATGGAATCGGCGAAAATTGGTGCTGATGCGGCTTCTTCGCTGCGCGTGAACACGAAAACGTCCGAGGCGGGAAGGTTGACGCACGTGATGGTGGGATCCGTCGTTGCACCCTTCTCCGCTCCATCGTTGTGGGCTTCTGCATCGAGGACGAAGAGCAGCTCCTTACAATCGCCGCCGACGCTGACCACATGGACTTCAGCGACGCGATGCAGGGCGCGCAGGGCTGCGGCGATGTCGAGCATGGGCGAGAGCTTCACCAGAACATGGCGCGAGGCCTGACACAACGCATCTTGCATGGCGCAGACATCGGGGGTACAGTCCTCGATGAGAGCGACCTTGCGTCCGGCGGCATCACGGCGAGCGGGATCAATCATGATGAGGTCGGCGTCTGCGATGGTGGCAAGGGCTTCAGCAGCATCGCAACAGCGTACCTTGGCTTCCGGCAGGCCGAGCAGAGGCATATTGTGGCGAGCCAAAGCGCAGAGCTCGTCGTTGCGATCGACATAGACGGCTTGCTCGAAAAGCGGAGCCAGATGCGAGAAATCAACGCCCAAGCCTGCTGTGAGATCCACGAACAGCGAACGTCCGCCGATCACGCGCTCAGCCACTTGTCGCTTGTACACGGCCGTGGCCTCGCTTGAACATTGTTCCATCGCCAGGCGAGGGGGAAAGCGCAGACCGTCAGCCGTTGCCCACGAAGGTAGCTTGTGGGCAGCCAGCTGACGGCCTTCAATCTGTGTGAGGGCTTCGCGAAGATTTACATCGGCAGGTACTGACTGCAGCGCCAGTTGCCGCACGTCGTCACGGGCGTGACAGCGGATGAAATCGAGCGTAGCCTGGTTCAAAGCGTTGTGTTTACTTCAGGAGTTCTTCAACCTTCTTGGACAGTTCCTCGCCACGAACGTCGCGAGCAACAATCTTGCCGTCCTTGACGAGCACGGTGGCAGGAATAGCGCGTACGCCATAGGTGGCAGCACCTTCGCACTCCCAACCCTTGAGGTCGGAGATCTGAGGCCAAGCCATGCCGAGCTCCTTGATAGCATCCTTCCAAGCAGTCTCGTCCTGGTCGAGGCTTACACCGATGATGTCGAAGCCCTGAGCGTGGAACTTGTCGTAGGCTGCCTTCACGTTGGGCATCTCCTGACGGCAGGGACCGCACCAGCTTGCCCAAAAGTCAATCATGAGTACCTTGGCACCAGCTGCTACTTCACTCACGCTGAGCGTCTTGCCCTCAGGCGTGTTGGCGGTGATATCCTTCAGGGGCTGTCCGACAGCCGTCTGTGCCTTGATGTCGTACACCTCCTTGAGCTGTTTCACCCTTTCGTTCGTCAGTTCAGCAGGCACGGCAGCGAGGAGCTCCGACACCTTGGCATCCTCGAGGAGGCTGGCATACTGGGTGAGGTAGGTGACGCCTGCGATGTTGCCGACGTTCTTCTCGATGAACTCGGTGTAAGCGGCAATCATCTTGGTTTGCACTTCGTTGAGCGCCTTTTCGGCTTCAGCCTTAGCCTCGTCGGTAGCTTGAGGATCCTGGAGCGGACCATAGGCTTTCTCGGCTTTCTTGTTCATCTCGAACTCCAGTTTGCCCAGTTCGGTCATGGCGTCGTTGGCGGGCGTGCCGCTGACTTCTGCGATGGTGTTCTCGGCGGTGTCGAGCTTCACCGTGATTTCGGCATTCTCGAGTGCGATCTGTGTGGCGATGGAGACGTCGGGATTGGCATTGGACTTCCAGATGACGTAGCGCATGGCAGCGCTATCTTGAACGCCCGTGAACACGAACTTGCCGTTCTTGACGAGTGCCGTCTCGAGCGTGTCCACGTCAAACATGCCGCGCACTTCGGCCAGGATGACCGTGTCGCCGTCCTCAGCGCCAGTGGCTGTACCCGTTACTTTGTAGCCTTCGGTTTGGCAGGCTGCTACGCACAGCATCACGGCCAGCGCAGCGAGAGAAAAAAGCTTTTTCATTTCAAAACAGTTTTGAGGGTTGAACATTTATCTTTTTCGTTATTACTAAGATTCTTCATTCTTCATTCATCACTCTTCATTCTTCATTCCTCATTCCTCATTCTTCAACCTCGCCAGCGCCTTGTCCTCCGCTGCTTCCATGATCTCGCGCTCGCCAGGGCCTTTGTCGTTGAGGCCGCAGAGGTGAAGGATACCGTGGATGATCACGCGGTGCAGTTCCTGCTCGTAGGCGACGCCGAGACCTTCGGCATTGCTGCGCACTGTGTCGAGGCTGATGAACAGGTCGCCGGCGATCACGCGCGGCGAGTTGCTGTTGTCGAAGGTGATGATGTCGGTGTAGTAGTCGTGTTGGAGGAATTGGCGGTTCACGCGCAGGATCTCCTCGTCATCGACGAAGATGTAGGCGATGTCGCCTGTGCGGCGGCCGTAGGAGGCAGCTACGGCGGCTACCCACGAGGTGATGAGCTGCGTGTCGATGGCTGGCATCGCGACGTTGATGGTGTTGAACGTAATCATTATTTGCAGAGTCGGCAGTCCTCGCAGCTGCGGAAGCGTTTCTCCACCATGGCGGAGAGGCGGTGCTGCAGCGCTTCGAGGGGTATTTCGTTGATGACTTCGCTGGCAAAGGCCTGCTTGAGCAGCATACGGGCTTCGGCTTCGCTGATGCCTCGCTGGCGTAGGTAGAACAGGGCTTCGTCGTTGAGCTGTCCCACGGTGGAGCCGTGCGAGCATTTGACGTCGTCAGCGTATATCTCAAGCATGGGTTGCGTCCACATGCGTGCTTCGTCGGTGCATACGAGATTGGCATTGCGCTCCTCGGAGTCGGTTTGCTGCGCCTGTTCGCGCACGAGCACACGTCCCGCAAAAGCGCCGGAGGCCTGCTGATCGATGACGTATTTGTACAGCTCGCGGCTGCGGCAACCGGGGGCTTGATGGTCGATGAGCGTGTTGTTGTCCACGTGTTGCGTGCCGTTTGCGATGGCGCAGCCTAAGAGTGTCGCTTCAGCGCCCTGTCCTATGAGCTGCACGTCGGTCTGGTTGCGGCTCAGGCCGGAGGCGAGGGTGAAGACGGTATGGGCCAGTCGGCCGCCCTCTGCCACTTGTGCGTAAAGCTGATGGATGCGATGGCAGCGCTCGTGGGTGTTCTCGATGTCGTAGATCTCCACTTGTGCGTTCTTGCCCACGAAGACCTCCGTGACCTGTGTGGTGAGGAAATCCTGTCCTTCGTCGGCTCTCTCGCCGAGGATCACCTGCACGCGCGCCTCCTCTTCTGCCACGATGAGCAGGCGGCGGTTCTGCATCAGGGGTGCTGTGGCGCGCAACGTGTGGGTCACCTGCAACGGGTTGTCCCTGGTTTCTCGCGCGGGTACATATATTATTAGGAGCTCCTGAGCAAGCATGGTGTTGAGGGCGGTGATGGCGTCGGCGTTGACATCGGCCAGCGTGCCATAGTGCGCGCCGCAACGCTCCACGTCGGCAGGCACCGCAGGCGTTCCCAACAGGTTGAGGCCGTAGTTGGGCGCGAACATGCGGGCCACGTCGGTGTATTTGTATCGCTCGACCTTCTGCGAGGGGAATCCCAGGCGCGCAAAGGCGGCTGCCGCCTCGTCGCGACGGGCGTTCAGCAGGGCGATCGAGTGGCTGTCGATCAACTCGCGCTGGGCGTGGAAGAGATCCAAGTACTGATTCATGCTTGTTCCTTTAACCAGTCGAAACCGCGTTGCTCGATGTCCATGGCCAGCTCCGGACCGCCTGTCTTGACGATGCGCCCGTCGATGAGCACGTGTACCACATCGGGCTTCAGGTAGTCCAGCAGACGCTGGTAGTGGGTGATGACGATGGCTGCCGTCTCGGGCGTGCGCAGGCGGTTGAAGCCTTCGGCCACGATGCGCAAGGCATCGACGTCGAGGCCGGAGTCCGTCTCGTCGAGGATGCTCAGCGTAGGCTCCAGCATAGCCATCTGGAAGATCTCGTTGCGTTTCTTCTCGCCGCCGCTAAAGCCTTCGTTCACCGAGCGGCTCGTCAGCTTGTTGTCCAGTTCCACGATCTTGCGTTTCTCGCGCATCAGCTTGAGGAACGCTGCGGCATCAAGCGGTTCCAAGCCTTGATATTTACGTTTGGCGTTCAGCGCAGCGCGCATGAAGTTGACCATCGACACGCCGGGGATCTCCACGGGTTGCTGAAACGAGAGGAACAGACCCTCGTGCGAACGCTCGTCGGGCGTCATCGCCAGCAGATCCTTGCCGTTGAAGGTCACCGTGCCTTCCGTAACCGTGTACGCAGGATGACCGACGAGCACGTTGGACAGCGTGGACTTGCCGGCGCCGTTCAGACCCATCAGCGCGTGTATCTCGCCGGCTTTGACGACGAGATCAATGCCCTTCAGGATCTCCTTGCCACCCACGGTGGCGTGCAAATTCTTTATCTCAAGCATAGTTCATTCTTGCAATTCGGCTGCAAAGATACGACTTGTTTGGCGTTGTTGAAGCCTTCATCAGGTTAAAACCTGTTAAACGTTGTCTAAGCGGCGGCGATTACCCCAAAAATGTACTACCTTTGCACCCGAAATAAGGTAAAAGTGTAAAACCTATGAAAACGCTTGAGAAAATATTTGCAGGCAAACTGCTGAAAGTGAAAGCCATCAAATTGCAACCCACCAACCCCTTCACGTGGGCTAGCGGATGGAAGTCGCCATTCTATTGCGACAATCGCAAGACGTTGTCCTATCCCGAACTGCGCACCTTTGTCAAGACAGAGACGGCGCGCATCATCATGGAACGCTTCCCCGAAGTCGAAGCCATTGCCGGCGTGGCAACGGGTGCCATACCTCAAGGCGCACTCGTGGCTGATGTCCTCGCACTGCCCTTCGTGTACGTCCGCTCGAAACCCAAAGACCACGGTCTCGAGAACCTCATCGAAGGCGAGCTGCGACCGGGCATGAAAGTGGTTGTCGTCGAAGACCTCATCTCCACGGGAGGCAGCAGCCTTAAAGCCGTGGAGGCCATTCGCAACAACGCCTGTGACGTCATAGGCATGGTCGCGGCTTACACCTACGGCTTTGACGTCGCGCGCAAAGCCTTCCAGGATGCCGGCGTAGAGCTCATCACACTCACCAACTACGAAGCCGTCGTAGCCGAAGCGCTTGCCACAGGGTATATTAGGGAAACGGACGTCGAAACGCTCAATCAATGGCGACGCGACCCCGCACATTGGGGAACGGTGTAGAGATGAGAGATTAAAGATTAGAGATGAGAGATTAAAGATAAAAGATTTTATAAAGGATGACAAAATTTGAAAGTACAGTAAAACAAATACACTCACCGCAAGCAGCGGTTTACAAGAAACTCTCCGACCTCAACAACCTGGTCACCATCCAGCAGCGCGCTTCCGATCCCGCTTTCGTCGAGCAGCTGCGTGCTTCAGGACAGGTGCCGGAGGACAAGATCTCCCAGATTCAGGAGGCGCTGCAACGCCTCGTGATCACCACCGATGCCATCACCTATCCGGGCTCACCCGTAGGTGACGTCACGCTGCGCATCGTCGAGCGCGACGAGCCCAAGTGCGTCAAGTTCGAGGTGCAGGGTGCGCCCATCCAGGGCAACCTGTGGATTCAGGTCCTTCCCACTTCCACCTACGAGAGCAAGCTCAGATGCACAATCGGTGCTGAGCTCAATTTCCTGATGAAACAGGTGGCTAAGAAACCGTTGCAGGAGGGCGTGGAGAAGCTGGCCGACATGCTCGCAATGATTCCCTATGGCTACTAAACTCTGGCAAAAGAACACCACCCCCACCGCTGAGATCGAACGATTCACCATCGGACGCGACCGCGAACTCGACCTGCTACTGGCCGAGAGCGATGTCGTAGGTTCCATGGCGCATATCACCATGCTCGAGAGCATAGGCCTGCTCACGGCCGATGAGCTCACGACGCTCCTCGCCGCCCTGCGCGACATCCTCAGCGAGATACGCGACGGGCAGTTCACCATCGAGGAAGGCGTCGAGGACGTTCATTCCGAGGTCGAACTGCTCCTTACGCGGCGCCTCGGCGACATTGGCAAGAAGATACACAGCGGACGCTCGCGCAACGATCAGGTGCTGCTCGACCTTAAGTTGTGGACACGCCAGCAACTGCGCGACATCGTGCAGCTCGTGAAGAATCTCTTTGACGAGCTTCAGAGGCAGAGCGAGCGCCACAAGGATGTGCTCATGCCGGGCTACACCCACCTGCAGGTCGCCATGCCTTCGAGCTTCGGACTCTGGTTCGGTGCCTATGCCGAGAGCCTCGCCGACGATATGCTCTTCCTGCAGGCGGCCTATCGCTTGGTCAACCGCAACCCCTTAGGCTCCGCGGCAGGCTACGGCTCATCGTTCCCCCTCAACCGTCAGATGACCACCGACTTACTGGGCTTCGACACCATGGACTATAACGTCGTCTATGCCCAGATGGGGCGCGGCAAGATGGAGCGCAATGTGGCTTTCGCCCTTGCCTCTGTGGCCGGCACCATAGCCAAGCTCGCCTTCGACGCCTGTCTGTTCAACTCCCAGAACTTCGCCTTCGTCAAGCTGCCTGCTGAATGCACCACGGGTTCGAGCATCATGCCCCACAAGAAGAACCCCGACGTCTTCGAGCTCACCCGTGCCAAGTGCAACAAACTCCAGGCGCTGCCCCAGCAGGTGACGCTCATCATGAACAACCTGCCCAGCGGATACTTCCGCGACCTGCAGGTGCTCAAGGAGGTCTTCCTGCCAGCCTTCGAGGAACTCAAGGACTGCCTCACCATGACCGCCTACATCATTCCACGTATCGAGGTCAACGAGCACATCCTCGATGACCCGCGCTACGACTTGATGTTCTCTGTCGAGGAAGTCAACCGCCTCGCAGCCAATGGCGTACCCTTCCGCGATGCCTACCGCAACGTCGGACTCGACATAGAAGCCGGTAAGTTCCAACCCGACAAACACGTCCATCACACCCACGAAGGATCCATTGGCAACCTCTGCAACGATCGCATTGCTGCCTTTATGCAACAGATCCTCGACGGTTTCGCCTTCGGGAAAGTGGACATAGCCCTGCAACGGTTGGTCAATGGATAATGGACAATGAATAATGGACAAGGAAAAAGGTACAGATCGGTTCAAAGAGATGCTTATTACGTCAAGAATGAAAGGTAAATCTTATTTTTCACTTTTCACTCTTTCACTTTTCACTTTCCTTCTCCTTTCCTGCTCCGACGCCGACAATACTTACTATCGTGGTGCCCGCGTGCGCTTCAGCTACAGCGCCACCAACACCGTGCCCGAGCTTAATGCCGCTTTGGGCAGCATGGGTGAGTTCTGTTCCATCCGCTGTGATGCCGTCAAATACATCTTCACTTCCCCGCGTTCGTCCACCTCTCGGCCGCTGACGGCTGTTGACACGCGCGTGAATCCAGCCCTCGGACTTAGCGGTCTCATAGTGGGTCTGCCCAATATTCCCGAGTTGGGCGCTGATGTGCCGCGTGTCGTGGCCTTCGATCTTGCCTGCCCCTGTTACGAGGACTTCAACACGACCCGCAACCTCCAGTTCGCCGGCAACGGACGTGCCGCATGCACACGCTGCGGACGCACCTACGATCTCAACAACCTCGGCATCGTTGTCGAGGGACCGGCAGGCCGCAGCCTCTATCGCTACCGGGCCACCTACAACCAGTTCGGCAACACACTGTCCGTCAACAACTAACACCTATAACCCCATACCGCTATGAATGTCATCGATTTCAGCCAAAGCAACACCATCATCAACCAGTACATGAGCGAGCTGCGCGATAAGAGTTTTCAGCGCAACCGCCATCTCTTCCGCACCAACATACAGCGTGTAGGCGAGATGATGGCCTTTGAACTCTCCAAGACGCTTACTTACAAACCCAAGACCGTGACCACGCCCCTCGGCACCCTCGACATCGCGCTGCCCAAGGACGACCTGCTCATCGCCACCGTCCTGCGTGCCGGCCTGCCTTTCCACGAAGGTTTCCTTCATGTCTTCGACCGCGCTGCCAGCGCCTTTGTCTCGGCCTATCGCATGTACACCAATCGCGAACACACCGAGGTGGGAATCCACACCGAGTATATGGCTTCGCCCTCCTGCAAGGGCAAGACGCTCATCATCGTTGACCCCATGCTTGCCACCGGAGGATCCATGGCTGCTGCCTACGAGGCACTTGTCTCAACAGGGAAACCCGCTCAGGTGCATATCGCATGCGTCATCGCTACACCCGAGGGCATCGAAACCATCAAGGCCGTTCTGCCTGAGAACGCCACCATCTGGTGCGCCGCCATCGACCCCGGCATGAATGCCAACAAGTACATCGTTCCCGGATTCGGCGACTGTGGCGATCTATGCTACGGCGAGAAACTCTGACGCCGATTTTGAAACCGGTTCATAGTAAAGATATAGAATAATGAAAAGACACCTTTTATTATTATGTCTGGCGCTGCTGGCATCTGCCGGTCTCTTTGCCAGCGAGTCGATCACGCTCTCCACGGGCGCTACGTTGGAAATCTTCCAGGCCGATGCCGCCAAGGCCAATGGCTGTGCCATCATCGCCTGTCCCGGCGGCGGTTATGCCTACCGTGCCGACGATAAGGAGGGCAGCAACTGGGCACCCTTCATGAACGAACGCGGCTACACCCTGGCCGTGCTCAAATACCGCTTGCCGGGCGGCAACCACGCTTGGCCCCTGGCTGACGGACGTGCCGCGATGAAATACCTGCGCGACAACGCTGCCACCCTGAACCTCGACCCCACACACGTCGGCGTGATGGGCTTCTCGGCCGGTGGTCATCTGGTCAGCACCATCGCTACGCACACCGAAGGCACTGAGCGCCCCGCCTTCCAGATCCTCTTCTATCCCGTCATCACGATGGAAGCCGGCAAGACGCACCAGGGTTCCATCGACGAGCTGCTGGGCTCCAACCCTTCCGACGCGTTGGTGCAGGAGTACAGCAATCAGCTCCACGTCGATGCCAACGCCCCCATGGCTTACATCACCTATTCCGACAACGATGGCACCGTGCCTCCCCTCACCAATGGCAAGGCTTACTACGATGCCCTCGTGGCGAAGTCCGTTCCCGTCACGCTGAAGACTTATGCCACCGGCGGTCACGGATGGTCGCCTGGTGACAAGCTGGGTGAGACCCTCAAGGCCGAGATGCAGAACCATTTCTCCAGCTGGCTTGAGGAATTGGTGACCCGACTGGGTACGCCAACGATTCCTGAAGGCACGGTCATCACGAATGCCAGCATCAACTTCTCCAATGCCATCGTCGAAGGCGTCGTCGAGGGCGAGACAAACGCGATGACAGTCGGCGCTGGTGAGATTTCCGACGGGTGGCTTAAGCTTTACGACGGCTCGAGCACGGTCACCATACCTGTTGACCAGCGTGCCGGAACACGTGATGTCGTCACGGTGAGTTTCAAGATGGCTTGGGGCAACAAGAACAATATGGGTTCCGGTTTCCGTATCAAGGATTCAGGCGGCGCCGACATCGGCAGCTTCCGCTTTGCCCGTTGGGATGGAGCTGGTAATAACAGCAACACATTCGGCATAGATAACATATCTGCTTATATGGGAAGCCATTATGGCAATGCGCCCATCAGGGACAGATATACCCAGTTCGTCATAACGGTGGATTATGCCACGGGTAAGATCACCACGAATGTGTCTTGTACCAACCCCAGTGCAGGCAAGGTGTTTGAGGTAGCCCTTACCAATCAGAATCCTGTGGCATCAATAGAGTTCTACGGTTATGGCGTAGGCGGCAACCAGGATCGGGCTTCCGTCATCGACGACGTGAAGGTAACCACCACCATTGGCGATTATTCTGCTACGCTCTATAACTACACCATTAATTATAAGGCCGGCAATGATATCGTGAAGACGGTAACCGGCACGACCACCGCCGGCGACGAGGTCGCTGTAGATACCTATCTGTGGAAGGATGACGTGAAGTACAAGAAGGCCGACGGCGAACCCGAGTCCTTGACGGTTCAGGCAGGTGACAACACGTTTGATGTCGCTGTCGTTGAGGCTCCTATGTATAGCTATAACGTGAAGTCTTCCGAGGGCTTTGTCTTGGTCAACGGCTCCTATTACGAACAGGAATCCGTGACGGTCGCCTACAAGGCTTTCTATCTCGACGGCACAGACCTGTATGCCGTGGATAAGACGGGCGGACAGTATTGTACGACCTTCACCTTGGACACCGACAACAAAGAGGTCGTTCTCAACGCCGCAAAGAAGGCTGAAAATGTGTGTTACTATGCCGAGGGCGAGGACATCCCCGGCGCTACGGCTACGAATGCCGGCAACAATATGGTCATCCGCTCCTCCAATGCCCAATGTGCTTACGCTGCCACCGACCTGTCGCTCATCACCTTGCCCGCCGGCACCTACACGGCAACCATGGTGCTGTATGCCAACAACTCAGCAGGCCTCACGCTGAAGTTCAGGTATGACACCGAGTATGAAGAAACGTTCACGGGTGCCAGCAACTGGATGGAGCGGACGCATGACTTCACGCTGACCGCACCGACCGAGATCCAATGGCTCGCCTCCGGCGATGCGAAGAATGGTCTCGACCTCATCTACATCTCCGGCATAGCTGATGAGCCCGATGGCATCGAAGCAGTGGACAATGGACAAATGAACAAAGCCGAGATCTTCAACCTCGCTGGACTGCGTGTTCACAAGGCAGGAAAGGGCGTCTATATCGTCCGCGGTAAGAAGGTTCTGATTAAGTGAATGCAATGAAAGTTAACTTTCTAATTGCTGAACGTGAAGAACGTATCTAAGGTATTGGTAAAATAATACATGATTAGGACTAAAACCTAAAAAAGCTTTTCCACTGGTCATCAATTCACAATTCATAATTCACAATTCATAATTCACAATTCATCATTCATCAATCATCGTTCATCATTCATCAATCATCAATCATTTTTTGTCCTCCAAGGATGATGAAATGTCTCAAAAGGGCTTATGTGAACGCATTATATTGCCCTTTTGTGCTTCTTTAACACTTCTTTTCCTTTAGAAACGAATTCTTTTCAGTACCTTTGCGCCCGCAAAGTGTGTGAATCACACTCATTCGACATCATTTTAACTCACTCTAATATTAACTAACAAACAAAACAAATGAAGAAAATCAAACTCTTCTTGGCCGCTATGGCGGCAATGGTCACGATGGGTGTCAACGCTCAGTCGTGGACAGCTCCCACTCCGTCCTATTCGACAGAATGGGCGACACCTACAGATGGGCAGACGTATTACATCTACAATGTTGGAGCAGGCACTTTCCTTGGTGGCGGTCGTAATTGGGGAACTCGTGTCATTTCAACCATCGACAAGATTTGGGCAGAGGGTGATGCCACTATTGCCCCTGCAGCGAATGTAGATTATGCACTTCCATTCACTCTTAAGAAAAATGACGATGGCACTTGGTATCTCATCCATAAAGGAACGAATAAAGCCAACAAGTACATGTTCTATGAGAATGGTAATACCGCATTCATAGATAATAACACAAGTCATGCAAATGCCAAATGGAATATTGTCTCAGATGCAAATGGCTATCGTCTCGATATGCCTAACAAGTCCGGGATGTATTTTGGCGTTCATTCGACGAATCTTGTTTCTGCATCTTTAGCCTATACGTGGAGTGATTTCGGTGATACAGGTGCTGATAAATGGATTTATTGGCAGTTTGTTCCTGAAAGTGAAGTAAGTTCAATTAAGGCCTCCGCAGCTCTCTTTTTTGCAAGGCTTGCGCTTTATAACGAATTGGTTAAGGCCGAATCAGAAGGAGTCTCGACAGTAGATGCAAGTGCTGTTTATACAAATACCAATGCGACATCCACAGAACTCAATTCTGCTACAACCGCTCTGCGTCAGGCACGCATTGATTATAGAAGTAGTCTTGCTTCAGAAACCAATCCTCAAGATCTTACAGACCTGTTTGTTGTCAATCCAGATTTCTCCACATTTGATGCAACAGGATGGACCCGTACACAGACGAGTGTTGGTAACCAACAATTTGGTACAGGTGCTATGGAATCTTGGAACAACAATAACGTATCCGTTCTTCAGACTTTGACAAATCTTGCGAATGGCAAGTACCGCGTATCCTGCGATATGATTTCTGGTAATGATGGTAGGACAGCTTACGTTTATGCTAAGGGTATGACTGAGGTCAATGGTGAACACGTTAATGCCCAGTCTAGTGCAGGTGACTACAACACCATGTCCAATGAAGTGGCAGGCAAGACCATAAGTGCCTATCCGGTGATTGTTGGTGACCATACAATGACAATCGGTTTCAAGGATCCTTCTGGATGGGTCGTTGTGGATAATTTCAAAGTTATTTATTACGGTCCTGACCTCACTGCTCTGAAGGAAGCTCTTCAGGCTCAGATTGATGCCGTACCTGCTCTCGAAGGCACCACCACCACGGCAGCATACAATGCAGCCAAAAACTATGCAGATGGAATTGATATGGATGCCCTGACAACGGAAGCTGCTATCTCCACGGCATCCACCGAACTGGCAACCCGCGTGAATGCTGCAACGGCACTTCAGGCCAGCTACTCTCGCTTCAAAGCTATCAAAAATGCCGCTTTGGCAATTTCTGCTGCTGTTGTAGTGCCCGATGTTGAGTCTGCTACCACAACTGCGGCCATTGATGCAGCCATCCCCACTCTCCGTGCTAACTTCCTCGCAGAACTTCCCAACGTTACAATACCCACAGATCCTGGTTACATCGATGTTACCGCCGTTATGGTGGACAATGCTGGCGTTCACACCAACACTGACTATTGGACAAAGGAAGGTACTCCCAACGGTGGTTACAGCTTTGGTGTCTGCAACTATGGCGAGTGCGAGTTCTACAACTGCAACTTCAAGTTCTATCAGACCCTTGCTCTGACTCCTGGTACTTGGGAGTTCGGCGTTACCGGTTTCCACCGCGCTGGCAACCACAATACAAACTTCTATGCAGGCGTAGATAAAATCCTGATTCCTGGTGTAGAAAGCAGTGTTGTGAACAACATGGCTCAGGCTCAGACCTACTTCAACAACGGTAATGGCAAGGTTGCCCTGAAGTTCCTTATCGAGACTGCTGGCGATGTGGAGATAGGTATTGACAACAAGGATACCGAGACCGACAAATGGACCATCTTCCGCGACTTCACGCTGAAGTACTATGGTGCTCCTGATTATTCTGTCTATACAGCTCGTCTGGCTGAGCTTGCGAATGAAGCTGCCACTGTTGAGGGTACTGTTCCTGCTGCCGCTTATACTGCTTTGAATAATGTCGTTACAACGAACAACACGACACACGCTAACAAGGCAGAATACATCGCAGCGATTGAGGCCGTTGAGAATGCAATAGCAACAGCAAAAGCTTTACAGGGTGCTTACGCTGCTTACAAGTCTCTCAGCACTGCCGTTCAGGCTCTTTATGATGTAGCCAATTATGAGGAACTTACCACAGGGGCACACAACACTCTTGGCACAGCTCTTTCCGATGCTGCTACTGAAATAGAAACCAAGACTACCGTTGTCGACATCAATGCCGTTGCCGAGACCTTGAGGGCTGCTGGTGCAACTTATGCCGGTGCTGCCAACCCCACTAATGGTGCTAAGTTTAATCTTACCTTCATGCTGACCAATCCCAACCTTGAAGGTCTGCCTACATGGACGGGAGCTACTGGTTGGTATACAGATCAACCGGATGGTAACAGTCAGGTGATGACCAACAATAATGCAACTTCTGAGGATGGTACAAAGACTGCATTCTATGAATATTGGATGAATCCTGCCAAGACGAACAATCTTTTTGCCCTCTATCAGAAGGTGACTTTGGCCGAAGGAACTTACAATATGACTTGCTATGCCTTTGCACAGGATGATGGTACACATATTAATCACCCCAATGGCGTTTACTTCTTTGCTAATGATGTTCAGGGTTCTGCAGTGAACAATGCTAAGCTGAGCTTGCAGTCCATCGAATTTGTCAACGGCTCAACTCAGGAGGTGAAGATTGGTCTGAAGACAGTTACAGGCAATGAGAACTTCTGGATGGGTATCGGCTATGTCGAGCTCTACAAGGTTCCTGCTAAGGTCGTGACTATCGACGAGGCTGTTGACTATGTAGCTGAGAGCGCTGCCGCTAAAGTTATCCTGAACCGCACTATTAAGGCTGATACTTGGAATACTTTCGTGGTTCCCTTCCAACTGAGTGAAGCTGAGCTGAAAGCTGCCTTTGGTGATGATGTTCAGGTTGCGGAGTTCAGCGATGGAGGTGAAAACGCCAACGCTGTTACGGTCAAATTCAATACGATGGCAACTCCGGCTATCGCTCCTAACAAGCCCGTTCTGTTGAAGACTTCCACTGCAGGTACTTCTTATACCTTCGAGGGTCGTACCATTGCTGAAGGTGAAGCTAAGGTTGCAGGCACATACGTTGACTTCGTAGGTACCTATGCCGCTTCTACAACTGTTAAGGCTGGCGACTATTTCATCAGCGCAAACAAGCTCTACAAGAGCGAAGGCCGCACTACGCTTAAGGGCACCCGCGCTTACATCGACGCTAAGAACACATCTGCTGGTGTTAAGCTCTTCATCGACGACATCGAGACAGCCATCGAGGCTATCAACGGCGAAGGCGCTGAGGACGGCGTGATCTACAACATTGCCGGTCAGCGTGTGAACAAGGCTCAGAAGGGTATCTACATCCAGAACGGTAAGAAAGTACTCGTAAAATAATAATTAAGAAAAGTAGAAAATAAGAAAGGGTGGACGTCACCCGCTGATGAAGCCCTTTCATATTTTCTTATTCTCTAAATATCTAAATCTCTAATTTTCAGAATATGAAAAAGACATATATTTCTCCCGTAATGGATGTGACCTACATGGTCGCCGAACAGATGATTGCCGCCAGCATCACCAATATTGGTGGTAACTCCGGCATCGGAAAAGGTACAGGCGAAGTGCCTACTGATGCAGATGTTAAGGGCAACTTCTATGGCGAGACCATCTTCGACGAATAATCTATTCGCAGTCTGAACGACAGTAAACAGCAATACGATGAGAGCCCCGTGCAGCACTTGCACGGGGCTCTCTGTGTGTGAGGGCTTCAACGCTCAGCCAGCAGGCGGCAGAGGGTGTTGAGCAGTTCGAAGATGCCCTTGTGGGGATGCTCTCCCTGCGGGCGGTCCGGCCATGGCGCGAGGAAGAGGAGCTGGCCGCGGCTTGTGGGCTGAAGCAGGGCTTCCGGCGGTGCCCACAGGTCGCTCATGGCTGAGGCCTGGGGACGTATGACGCGGTAGCCGGCATCGAGGGTGGCTTGCATCACCGCCTCCTCACCCTGGCTCACGGCGGGGGTGATGATGACGGCGCCTTCGCGTTCGCAGCGCTCCAGCAGCGATGCCTTCTCCTGTGCCAGGGCTCCCGGCGTGGTGCTGCGGGAGATGCGGACGGGTACCAAGGGGGCTTCGTCGAGCAGGAACGGGTTGCCCATCATCTTCATATATAGGGCGGCGCGGAGCTCGGCATGTGCTGCGGCGTGGATGCCGGGCAGCCACCAGGGAAAGGGCTGCCAGTCGTCGCCGCTGCAGTGCTGCTCCACGAGGAGCACGCCCCGCAGCTCTTGCATCACGCCCAAACGGCGTGCTTCGCGCTGCAGCCAGCGGGCTTGATCGATGGTCAGGGGGATGCGCAGCATCTGCTTGTTATAGAAGAGGTCGCGGTGCTGGCGTTTGATCCACCCGCGCCGCGGGTTGTCGCTGACGTAATGCAGCATGCGGGAGAGCTGGCCGCGGCCCATGAGGATCCGGTCGTTGTAGCCATGAGCCCAGAGGGGCGGGACAAGGCACGGGGCGAGGGAGGGCGCGGAGGAGGTCGTGGAGGAGGTCGCGGAGGAGGTCGCAGAGGTGGTCGCGGACGAACCGCGACCCACAGGACCCACGGAGGACGGGGTGGGGATGATGGGTGATGAGGACGGGGAGGGGATGATGGGTGATGAGGGGGAGGAGGTGGGCAGGGGTTCTTTGATGGCTGGGGGTTGTGTGATCGGCGGTTTGTCCGTCGAGCTCTCCTGCTGGCGTTGCTGCTGTGAGGGGCGTGAGCCCTGAACGCGGTGCGTGCCGCCGTAGCGGGCATCGAGCTCGCGGAGGTAGGCCACCGTGGTGCCGTACTTGAAGCCTTTCACGAGCACGCCGAGGTGCCGCTTCAGGGGCTTCTGCACCTGCACGACGACATGGATGTGGTCGGGCATGACCACGGCGCGCAGCACTGCCAGCCCCTCGGCATGCTGCGGCAGCTCGTGCAGCTGGCGTTCCACGGCCTGCCCTAAGGTCGTGAGCCTCACTATCGTCCGCCTATCGCCTTCCGTCTGCTCCAGATGTCCGAAGGGCGTTCCGCGCCGCTCAGCCACGAGGGTGATCATGTAGATGCCGGGATCGCGGTAGTCGTGCCATAGGGCACGTTGGTGTTGGTCGTTCATCCTTTTTTCTTTCGTTTTGTTGTGCAAAGATACGATTTTTACCGCAATTCCTCACAAAAGTACGGTCTTTAACGAGAATTAACAACAAAAGAATTTAGTAGCCAAGATATTATCCGTATCTTTGCGCCTGCGTAGTGTGCATATCACACTCAATCATAGATATATCGTTCACATAATATTAACTAACAAACAAAACAAATGAAGAAACTCAAACTCTTCTTGGCCGCCGCACTCATGCTCTGCAGTGCTGGCGCATGGGCACAGACGGACGTGACGAGCACGTACCTGACGAACGCCGACTTCTCACAAGGTACACCCGTCACTGTTGGTGTGTGCACTTATGCCGCAGACAAAAGTAAGAATGGTACTGAATATGCAAATCTGGTGCCTGTCGATGGATGGACAGCGGTATCAAGCGCTGACGGTAAGGCCGGTGGCCTCTTTGCTATTGGCGGCGGTGCATGGCTCGGTGGATCTGGCTTTACCGCTCCCGCTACAGACTCCGATGGTAACACAGGTGTCAATGTTCTAGGTATCGTTACTTGCTGGGGTGCTTCCGTCCAGTACACCCAAAACTTGAAGTCTGCTCTTCCTGCTGGTACTTACACTCTCGTTTTGGCTGCCTATAATTCGGGCGCTGGTCAAAATGATGTTAACGCCAACTATATAGGCTTCGTTGAGGAAGGTGGCACGACTCATTATGCTACAACTAAAAAGTATAACTCCAACACTTGGAAATACGAATTTATTACGTTCACTTTAAGCGCTGAAACCTCTGGGTATGTCTCATTGGGCTATAAGTCAACAAACACTGGTTCTGGCAACATGCCTCACCTCTTTATCTCTGGCCTCCAACTTTTCGACGGCGAAGTAGATGCTGCAGCTTACGAGGCTGCAAAAGAGGCCGCTCGCAATGCTAAAGAACTTGCTGCCAATAAAGAGAAACTCGCTGGCAGTTCACCAACCAATCCCTCTGCTGATCTGCTTGTCAATGGCAGCTTCGACACCGCAAACAGCGGTTGGACGCTGGACAATATGAAGTATCAGGCGAACCAAGAGCGCCCCACTCGTTATGTTGAGCAATGGAACGGTAGTGCATTGAGTGGTAGCGGTTCTGCTTCTCAGACCGTCAAGAACATTCCTGCTGGAGCATACATCCTCACAGGTACAGTGAATGCCCAGCTTCAGAGCGATCAGTCTTTGGAAATCACTGGCACATCTATCCAAGTCAATAGTACCTCTGTGGTCACTAGTGGTGTTTGGAAAGACTACACCGTTAACTATGTCCTTGAGAATGATGGTGACATCAGTGTATCTTTTGGCTTCGATAACACCAATGCAAACTGGGTGAGCGCGGATGGCTTCTCCCTCGTATACTTAGGCGAATACGTTGCCACGACTGGCATCACAGCTGATGACGTAGAAGTTGAACAAGCCAAAACAGTTGAAATCGGTGCTGCCATCGCTCCCGCCAATGCTTCTTATCCGACTCTGAGCTATGCTTCTGCCGACGAAAGCGTGGCTACTGTTGACGCCAACGGTGTAGTGACAGGCGTTGTTTCTGGTTCGACCACCATCACCATCACCTCTGCTGAGGCTACAAAGGTTATCAATGTTACTGTCACAGCCCCGACTTATGTACCCGAGAGCATTGAGCTGTCTCAGACTGCATTTGAGTTCGACAGCAAGAACTACACCGCTCAGCTCGTTGCCAGCGTGCTGCCCACAGCTGCCACGCAGAGCGTTGTGTTCACGACCTCGGATGCTTCAGTGGCTACCGTGGATGCCGAGGGTAATATCACAGGTGTTTCGACGGGTACTGCTATTATCACTGTCACCAGCAGCCTCGATGCTACAGTAAGCGCTACAGCTAACGTCACCGTCAGCTTCCCTGAATATGCTCCTGTAGCAACAACCATTGTTCTCAACGGGGCTGAAAAGACCATCACGACCATCGGCGATAACCTCATCAAGAATGGTGCCTTTGAGTATCCCGATGCATACACTGGCTGGACTGTAGGAACAGGTGCCAAGATGGCAGCAGCTCAGTTCACTGTTGAAGAAGAGGGGGGTAACCACTACATCCAATCTGTTCTCCACAATGGTTCTAACTCCGCTGGTTCGCTGCGTCAGGCATGGCCCATTGAAGCAGGTAAGAAATATGTCTTCGGCTTTAAGATCAAGAACGTTTCTGGCTCTCAAGTCAATAATAACGAATGGTTTCGTGTAAGCCTCTGCAACGCCAATCCTACGGCTGGTGACGGCACTATTGTTACACCTTATCCTTCTTATAATGGTGAATGGACAGATTATTCCGTTGTAGTTGATAACACCGAATCTACATTCACCTTCGTTCAAGCACACTTCCGCTGGCTTGGTGAGAACGGTGAGCACACCGCATTCGATGATTTCTTCCTCAGTGAAATCACTGACATCACTACTGTCGGTAATGTTCAGTATGCTCTTGATGCTATTCCTACCGCAAACATCGGTGATGGCGTGTTCCAGTACAGTCAGGCTGACATTGATGCTACCGGCGCCAATGCTCTTGTTGATGGCGTAGCTACCGTATCTGATGTTGAGGCTGCTTACAATGCATTGAAGGCTCTTAAGCTCAATGCTCCTGCCCCGACTCAGGCATATAACCTTGTATTTAACTGCGAGGGTCACAGTGCAACAGGAAATGCTCTGACGTTGATTCCTAATCCTGCTCAGACTCAAGGCCTTTATGGATTGAAGTATCTTGCTCTGGCTAATACTAATCTAGCTCAGGCTTTCTATTTTGTCCACACAACAGGTAACAAGTATAAGATTTATGCTGTTGATGCAGAGGGTAATGACCGCTATATTACTACTCAGGCCGAGGGGTATGGAACCACTTGGTACGATGGTATTCGTACGATTGACGACGCCTCAAAGGCAATGGAAATAGAGATTCGTCCTAATGGCGAAGGTCTGTACCTACTCTGGAACACAGGTGCCAATAAGGCAATTGCCCATAATGGAAATGACAACAATGACATGTTTACAAATAACACTGCTAATTTCCAGTTTGCAGAGACCACTAAGCCCTCTATCGCTATCAACACGACCGCTGCTGGTTGGGGCACCACCATCCTTCCCTTCGCAGTTGCTTCTCTTCCCTCTGGTGTTAAGGCTTACAGCGTGAGCGAGCTCAGTGGTAGTAGCCTTACCCTTGTTGAGGTCACAGAGCTCGAAGCCAACAAGCCTTACATCATCGAAGGTGCGTGGGATGAGACGCTGACAGGTGACGCTCAGGGTACAGCTCTCACATACACCGAGGGTCTGTTGACCGGTACCTATGTTGATTATACTACTGTCGGTGGCGAATATGTCATGCAGAAGCAGGGTGATAAGGTAGGCTTCTTCCAGGTTGGTACTGAAGATACTGATGCCAAGCCTGTCGTTCGTGCTAACCGCGCTTACCTGACCACCTCCTCTCCTGTTAAGGCCTTCTTCTTCGAAGATGCTGCCGATGCTATCAAGGGTGTGTTCGACGGCGTGGCAGCTGGTGAGATCTATGATCTCGCAGGCCGCAAGGTTCAGAACATGCAGAAGGGCAATGTCTATATCGTCAATGGTAAGAAGGTAATTGTAAAATAAAGAGACCCACCCCGCCCAAAAGGGCACCCCTCCCATTAGGGAGGGGGCCTGCGGGCAGAGAACATCAATAGAGTAACAATTTAAATGATGACCCTATAAAAACCTCCAAGCGCCAGCCGCTCCCCTCCATCACGGGAGGGGCATGGGGGTGGGTCTTTACAGAATATGAAAAAGACATATATAGCTCCAGAGCTCATGACGCAGCTCATTCAGACGGAAGGTCTCATCGCTCTCTCGCTGCAAACCGGCAAAGCCAACAGCAGCGACGCCTTGGTTAAGGGCAGCGGCGACTGGGATATCTTCGGCACCGACGAAGAGGAATCCTACTCCGATTCTCCCTTCGAGGACTAAACGTTGAGACTCGAGACCATCTTCGACTAAGAAAAAATATTTTTTAACGCAAAAAGACTACAGACTACAGCGCGACCGTGCTGTAGTCTGTAGTCTTTTCTGAACAAAATATTTTTTTGTGGGCGGGGATACCCCCCTCTGAAACCCTTAAGGGTTTGGGCGTAAAGCCTTAAGGGTTTTCGGCAATTGTTATGAGGCTTTTTGCCGACAGCCTTGAGGTTGTGACTTTACCTGAAATAGGTACACACTTTGTTAGCTATGTTTACTGATGTTGTGCACACTTGCTTTAATCTCTTCCTGAGGCAGTGCACATTCTCCTCAGTTGCTTCCTGCGCACTTGCACATTCGGCTTTCGGGCACAAA
>JAEEHP010000261.1 GCA_016280855.1 Bacteroidaceae bacterium
CCCTGCACCCCAAAGCGCACCAAAGAGCTATTAAAAGCAGTCTGTATCTCATAAGAACAATCGATTTACGGGACAAAGATAGGAAAAATTTAAGGTTTTTGGATGAATGTTCTTCGTTTTTTCTATCTTTGCACACAAAAACATGAGAATCCTATGAAGAAGTACGTCTTTTCTTTGCTTTGTGCCCTGTTTTGTTTTCATCTCTCAAGCTATTCGCAGCCCACGGCCGAAGAGGTGCTGGCCACGGCCCGTAAGGTGAACGCTTACTTCATGAAAGCGGTGCCCGATCCCACCGTGCCAACCTTCGTTAATCGTGAGCGTTCGAGCAATCTATGGACTCGTGCGGTCTATTACGAAGGCTTGATGGCGCTCTACGGCATTGACCCTAAGGCAGAGTATCTCGACTACACCGACCGCTGGGGCGACTTCCACAAGTGGCATCCGCGCGGAACCATTCGCGAAACGAATGCCGACAATCAATGTTGCGGGCAGACCTATCTCGACCGCTACATGATGACGGGCGACACGCGAATGATGGAGAACGTCAGGAAGAACCTCGACTATCAGATGGGTACCAAGATCGGTTGGTGGACGTGGGTTGACGCCATACAGATGGCCCTGCCAGTTTACACAAAGATGTACCGAATCACTGGTGATGAGCGCTATGCTGACCATGCCATGAAGATGTACTCGTGGACGCGCGACTCGCTGGCTGGCGGGCTCTTCAACGAGAAGGAAGGACTCTGGTGGCGCGACAAGGACTATGTGCCTCCCTACCGCGAGGCCGACGACAGCAACTGCTATTGGAGTCGCGGTTGCGGATGGGCTTATGTGGCTATCGTCAAGGCGCTCGAGGATATCGGTTCTCGGCCGATGTCGAAGCAGATGCGCCGCCACTACCGCCTGCTGCGTAAGGATTTCTTGCGAATGAGCAAGGCGTTATTGCGTTGCCAGCGTGCCGACGGCTTGTGGAACCCGAGTCTGGTTTGTCCCACGAACTATGGCGGCAAGGAACTGACAGGTTCCGCCCTCTTCCTTTGCGGCATGAGTTGGGGCATTCGCCATAAAGTCCTTTCCGCCAAACGCTACCGTCCCGCTTGCGGCCGAGCGTGGGAGGCGATGGCTACCGATTGCGTTCACCCCGACGGCTTCTTAGGTTATGTTCAGGGAACGGGCAAGGAACCTGCATCGGCACAGCCGGTCACCTACGACCGCCATCCCGATTTCGAGGACTTCGGCACGGGCTGCTTCCTGCTTGGAGCGGTCGAGTACTACCGCGTGCTGCAGCGGTACGAGCCGTAGAAGGTAGAATAGTTTGCAGCAATCCTTTCCGATGGCGGTTGGCGCGTGGCGTATGGCGGCGCCGAGCGGGGAAACCGCTCGGCACACTACTTTGAGTGGCGATTGGCGCGTGCGCGGCGTATATCCGCTTTCTTCTTGGCCGATGCCGAGCCGTGGGCACCGGTGATATAGCTTTTCTTCTTGGCTTTGGTCTTCACCTTGCCTGAATCAGCTTTTCTCGACGATTGTTTTGCACCTTTGAACGTGACGCCGTTGAGGATGACGTTGTCGATGTCGTCGCCGCCGAACTTCTCATTCTTCATTTTTTTTCAACTTTAGCTTCGCTGACTTTCAATTTTTTGCTTCGCTGACTTTCAACTTTCAATTTTCAACTTTCAACTTTCAACTTTTCAATGGTGGAACAGTCTGACGCCTGTGAAGGCCATAGCTATGCCATATTTGTCGCAAGTTGCAATGACGTGATCATCACGCACGCTGCCTCCGGCTTGTGCCACAAATTGCACGCCGCTCTTGTGGGCTCGCTCGATGTTGTCGCCGAAGGGGAAGAAGGCGTCTGAGCCGAGACTGACGCCGGTGTTCTTGGCTATCCATGCGGCTTTCTCTTCGCGGGTGAGAACTTCGGGACGTTCGGTGAAGAACTGCTGCCAAGCACCTTCGGCGAGAACGTCATCGTGGTCGTCGGAGATATAAATATCGATCGTATTGTCGCGGTCGGCACGCCGTATGCCCGGCACGAAGGGCAGGTTCATCACTTTGGGGTGCTGGCGCAGCCACCAGATGTCGGCCTTTTGTCCGGCAAGGCGCGTGCAATGGATGCGGCTCTGCTGTCCGGCTCCGATGCCTATGGCTTGCCCGTTCTTGACGTAGCAGACCGAGTTGCTCTGCGTGTATTTCAGCGTGATGAGGGCGATGATGAGATCGCGGCGCGCCTCGTCGGAGAACGTCTTGTTCTGCGTCGGGATGTTGGCGAAGAGAGCGGGGTCGTCGAGCTGCACCTCGTTGCGACCCTGCTCGAAGGTGATGCCGAAGACCTGCTTGCGTTCGATGGGCTCGGGGCGGTAAGCGGGGTCGATCTGGATGACGTTGTACGTGCCTTTGCGCTTCTCGCGGAGGATCTCTAATGCATCGTCGGTGTAGCCCGGTGCGATGACTCCATCGCTAACTTCCCGCTTGATGAGCAGCGCCGTGGCGCGGTCGCACGTGTCTGAAAGGGCGATGAAATCGCCGTAGCTGCTCATGCGGTCGGCGCCGCGTGCACGGGCGTAGGCCGTGGCGATGGGGGTGAGCTCGAAGTCCACGTCATCGACCCAGTAGATCTTACGCAGCGTGTCGCTGAGGGGCAGACCGACAGCGGCGCCCGCAGGCGAGACGTGCTTGAAGGAGGTGGCGGCGGGCAGACCGGTGGCGGCCTTAAGCTCGCGCACAAGCTGCCAGGCGTTGAAGGCATCGAGGAAATTGATGTAGCCGGGGCGGCCACTGAGCACTTGGAGGGGGAGTTCTGAGCCGTCGGACATGAAGATGCGCGAGGGCTTTTGGTTTGGGTTGCAACCGTACTTGAGTTGTAATTCTGTCATGAGGGAAGGGGGAGAGATAAAAGATTAGAGATGAGAGATGAGAGATAAAAGATGAGAGATGAGAGATTAGAGATGAGAGATTAGAGATTAGGGGACTGAGATTTCTCCGCAGATGGCGCGGTTCATGTGTTGGCGGATGATGGCGCTGTCGGAGTAGTGGCCTAACAGGTGCATGAGTTTGGCGATGGCACATTCTACGGTACCGTCGTAACCGCTGATGACGCCTGCATTCTTGAGGAGGAAGCCACCGCTGTAGCGCGCCATCTCAACGGGACCGGCGGCGCACTGCGTGATATTGATGATGACAATGCCGCGCGCCGTGGCGTCACGCAGAACTTCCATGAGCCACGGTAGCTGAGGCGCATTACCGCTACCGTAGGTGCGCATGACAAGGCCGCGCAGACGGGGTGTGGCGAGGAGGTGACGCACAGTGGCTTCGTCGATACCCGGGAAGAGCGTGAACACCACCACGCCGGTGTCCATGACGTAGTGTGGCTTCATCGGACGCGAATAGTCGGGCCGCAGGATAAGGTCGTCGTGATAGACGATGTTCACGCCGGCATCGGCCAGATGGGGGAAGTTGAACGAGTCGAAAGCGTTGAAACCTTCGCTGTTGATTTTCGTCGAACGGTTGCCGCGCAGCAGCTTGCCGCTGAAATAGATGCATACTTCCGGTACACGCGGACGGCCATCGGCATGGCGGGCAGCAGCGATCTCGATGCTGGTGATGAGGTTCTCGCGGCCGTCGGTGCGCAAACGGTTGATAGGCAGTTGCGAACCGGTGAGGATGACGGGCTTCGTCAGGTTTTCGAGCATGAACGACAAGGCCGAGGCCGTGAACGCCATGGTGTCGGTGCCGTGCAGGATGACGAAGCCGTCGTAGCTGTCGTAGTGCGCCACGATGATCTCCACGAGGCGCGCCCACAGCTGCGGATTCATGTCGCTGGAGTCGATTGGTGCGGCAAACTGATGCACGTCAACGGCCACGGGAATCGATGCCAACTCGGGGATATTGCCTACGAGCTGACTGAAGTCCAACGGCTCCAGGGCACCGGTGTCGGGGTTCTGCCCCATACCTATAGTGCCGCCGGTGTAGATGAGAAGTACGCGACGCATGGTGATAGGATTAGCGGACGATTTTGCGACCATCGTGAATATATATGCCGTGCTGTTGAGGCTGGCCTGCAATACGACGACCACCGAGGTCGTAGGTAGCGGCCTCTGCGCCTGAATGAGCAGATGGCGGCAGGGCTTTTACGCCTACAGTCCGGTCATAGGCATCGCGGGGCATCCATAGCCGCACGTTATCTATGTGCAGGCGTGTCTGGTTGGCGGCGCCTTGGTTGGCTGTTGTATTGAGGCCGAAGCGCAGGGTTGCCGTGGGGTTCTCGTTGTCGGATGCGGTGAAGGTGATGCGCTGCTCTTGCCATGTCGAGGCTGCCTCGGGGTAGGGGGCATAGAAGGTCTGCCCCTCGCTCTCCACGCCGCAGAGCGAGGTATTTACGTTGCCGCTCGTGGCTGTGATGACGTTGTCGGCCGGCCGTCGGCTCTCGTTGGCACATTCGTAGCGCATGTCAAACGTCAGCGTATATTCGGCGGCGGCAGGCAGTTGCACCTTCTGGCTGATGGCATTGGTGCCTACGGTCCATGAGTTCAGGATGCTGAGGCAGCGGCTCCCCGCTTCGTCCTCGAAGGCGGCAGGCACGGCCATGATGCTGGCGCTGTTGCCTATGTTCGAGGGCGATACGCAATACTGTGTGAAGCTGTAGGGCATGGAGTAGAGGAGGGCGAACTTGCTGGCGGGCGAGAGCGTGCTCTCTGCCTTCCAGCCTTTCACGGGCAGCACCTGAGGGAATTGGTTGTTGGCAGCGGCCACGCTCTGCGTGTAGCAGGGATTGTAGGTCGTGCCGTTCAGGTTGATGTTGCCCGTGGTGCCCCACGTGACGTCCTCCTCGAAACTAGGGTTTACTACGCAGAGGTCGGTGATTTCCACCAGATCATAGCCTGGGCTTTCCTCCTTGGACATATAGCTGAAGCCGCCATTGTAGGTGACTATGTAGGTGCCATGACCTTCAATGGTGATTTGCTGCGTGCTCACTACCTCGCCTTGTCGCACGTAGCTGACGCTAACGGTTTGCGGCTGCTGTCCCAGGTTGCGCACGTAGAGTTGACTGTCGTCCCACGGATTGAACATCTTCGCCGCCACACCGTCGCCTTGTATGAAGATGCTCAGCGGCTGCATCAACGTGTGGTTCTCGTCGAGGGCTATGGTCGCTGTGCTCTTGGAATCGTGGATAAAGGTCTCGGCACCCAGCACGGGAGCACCGAAGCCCTCGATGGTGAAGTCTTTCAGCTCGGCTTTGTTCTTGCTGCCTCCAGCGAGGTTGGCTACTACGAAGTAGCGTGTGCCGTCGGGGTCGGCCAGCGTCACGCCATTCCATCCGTCGGGCAGCTGGTCGGCGAGCGCCACAGCCTGACCTTGCAGGCGCTCCGTAGTGGCGGCATCTACGCGGCTGTAGTAGATGACGGCGGAGCGGTCCACGGTCTCTTCCGCTGCGAAACCTGTGCTCTCGTTCGAGAACAGCGGGTAGAACTTGGCACATTGTATGCTGTTGTTTAGGGCGCGGTCGCCGAAGCCCATCTGGCCTGTGCCGCCGAGGGTGACGATGCCTATGGAGTTATCGATATTTGCCCACGGCGTCTGCCAGGTCAGCATGGCGGCGCCGTTGCTTGTGGCTTCGCCCTCAGCCGTATAGATAGTGCGCTTCTCGGCTGTGAAGGGGTCGGTGGTGATGGCCAGCAGTCCGCCGCGACGGCCCGAAATGGTGCCGCTCTGCAGCCCTTTCACGTTGTTCATATACACCACGGCGTTGCCCGTTGTGGCAGCCACGACGAAGCTGTTCTCCAACGTGTTGTCGTTGGTCTGCAGACGGCCGTTCATCGTGAAGGCGTTCTCGTGCAGGTCATAGATGCCGCTGACGATGGGCGTGGCGTTAGTGCCGCGGCCGCTGACGTTGTACCAGCCGATGAGGTTGCCCGTATTATTGGCGCGGAAGGGGCAGATGATCTTGTTGCGGTCGGGTGTCGTGTCGGTGAAATAACCGGTGTAGCTCTTCAGACCGGTGCTCCACGAGAAGGTGACGAAGCGGTCTGCGGACGAGGCTCTTACGATGTTCTGCGTGCGGAAGAGGTAGGCATCCTGCTGGCGTGCCGAGAAGTC
>JAEEHP010000034.1 GCA_016280855.1 Bacteroidaceae bacterium
GACGTCGCACATCTTCTTGTAGACGTCGGAAGGCAGGTACTGTTGCATCTTCTGGCGGTTGAACACGTATTTTGCAAAGAACTCGCTCGGGCGTTCCTTGCGTTTGGGGACTTCGACGGGCCTTTTCTTGAACGCCTCGCCAACAATCTGAAACCTGAGTGTGCTGGACATCTTTTATATTTACGATTTGACGATTTACGATTTGACGATTTGACGATTTACGATTTTAGGATTTATTCTCCCTAAAGGGGGTTAGGGGGTCTCTATGAAGCGGCGAGTGAGGTCGCCATACGCATCGATTCGCCTGTCGCGAAGGAAGGGCCACCAACGGCGAACTCCCTCTGTACGCTGCAAATCAACGTCGATGACGGCAGTCTCTTGCTCAGTTTCGCTCGCCCTGTAGAGGAGCTCGCCTTGCTGACCTGCCACGAAGCTGCTTCCCCAGAACCGGATGCCGCCAGTCGAGCCGCTCGGGTCGGGCTCGAAGCCGACGCGATTGACTGTCACGACGGGGATGCCGTTTGCGATGGCGTGGCTGCGCTGAATCGTCGTCCAGGCCTCGCGTTGGCGTTGCTGCTCCTCCTTCGTGTCGGTACTCTCGTATCCGATGGCGGTGGGGTAGATGAGGATGTCGGCACCCTGAAGCGCCATCAGTCGCGCTCCCTCGGGATACCATTGGTCCCAGCATACCTGCACACCAAGTTTGCCCACGCTCGTCGGAATGGGATGGAAGCCGAGGTCGCCAGGCGTGAAGTAGAACTTCTCGTAGTAGGCGGGGTCGTCGGGAATGTGCATCTTGCGGTGGATGCCGGCAATGCTTCCGTCGCGCTCGAACACGACTGCCGTGTTGTGGTACAGACCTGCCGTACGACGCTCGAATAGGCTTGTGACGAGCACAACTTGGTTATCCGTTGCCACCTTCGAGTAGAACTCCGTAGCCTCGCCGGGGATGGGGAGTGCGTAGCGGAAATTCTCCACATCTTCCGTCTGGCAGAAGTAGGGGCTGTCGTGCAACTCTTGCAGGACGACGAGCTCGGCACCCTGCTTGGCCAGCTTGGCGATGCTTTCGGACAGCTTTTTGCGGTTCTCTTCGATGCTTTCGGTGCAGCTTTGTTGTATGATTCCTATCTTCATAGTGCTTCTTTTGGGTATTGCATGGTGCAGCAATGGAGGCTGCCATGCTGGGTGATGAGTGTGCGGCAGTCGATGCCGACGATGTCGTGCCGGGGGAAGGCTTTCGCGAGCTGGCTCTTCGCCTCGAGGTCCGTGTCGGGATTCCCATAGGTGGGCATCAGGACGGCGCCGTTCGTGACGAGGAAGTTCGCGTATGTGGCGGGCAATCGGGTGCCATCTTCGTCGTACGCGGCCTTTGCCATCGGGAGCGGGACGAGGCGGTACGGTTCGCCCTCCGGCGTTCGGAACGACTGGAGTTGGGCTTCCATCTTCGCCAGCTCGGCATGGTGTTCGTCGTCCTCGTCGAGGCATTTGACGTAGGCAATCGTGTGGTCGGGACAGAGTCGGGCAAGCGTATCGATGTGGCTGTCCGTGTCGTCGCCCGCGAGGTAGCCGTAGTCGAGCCAAAGGATGCGCTCGGCATGGAGGGTTTCGAGCAGTCGCGCCTCGATTTGCGCCTTCGTGAGGGGTTGGTTGCGATGTGGCGCGAGCAGGCATTTGCTTGTCGTCAGGATGGTTCCCTCCCCGTCGCTCTCGATGCTTCCTCCCTCGAGCACGAAGTCGAGGTGGTCTTCGTAGCGTCCCTTCAGGATGCCTTGCTCCATCATTCTGCGGTTGATTCCGTTGTCGAGCTCGGCAGGGAACTTCTCGCCCCATCCGTTGAATCGGAAGTCGAGCAGGCGCGGGCCGTCGGGGGCGAGCAAGGTGATGAAGCCGTGGTCGCGAGCCCAAGTATCGTTCGTGGGCGCCTTGCAGAAGGCGATGCGGGAGAGTTCCCTCGCGGTCATGACCTCTTGCAGTTGCAGGCGGACATGCGCGGGTTCGGGCGTCACTATAATAAGATGTACGCGCGCGACAATCGCCTTTGCCATCTCCGTATAGCAACGGCACACATCCTCCAGGACGGATTGCCAATCGGTGTCCGGGTGCGGCCAAGTCAGCTGCACGGCACCCTGTTCGTGCCATTCTGCGGGCAGGAAGATTTCTCTGTTCGTCATAGGAGGATATACAGTATGCGTGTGCAAAGTTACGAATAAATTAAGAATAAATGCAAAGAAATTTGGTTTTTATCTTGGAAAGCCGTACCTTTGCGCACGAAAACATACAATTCGTATGAGCGTAAGAGTTCAAGACGTTATCGACGCCCTTGAAGATTTCGCGCCTCTGCCTCTGCAGGAAAGTTACGATAATGCTGGCTTGCAGGTTGGATTGACAGAAGCGGAAGTATCAGGGGCTTTATTGTGCCTGGACGTGACCGAGGAGGTGATTCGCGAGGCGCTGGAGCTGGGATGCAACCTCATCGTGTCGCACCATCCCCTCATCTTCCATGGCCTGAAACACCTGACGGATGCCGACTCCGTGCAGCGCTGCGTCCGTATGGCCGTGCAGAA
>JAEEHP010000262.1 GCA_016280855.1 Bacteroidaceae bacterium
CTTGCAGCTTTCGTATTGGGCTGAACGCCTTGGTCTTCCGTATCACACGCTTTATGACAGATTACATAGATACGGCTGGTCTGTGGAACGAGCGTTTACAGAGCCGGTAAGGAGGGCTTTATGAAAAATGGGGATGCCATCCGCTCCATGAGCGATGAGGAGCTGGCAGACTTCATCACAGACGATATGTGCGAACTGCTCTGCGGCGCGCCGCTGTCGTGCGACGGGCAGTGCAAGCAGAAGATGCTCGACTGGCTCAAAGAGGAGGCAATCTGACAAAAGAATCGGCAGGGGCATAAGCCCCTGCCTTTTTGTTAGCTGTACTTGCGCTTCTTGCTCTCGTAGTCTGACTTCGGCCACTTGACCGAGAAGACTGCTTTTAGCGCCTCTTCCTGGTCTGGGTGCTTCTTCAGGTAGTTGAAGAAGTCCTCCTGGGTGACGCCGTTCTTGCCGTCGTAGTTGAGCTGCTTCGAAACGCGGGTCGCTTGCTTCTTGTCCATGCCAAAGCTCACCAGGATGTTGACTGGGTTCTTCGCATAGCTTTCGGCGTACTTGTCAAGGCTTGTGCTCCAACCCCTGGCCTCCCACAGCGCATTGGCTACACGTTTGTCTTGGCTGTTGTCAAGAAGCCAGCTATAGACTTCCTCTTGCGTGATGGTGCCGCCACTATCAGCGTCTATGTTCGCAAGAACAGCATGCGCCCTGTTCGGCTTGAACCCAATACTGCGAAGTGCTTCGTAGTTACCGTAGTATTCCGTCGGCATGAACTTCTGAATGTAGATATCCGTTTCTTTCTCGGTTAGCCCAAGGCCGGAAATGAGATCAAGACGCTCTTTACCGGTAGGGTCAGTCGTACCATTCAGCTTGCTCATGCTTTTGGTGAACTGCTCGTAGGCCTTCTCGCCGACGTTCGCTTTTACGTTGTTTTCGACTCCGTTGAAGAGCTTTGCATCTTCAGCGGAATGAAGAAACTTCAGGACTTCCTGAGAGCTTGCACCGAAATACTTGCGCAGCATGTCGCGGTATGTCGCGCCGTCGATCTCTCCGGCGATGAAGCTGTCCTTCAGCTGCTGCTTCGCAGCCTTCGTGATGTCTTCATCATCGAGATTGAGAGTAGCCATGATGGTGTCAGCACCTTCGCTGTTGCCTTTGCTGTTCACAGAGATGGCGCGAAGCACGGACTGCTTGGCTTTCGACTCATCAGACAGCTTGTAGTAGTTGTCGAGATAGCTGATGATGTCATCCTCGTTGTTGACGTTCTTGCCGGACGGGTCGAGGTAGAAGTGCATGATGGCGGCGTTGACAATGTTGTAGCCGTTTTTGAGCGGCATACCAGTCATCGAAGCCAGATTCAGCACAAGGGCTTTGCCAGTCTTCAGGCTTGGCTTCGTCGTGAAGCTGTCCAGTGCAGAGGCGAAGTCATCGACCAGCGCAAGTGTACCGTCGAGAGACCCACTGTAGAAGTCGGACTTTGCGACCTTGCCATCGGTAGCCTTATTCGCCAGCTTCGTCACCTGGTTGATAACGAACGGCGAAATCTTGCTGGCAAGCCAGGACGTGCTGGCAAGAGAGTTCGCAAAGTTCCAGCCGACCTTCTGGGAGATGATGCTTGCACTCAGGTTCCCGTCTTCGTCCTCGTACTGCTTCTTCTTGTGCATCAGCATCTTGGCTGCTGCATCGAGCATGGCAAACACGAATGCAGAAGACACCTGACCGGCAATCGTTCTGCCCATCCGGTTCCTGGCTGCCTTGGTGGCAGCTTCGTCGCCGGACTGCTTCGCGGCATTGTACTCGCCGATGGTCTCAACCAGGTTGTTGTAGTTCTGCGTCTGCTGGGTGCGGAACATGTTCAGGATGCGGAGCACTTCGTTGTCAGTACGGAGGGCGTCGGCACGATACTCCTTGTTGTAGATCGGCTGCGTGTCCATGACCGCATTCTCGAACAGGTCTGCAATCTTCTGGTAGTAGGCATCGGTGCCAACCTGAAGGTCGGCATAGCCTTTGAGACCATCCTTGATGTTTTGCTTCACCTGGTCTTCGCAAGCGAGCAGACCGTTGGCAACAGTTCGGAAGTCGGTCTTCGTGATCCAGTTGGTCATCCAGTTGGGGAGCTTGTCAACAAGCTTGTTCACAAAGCCCTTGCGTCCGGTCTCAGTAGCCTCGCCTGTCTCGACTGTGTTGTAGCCAGCCTGACGGTTCTTCAGCATCTTCGTGTATGCTTCCATCGTCTGGATGAGCGGGTTGTTTCTGTGGCTCCTTGCGGACCTGAAGAAGCCAGTCGCAAACCGCTTTGCAACGATATCGGCATCCAGAACGGTCATGAAGTCCAGCCCAGACGGAGCCTGCTTCAAAGCAACACCTGCGTTCAAGAGCAGGCTGCTCTGTGCCAGGTTGCTGCGAAGGCTGCCGATGATTTTGCCTGCGTAGCCCTTGTCTTTGCCGCGATTCTCGTTCAGGTCGGCCTCGTAGTTTTCCAGCCACTTCGACCAGGCCTTGCCTGCGTTGTCATTCAGAAGCTGAGTGATGGAGCTGGTGTCTCTGAAATCTTTGCTGAGGATTTCCAGCATATCACTGAGTTCCTGATACGCAGCCCAGTGGGAAGCACTGCGGATATAGCCCTGCATCACGTCAGTAGCGGGTCTGACTTTCAGCCCTCCCCTGTCGCCGGTTCTTGCCTGAACATTGCGGTACTGGTCAAGGCCAAAGGAATGGTCATTCAGCAGCTCGTTGCCTTGGCGATTACCGCCAGCCTCCAGGGGCCAGTAGAACTTGTCCTGGACAGCAGCATCAGTGCCCCACACCTTACGGCTGGTCTTATTCAGCGCTTTCTTCAGGAAGTTCAGAGGCGCAAACGAAGCGTCGTAGAATGCTTTCGCCGCAGGGCAGGCTTCCACTTCTGCGTGGAGCGCAGCCTTGATGGCATTCAATTCGGCAGTGGCCTTTGCCCTCGCAGCCTCTCTCTCTTCGCGAGTCTTCGCCTTGTCGAGCATGGCCCTGGTCTCTTTGCTGATGGGGTCAAAGGTCTGCGAGTAGCCGGTGACATCGCCGAAGCCGTTGTTGTTCTGACCGCCGTACAGTTCCTTCTCGGTTCTCGCCATCTCCACGACGCCGTTGCGGATAATGTGGTCGTAGGCTCCATCGGTCTCCAGCATCTTCAGGAAGCTGACAGCTGCGTTCGCACTCAGGCGTCCACCGTCATACTTCAGGCCAGGGATGACATTCTTCACAGTGGTCTTACCGGTAGAGAAGTCCTCCCAGTCCTTGCGTTCGGTCAGTTCACGCAGATAGTCCTGTGCGTTCTGGAACGTGTTGATGTAGCTCTTGGTTGCGTCACGAGCCATGTCAGCCAACTCGTACCAGGAAGCCCCGATATTCTTGTCGTAGCCAGAGAGCATCTTGAACGCCGTGCTGGGGCGAAGCTGGAAACGATGCGCAGCTTCAAGAGCCTTGGCAAGCGCTCCGGCCTTTGTCCGGAAGGGCTTACCTTCGCCGTAGACCTCAGCGAGATGGCTGCGGAACTCCAGCATCTTCTGCATGTACTCGAAGCGATGCACGACGCGCTTGGTCAAATCTTCGACGCTGCGGACGAACTTCGGGTCAAGAGCCCCGTCTTTGGTCCTGACATCGCCGTTGTCCAGGGCATCACGCAGCCGCTCGAACTGCTCGGCAAAGACCTTATCGTAGAAGTAGCTTCCCTTCTTCTTCTCGGAGTAGGAGCCGAGCTTGTCGTAAGCTTCAGCCAACTGCGTGAAGGTCTGCCGACCAGCTGCGAACTCGCCCAGGACATAAGCGAAGCTCTCAATGTCCCTGCCGCCTTTGTTGTAGCTGAACGATTCGGTGACGTCGCCCTTGACATGGCCGACAAGCTCACCGTCTTTGTTGATGTAACCACGCTGGCCGGATGTGTTCAGGCGGCTGCTGCCAACGAGACCACGCGCCTTTTTCGCCAGGTCGGCAAGAGACTTCTGTGTCTTCTCACCGTAGGCCTTCTTCATCTCAGCAAGCTGCTTGCCCTCTTCCTGAGCGCGGTCGTAGGCTTCGTCATGCTCAATCTCTTCGCGGATTTCAGCCTGCTCAGCTTTGTATTGCGCTTCAGTACCGCCACGCTCAGTCTCACGGTTCTCGAAGTCGCTCTTGCGCAGACGGTTCTGCTGAAGATACTGCTTCGAGGATTCTGGCGTCTCTCCTTTTGTTTTCGGCTGCTGGCGCTGCTCGACTTCGCTCCGCCTGTTCAGGTCTTCGCGCCGCTGCATCTCCTTGTTGTCAGCGCGGTACGGCTGCTCGAAGTCATCGGCATCAACGTCAATACCACCATCATCATACGGGTCAACAGTCGTAGTGTTCGCGTGAGCTTCCGCATCGAGCTTAGCAGCAGCTTTGGGGCCAAGGCGATAGTCGCCACGCTGCTGCGCTTCTTCTTTGTCGATCTTTTCGGAAACGCCCTTGCTCTCTTCAGCGGCCTTTCGCAATGTCTCCGCAAAGTTAAACTCACCAGCCTTCAGCCTACGTTCGAACTCGGCGTGGCTCATCGTACCGAGGGAGTCTTTCGGCTTGCCGTTCTGAGCTTCGTAGGCGTCGCGCTTTTCTTCGCGCTCCAGGTTCTCTTTTGTGAGTTCGAGACGATAGTCATCTTCGCACTTCTTCTTCAGATAGTCATTGATAGCGTTCATCTCTTCGCGGGTCAGGAGCTGGCCTTCGAGTGCAGCCTTTACGCATGCCTTACGGAAGGCGCCAAACTCTTTGGCGAAGGTGGCTTCGTCAAACGCGCCGGAGTCTTTGAAGTTGCTCGGATCGTTGCTTAGAACATCGTTGAGGATTTCAGCACCAATCAGATTGCTGACTCTTGCCTTCTGCTCTTCGTCCAAATCGGAATACTTCTTCCCAAATTCGCGCTGAGAGTAGGTCGCCTCGTAGATGTTACGATAAACCTTGCCGACAGCCTTCATTTTGCTCGCAATCGCGGAGTCCTTGATTGCAGCGTTAAGAAGGCGACCGCCCTCGGCATGGCTGCCAAACTTTTGCGTGGTTTTTACGTGCAGCATTTCATGGACGGCGGTCGGAGCTTTGTTCAGAGGGCCCTTGCCCCAACGAAGGACAGCAATCAGCCCGCTGGAGAAGCCGCCGGACTTGCTGGAAGATTCGGAGCCGTCTGCGTGAACGAGCGGCACACCGAGGATGTTAGCCAGCTTGTTCGTATCTGCCATACTCTGCGTGAGCCGGCCGATGGGGTGCCAGCCGCGCTTCTTGATGGTATCAAGGTCGCGCTTCAGTTCGTCGTATTCTTCCTGAGACCTCAGAACAGGGGCGGCTGATAAGTCCCGTTCTTCATTTCCTCTCTGATTCGCTTCAGGTCCGCTTCCCTCTGCTCCGGCGTCTCGAACACTTCGTGATACTCCCGTTCCGTCTCGGACAAGTCCACGGGCAACTCGTCCGAGGAATTGTTCATTCGAGACTCGTCTACCCGTGCCATCAGAGCGTCTACGGCTGTCTTCTTCGACTTTCTTACCAAGGTTTTCAACTGAGATTCCTCCATTCTGCGCCGCCTTACCGGCAACGGTCTTTTTGACAGGCGTATTGTCCTTTTTCCAATCGAAGCTCGGTCTGCTCTTGCCCAACGCAGGATCGCCAGGCAGCGTGATGGTGTTGGTGCTCGCGTCAAACTGCCAGTTGGCGTCAGGGTACATGGTACGAAGTGCATCAAGTCTGTTCGCCGCAGAGAATTGCTTGAAGCTGCCGGTGCCATTCACGAGGTCGCCAAGAAGTGCTTTGTCTCGCATAGTGCGCTGCATCCAGGCAGAACGAAGCTCAATGCGAGGTTCACCAAGCCGAGGATTACGAACGGGCTCTTTACCTGGGTCAATGTTATGCTCAGTAAGCCAGTTCTCAAAGTTTTCCCGGTGCTTCTGCGCATCCCTCCGGCGGTTGTACTTGTCAATAGCAGCAAGCTCTTCGCTTGTGTAGACAGATGACGCGGCAGCTGAGCGCCTTTCGGACGGGATATAGCCATAGTCGTATCTGGTTTCGAGTCTGGCTCCAGAGTTGGCAAGGGCACCGTTTCTGATCTCTTGCGGCGAAACATCTTTGACACCGGCGTCTCGCATCTCTTGACCGTAGAAGTTGTCGCTCCGCTCATTGGTTTCGCTTTCCAGTCTGGAGGCAGCTTTCGCAACAACCTTGCCGCCTGAAGCTTTGTCTTCACTCACATAGTAGTCGCCACGCGGGTCGATATGATTCATGATGTCAGCACGAACTTGCGGGTCGACATCTCTCCACTCGCCAACACCTTCCATGATGCGGTTGGCATTGGTCCCGTCCTCGCGGACTTGCTCTATAGCAGTCTGAATTGTGCTGTTATACTGGTCAGTCTGCCTACGCCCGTTGTCGCTGTTCTTCGGTTCAGCATAGCCATACTGCTGCTGCGTAGCATCAGCGCTCCACTCCAACTGCTTCGGATGCAGTTCTCCTTCGAACTGACGATACGGCCTGTTGTTATGATTATACAAGTCACCAGTGATGAAGTCAACGGCAGTGCCAGACGCATCGCGCATGTTTCTGTTCTGCCATTCGGCGATGCGGTCGTAGTTCATGTTGGGCCAAACTTTCTCAGCGTTTCCACGTTCACCGCTTTCGTCAGCTTCGTTCACGCTGTTAAACTCACCAGGAGCCTGCTGCTGCGCGTTTTCGGGTGTGGCCGGTGCAGGATTACCCTCTTGCGGCACAACGCCTCCTGCGGCCTCCTGAGTGGCTTCTGCGAGATAGGCGTCTATGTCGCTGCCTGTGAGCTCTTCGAAAGCTGCATCCAGCTCAGGCTTCGACTGGAAGAACTGCAGAGACTGAACGAGCTGGTCCTGGGTAGCGGCTGCGTTGATGATGGCCTCAACTCGTCTCTGAGCGGGAGTCTTCGCCTCTTTCATCTCAGGCTTCTGAGCAGGGGATTCGCTGCGAGTGGGCGCGTTCGGTGTGCCGCCGATGAACATGCGGTCGAACTGTTCGCCCTGCGCCTGCTCCTTCACAGACACGGGAAGCATCCAGCCGAAGTTGGAGTCTGTCTGCGCCTGGGCGGCATCTGCAGCTCTGAGCTGAGCATTTGCGTAGGCGTTGCCGCCATTGACGATGCTCGATGCGCCGCCGAAGATGGCTGCTGCCGCGCCGAGAGCGTAGTTGTACAGAAGGTCGCCCCACTCAAACTCACTGTAGTTCTGCCAGGGAGTCTTGCCGTTGTAGATGGATTTCAGAGCAGGTTCGAAGACGCCGGAGATAACTTCCTCCATACCTTCGGAGTTCAGGCCGGAGATGAAACGAAGGAAGGTTCTGCCGGGGTCGGTAGACGCAAGCCTCTGGATCATGTGCTCCGTAGCGTTCTGCGTGAAGCCTCTGCCGTAGAGACCGCCAAGGCCGTCGCCCAGCTTCTCGGTCGCGACTTCAAGAGCTGCGCTGCTAAGACCGTAGAGAGCCTGCTGTTCCAGACTCGCGCCTGCTTCTTGCGCTTCGAGCGCGGCGGAGCCGAAGACTCGCGCAGCCATCGGGACGAGCGCGGAGCCGCCTGTCAGCATGGCAACGCCGCCGTCAAAGCCCATCTCCAGCATATTCACAGCAACGTCAGTTCCGGCCTTCACGACGGGAGCCTGGTTCTCTTTGGCAATCTGGAGATTTCTCTTGGCAGATGCGGCGAGCCTGGCCGCTTCAGCGTACCGCTCGTTCATGAAACCACGATAGCTCTCGCTGTTATATGCCTGCTGGCGCATCTTGGCAGTAGAACCGATCTCTTGCCCGGTCAGATACTCAGTGATGATCTCTTGCTCAGTAGGGCCTTGCGCGGCCTGACCTTTTGCGTAGAGGTCGCCAATCGTAAGGGCAGTCTTGTAGATGGCACTGCCTACGTCCTTGGCTGCACCAGGAACCACGTTACTGCTCCAGTCGCCGACGTTGTAGGCCATATCGCCATCGGTGTCCAGGTTGCCGGCTTTGATGTCGCCCTGACGCAGCTGCTCGCGGATTGCCGCCGCTTCATGTCTCGCCTTGGGGTTGTCGATTTCATCGAGCCGTCTGTACTCTTTCAGCAGCTCTTTTCTGCCGTCCCACTCGTTTACCTTGTTCGCTTCGCGGTTCTCTTTGGTGGCCGCGGCAAGATTGGCTCCGGCTGTCGCTCTCTGCCGACCTTCCTCTGCGGTAAGGGTGCGCTGCTGGCCCTGCGCCGCAGCGGTCGCATCCTGGGCAGCCAGGCCGAGAACTTCCCACCAGGCTTTCTTCGCGGCCTCAGATGCCTTCTCCTGGCGAGCCTTGCGCTGTTCATAGGCAGTGGGCTGCTGCTGCGAAGGCTGCGACTGCTGCTGTCTCTGATTATAGAGGTCGATATACGGGTTGCCAGTCGTAGCCTGCGTTTGCTTCTGCGTCTGAGTAGTCTGCTGCGTGGTCTGCTGGCTGCCCTGGTCCTCTTTCTGCTTCTTCTTGTACAGTTCGATGTAAGGATTGGCCATAGCCTCAACCTCCGTTCTTCGCCTTGTCTACCTCTGCCTGCGTTGCCAGGCCGTTCTGCACGAGCCAGTTGAAGTACTGGTCCTGAGTCATGGTGTTGGCTGCCTGCTGCACAGCAGCAGACCGAACATCTCTGGTGATGCTCGCCAAGTCGTTTTCAAGACCGGCTCGAACCTTTCCGTTTTCGTCTCTGTAGTAGTCAGTCATCGCCTTGCCGCGTGTCTGCGCGATGTCTCTTGCTTTCTTCGCGGCATCTGGATCAAGCGGAGGGCCTTTCGGAGGCGGCGTCTGGCCGGGGCCGGTATACGTTGCGCCAGGAGCCTGATACCCAGCCGGGTACTTACCAGTCATCTGGTAGTACTGCTCTGCGGTGATTCTGCCGGTGCGATAGGCCAGGTCAGGGTTGCTCGCCTGCCATGCGCTCTGCATGTTGGTGATGGCCTCGCTGGAGTAGCCGGGGATGCCGTTGTAGCCGCTGAAGTCGCCCCACTGCGCCAGGTTCTGCGCCGTCTGGAGCTGCTGCTGATACCGCTGCTGATAGTCAGCCAGCAGCGCCTGCGTCCGGCGGAAGTCGTTGTCAGCCACAGCCTGCTGCACAGAGCTGTTGTACGCTGCCTGCAGGTCACGGATGCCTTTGTCGGCCTGATCGATAGCCTGCTGCTGGGCGGTGCGGATACCGCCATAGTCTCTCTGGTAGTTGCTGCCGAGGGCCAGCTGCATCTGGCTTCCGGCCCCGGTATTCAGCCCGTTCGCATTGGCCTGCTGATTCAGGTTGCGGCGGTTCCGCTCGTACTGCACAGCCAGGTCGTTCGCTCTCTCCTGGTACTGTCTGGGAATGGCGTCTCTCGCGGCCTGGGCGCTGGACAGGTTCTGCTGATATGCGCTTTCCAGTCCGGCTAACTGGCTTTTCTTCTGGGCTTCGTACATGTCGTTGACGCCCTGCGCACCCTGATACTGCTTGTATTCCTCTTCAAGAGTAGGCATGTCTTCGCCTCCTGTTATTTGGTCGCCTTGATGCTGCTGATGGTGATGCTCTTCGTGGCCGGACCGTCATTCGTGACTTCCAGCGCAATGCCGAAGTAGCAGACCCCGTAGCTGCTTACGTCAAGCTCCACGGAAGAACCGGAGAAGTCGTACTGGTAAGTATCGCGGGTCTTGACAAAGTCTGTGTTGGACGTGGACACATAGACCGCGACGTGACCGTTTCCGCTGAGAGCGGAGAAGTCCACGGTGATTTTGTTGTAACCAGTCAGGTCAAGCTGTTCACTCACAGCGATGCCTGCCTGGTCCACCGCGTACAGAGCTTTTGAAATCGACACCGTCTGCCCATTGATAGTCGGTGCAAGCGCGTGTGCTTCCTCACCATAGGAATTGTTCCACGCATACGCCTTCGCCGTGAAGCTGGTCAGGTCAATGACCAGCTCCTTCGCCCCTCGCGGGC
>JAEEHP010000263.1 GCA_016280855.1 Bacteroidaceae bacterium
GGTATGACTCGCTCCGAAGTGGCTACGGACTAAGTCATGCTTCCTGCAGGCTGGATGATTGAGCCATGCGGATGGCCCGGCACGCCGCTGGGCAAGGCTGGCGTGTCAGAACGGCAGGCACTGGTGCTTGTCAACCACGGCGGGGCTACGGGTAAAGATATAGCAGCGTTGTGCGAGCGTATTCAAGAAGATGTGGAAGCACGTTTTGGCATCCGCATCGAACCAGAAGTGAACTTTATCGCTTGAAGCGTTTCAACTCGAAACGAGGACTGCAGCGGAAGAAGACGCCAAAGGAGAAATTGTTCTTAAAAGCTGAAGGACGAGTGACAAGGCCTGACGGAGAGCCGTCGAGCTCAATAGTTGTGGCTTCTGCGGGAATAGTTTCTTCGCCAGTTGAGCAGAGATAAGTGTCCACCTTGGCACCGAGAACGTAATCGTGAGCGAAGGTGTGACTCCATTCGGCACCGACATGAGTGGTGAGCACATGGTCGAAACGACCGCCCGTCTTCGTGGAATAAGTAGAGAAGAAGGGAGCACCGTAGAGGGGACAGAAGTCACGGCCATAGACCGTGGTGGCAAAGAGGCGAAGCTGGCGCAGGAAATCGGCGCTGAGGGTAAGACCTGCAGCCAAGCCTTTGTCGAAGGGCCACAAATGACCCGATTGCTGCAAACAACCCAACGCCAATGCCTCTGCGGTCAACCCGTTGAAAGCCTTTCCTTTGGTATTCCATCGCAGTCCTAAGCCGATGGCTGCGTTGTCGATCGTCTGTGCGCCCATATCTGTGTCGTCGATCTCGCCTCCGCGATGCTGGATGAGAACGTCGATCGGAAGGTAAAGCGAGAGGGACGGGGCAGAGGATGACGCCATCGTCGCGACTGACGGAACAAAGGAGGTGGCAGAGCGCAGGGTACCTGGGGATGAGTTGGAAGACGAAGAGAAGAGGCCTATGCGCTGCGAGAAACCTACGGTGAAGGCCTCCTGATGGTTGTCCTCGCGGAAGATGAAGCTCTGCCAGTTGATCCAGGCATCGAGGTGGTAACGCGGCAGATCCAGGAGGAGCTGGAAGCCCATCTCGGGATCCTGCGTGAGGTTGACTTCGGGATTCATCAGAGGCTCAACGAGTCCATGGTTGGCACCGCCGTAGAGGTCGCCCAGCACAAAGGTGAGCCTCCGCAGCTGAGCCTGTGCACGAAAGAAAGGGAGGACGTGCGCACCGCTCTGGTACTGAGCGCCTTTCCACCGCGCAATGTCATGGTAAGCGTAGCAGGGGTATTTGCCAGCCCCGTTGAATACCATCGCGTGGAAGCCGGCTTCCACGCGGATGGCATCCAAGGGCTGATAGGTCAGACGCGGCTGCAACCAGAAGCCCGGCAGCGTGTAGCCCGTAGCCTGGTCGCCGCCATACTCATTGTCCTTGAAAAATGCAAGTGCATGAACATCCACGGCAAGCGTCCGCGTATCGTCATAAGAAAGGCGGTAGTCGGAGGCTGCAAGACGTGAGGCAAGATCCTGTGCGGACAAAGGATGAGCCAGAAAGAGGACAAGCGTGAGGATACAAGCGCGCGTCATAGGATGCAAAGCAACTACAAATTGCGTCCGTGGCAGTTCTTGAACTTCTTGCCGCTTCCGCAAGGGCAGGGATCGTTGCGCCCAGGCACCTTCTCAGCGGTGAAGGGCGTACGGGGCTGCTGCTCGCGTGTGTCCTGAGCAGCGGCAGCCTGCTGAGCGGGGTCGTTGAGATCGGCAGGAGTGCCGCCGGCATAATCGGGACGTTCGTAGCGGGGAGCTGCCGTAGTGCCACGGCCTGCCGTGTATTGAGCACGCTGAGCTGCAGCCGCACGGGCACGGCGCTGCGCCTCGTATTCGGCTCGGCGTTGGGCAGCATCGTCGGGCGCTTCGACCTGTTGTTCCGGCACCTGACCGCGCATGAGGATCGAGATGGTCTGGTTGTTGATCTTATTGACCATCTTGTCGAAGAGCTGCACGCTCTCGAGCTTGAAGATGAGCAACGGGTCTTTCTGTTCGTAGCTGGCGTTCTGTACGCTGTGCTTCAGCTCGTCCAATTCGCGGAGGTTCTCCTTCCAGGCTTCGTCGATGACGTGAAGCATGATGGCTTTCTCGAACGCGGTGACGATGGCACGACCTTCGGAATCACACGTTTGCTGCAGGCTGACGCCACCGATGTTATAGACGCGGCGGCCGTCAACGATCGGCACCATGACGGGTCGATCCTTCCATTCCTGACCATTGGGACCGTCGTAGATGGGTTTGAACACCTTGAAAGCCTCCTTGGCGATGAGGTCGGTCTTCTGCTGGAAGCGTGAGAGGACAGCCTGGTAGGCCTTCTCCTCGAGAGCGTCGCGACGCATTTCGACGAGTTCTTCGGCCGTGAACGGCACTTCCATGGCAAAGAGGCTGATGAACTGCTCCTTCATCTGGTCGTGGTCGGCACAATTCTCGATGATGTTGCAGACGCGGTCGTAGAGCATATCGGCGATATCCATGCCGAGGCGCTCGCCCATGAGGGCGTGGCGGCGTTTCTCATAGACCACGGTGCGCTGCTTGTTCATGACGTCGTCGTACTCGAGCAGGCGCTTACGGACGCCGAAGTGGTTCTCCTCGACCTTCTTCTGGGCGCGCTCGATGGAGCTGTTGATCATGGGATGCTCAATCATCTCGCCATCCTCGAAGCCGAGGCGGTCCATGACCTTGGCGATACGTTCGGAGGCGAACAGGCGCATCAGCTTGTCCTCCAGCGACACGAAGAAGACGGAGCTACCCGGATCGCCCTGACGACCGGAACGACCACGCAACTGACGGTCCACACGGCGGCTCTCGTGGCGTTCGGTGCCGATGATGGCGAGACCACCGGCAGCGCGCACTTCGGGCGAGAGCTTGATATCGGTACCACGGCCTGCCATGTTCGTAGCGATGGTGACGGCACCGAGGCCATTCGTCGATTGTCCGGCGAGCGCCACGATGTCAGCTTCCTTCTGGTGGAGCTTAGCGTTCAGCACCTGATGAGGTATCTTGCGCAACGACAGCATCTTACTGAGCAGCTCGGAGATCTCGACGGAGGTGGTACCGACGAGCGTCGGACGTCCGCTGTTGCGCATCTTCTCGACTTCGGCGATGACGGCGTTGTACTTCTCGCGCTGTGTCTTATAGACGCGGTCATTCATATCGTTGCGGATGACGGGACGATTGGTTGGAATCTCCACGACATCCAGCTTGTAGATGTCCCAGAACTCACCGGCCTCGGTGACGGCAGTACCCGTCATACCGGCCAGCTTGTGATACATACGGAAATAGTTCTGCAGCGTGATGGTGGCGAAGGTCTGTGTGGCGGCTTGCACCTTGACGTGCTCCTTAGCTTCGACGGCCTGATGGAGACCGTCGCTCCAGCGACGACCTTCCATGACACGACCCGTCTGCTCGTCAACGATCTTGATCTCGCCATCGACGATGATGTACTCCTCGTTGAGGTTGAACATGGCGTAAGCCTTCAGCAACTGCTGGATGGTATGCACGCGCTCGCTCTTGATGGCGTAGTCGGTGTAGAGCTGGTCCTTCTTCTGGACGCGTTCCTCGTCGCTGAGGCCCGTTTCGGTCTCAAGTGCAGAGAGTTGCGCGGCGATGTCAGGCAGGATGAAGAGGTTCTCGTCGTTGACCTGCTTGGCCAGCCAGGCGTTACCCTTATCGGTGAGGTCGGCGCTGTTCATCTTCTCCTCGATGACGAAGTAGAGGGGCTCGACGGCCTCGGGCATACGCTTGTTGTTGTTTTCCATATAGATCTCCTCGGTGGCGAGCATACCGCTCTTGATGCCGGGCTCGGAGAGGAACTTGATGAGGGGCTTGTTCTTGGGCAAGGCCTTGTAGGAACGGAACAGCGAGAGGAAACCTGCCGCCAGCTTCTCCTTGTCCTCCTCGGCCTGACCTTCGGCAATCAGCTTCTTGGCCTCGGCGAGATACTGTGTGGCCAACTGACGCTGCACGCCCACGAGCTTCTCGACCAGCGGCTGGTACTCCTCGAACATCTGGTCGTCGCCCTTGGGCACGGGACCGGAGATGATCAAAGGCGTACGGGCATCGTCGATCAACACGGAGTCCACCTCATCGACGATGGCGTAGTTGTGCATCCGTTGAACGAGGTCTTCGGGCGAGGTAGCCATATTGTCGCGCAGGTAGTCGAAGCCGAACTCGTTGTTCGTGCCGAAAGTGATGTCGGCCTGATAAGCCTTGCGGCGCGCCTCGGAGTTGGGCTGGTGCTTGTCGATGCAATCGACCGAGAGGCCGTGGAACATATAAAGCGGCCCCATCCATTCGGAGTCACGCTTGGCGAGGTAGTCGTTGACGGTGACCACGTGCACGCCGTTGCCCGTCAATGCGTTAAGGAATACGGGGAGCGTTGCCACGAGGGTCTTACCTTCACCCGTCGCCATCTCGGCAATCTTGCCTTGATGCAACACGGTACCGCCGAAGAGCTGCACGTCGTAGTGGATCATGTTCCACACGGTCTCGTTGCCGCCAGCCACCCAGTGGTTGTGGTAGATGGCCTTGTCGCCGTCGATGTCCACGAAGTCATGGCGCGCTGCCAGCTCGCGGTCGAAGTCGGTGGCGGTGACCACGACGTCTTCGTTGTTGGTGAAGCGCTCGGCAGTGCTCTTGACGATGGCGAAGGCCACGGGGCGGATCTCGTCGAGCACCTTCTCGAACACCTCGAGCTGTTCCTTCTCCAGCTTGTCGATTTTCTCGAAGATAGGCTTGCGATCCTCGATGGCCGTCTGCTCGATGGTGGCTTTCAGCTCGTCGATTTGTGTTCGGATGGGCTTGCCGGCCTCCCGAATCTTTTCTTTTAATATTAATGTACGCGCGCGAAGCTCATCGTTCGACAACGCATTGATCTCAGGGTAAATCTTGATGACTTCATTCACCAGCGGCTGAATGAGTTTCATATCCCGATCGCTCTTTGTTCCAAAGAGGTTACTGATTACTTTGATGAAATTCATATATTAATTTGACAATTTGACGATTTACAATTTGACAATTTGACGATTTACAATTTGACAATTTGACGATTTA
>JAEEHP010000264.1 GCA_016280855.1 Bacteroidaceae bacterium
CTGCTGATGAAACAGGCCAAGATCACCACTGCCCTGCGCAGGACCACCACTGCCGCCAAGGAAAGGAAGGAAAAGGAAGGTGTGGCCTCGGCCGCCATCGAGTTGGAAGACGGCACCATCATCACCGCCCACACCAGCGACCTGCTCGGTCCCAGCGCCGCCTTGATCCTGAATGCCACTAAACACATCGCTGGCATACCCCATGAGGTGAAACTCATTCCACAAGCCATGATTGAGCCTATCCAGACCACCAAGGTGAACTACCTGCATGGCAGGAACCCGCGCCTGCACACCGATGAGGTGCTGGTGGCCCTCTCCATGCTCAGCCTCTGGGACGAGAACTGCAAGAAAGCCTTGGAATGCCTGCCACAACTCAAAGGCTGCCAAGTGCATAGCACGGTGATGCTCAGCGAGGTGGACCAGAAAATCTTCAAGAAACTCGGTATCGGACTTACCTGCGACCCCGTTGCGAAGAAATAAGCCGCCAGGTCGATCTTGTCGTCGCTTTGCGCCGCGTCGCTTCGCGCGTCATTGCGAGGAGGCACGACGAAGCAATCCAGGTGTGTAGTTATAATTAATTGTATATGCTTCCCCTCGGCAAGGTTCTACTGCCGGCAAGGTTCACTTTCTTCTCTAGCCTTTACCCTAGATTGCTTCGTGCCTCGCAATGACGCAAAGCGTGTCTCCGTGCCTCGCAGGGCGAGGCCTCTTGTCGCCGCTTTGCGTCGCGTCGCTTTGCGTCATTGCGAGGAGGCACGACGAAGCAATCCAGATGTGAAGTTATAATTAATTGTACAAGCTTCCCCTCGGCAAGGCTCACTTCTTCTCTAATCTCTCCACAGGAATAAAGTCATAATAAATCGTACAAATCCTCCCAATTGGGATTCATACCCTCAATCAAAGCAAGTTTAGCAGCCCTTGAGCCTGCCTTGATTTGTTTTTCCCTTTCTATAGCCTCTTTTATTGAGATGTATTCCTCAAAATACCCTAATTTGTCGACATCGTATTTGGCCGTAAAACTTTTAGGGTGAAGCTTGGTTTTGTGCTCATAAATGCGTCGCTTCAGAAAAGAAGTCACGCCAGTATATAAGGTGCCATTCCTGCGGCTAAACAATATGTAGACATAGGCTTTCTTGTCCATGAGAATTGGAGTTAATCGTTGGCAAAGGTAATCATCTTTCTTGAAAGTTGGCTCCCTGGATTGCTTCGTGCCTCGCAATGACGCAAAGCGAGTCCGTACTTCAATAATTCCTAATAGCCCTCACATAAAAGGCTTGGCTTTTCACCGAGTCACTGATAACGATCTGCCCGTCCTGCATCCACACCGCCGCGGCACCCCGCGTGCCCGTCTCGGTGCTCGACCAATAGACCTTGTCCTCCAAGGTGGGATACCCCAACGAGTCGAGCGTGGCATTCACCGCCGCCTGGTTTTGCAGGAGCTTGCTCATCTCGCCACTCGACGGCACAAACCATTGGTTCGCGGTGATGAGACGGTAGTCGTAATACACCATGTGCCACGTGTTCCTCTGATGGCTCCATTGCAGGGCAGGGAAGCGGTTCAGGTCGTAGTTCGACATGACGATGTTGGTGTTGCACCAGCCATCGAAAGGGTTGGTAGCCCCCGTCTCGCTGTTGAGGTAGTTGGGCACGCACCAGGGAAGTCGCACCTCTTCGAGGCTGACCATCAGCCCGCTATGCGCGCCATAGGTGAGAAACACCACACCCTCCAAGGTGTCGTTGCGGAAATAGTCGCCGACATGGTAGACAGGGTCGATGTGATGGGGCAGGGGAGTGCCGCCACCCGACGAGGGCGACTCGTATTTCTTGCAGCCCGTGAAGAGCATCGCGGTGAGGGCGAAGAACAGAAGCAAGCGTTTCATGGGGATGATTTTGTGCAAAAATACGAACTAATTAATAACGCGGATAACGAAAAACATTATTTTTGCCCAAACAAAAAAACCATGATCCGATGAAAAAGCTTTACCTCATCACCCTGTTGAGCCTCATGCTGTGCGTTTCTTGCACGAAGAAGGCCGAAACCGACCCCGAAGTCATCGCCATGCGCGGACTGGTGAACCGTGTCGTGCCCGAGTATTCCGATAACATCGTCATCGAACGCCTCGAAAACGACACCGTCGACCGCTTCGAGATCGAGACGCGAGGCAAACGCCTCGTCATCCGCGGCAACAACGCCAACAGCATGGCCGTCGGCCTCAACCACTACCTGAAATACTACTGCATGGCGCAATACTCCTGGTTCAAGGAAGAGGCGCTGCAGATTCCCGCCACCATGCCCGTAGTGCCCGAGAAGGTCAGCCTGAGCGCCCGCGTGCCCGACCGTTTCTTCCTTAACTACTGCACCTTCGGTTACACCTTGCCCTGGTGGGACTGGTCGCAGTGGCAGCATTTCATCGTCTGGATGGCGCTCCACGGCATCAACGTCCCCTTGGCCATCACGGGACAGGAGTCGGTGTGGTATGAGGTTTGGAGCGACTTCGGCCTCACCGACGAGGAGATCCGCAGCTACTTCACGGGTCCCGCTCACCTGCCGTGGCACCGCATGCAGAACATCGACCGCTGGGGCGGACCCCTGCCCATGTCGTGGCTCGAGAACCAAAAGGAACTGCAAAAGCAAATCGTCGCCCGCGAGCGCGAACTCAACATGCGTCCCGTGCTGCCTGGCTTTGCAGGCCATGTGCCGCCTTGCATCACGAGGATCTACCCCGAAGCGCCGCTGGCCTCGCTGGGCGACTGGGCAGGCTTCGACAGCACCTGCTGGTGCAAGTTCCTCGACCCCCTCGACCCCTTGTATGCCGAGATCCAGAAGAAGTTCATCGACAAGCAGACCGAGTTCTACGGCACCGACCATATCTACGGCATCGACATCTTC
>JAEEHP010000265.1 GCA_016280855.1 Bacteroidaceae bacterium
CCCCTGCGCCCGGGACGTCCCGTACAAAACCGAATCGGACCTCCCAAAAGGCATCGGCGAAGTCGCCACAGACCGAAACGGACGGCTGGATCCTCATCTCCGAGACCGGCGTGAGCAGTCAGTATTGCGGCTCGCACCTCAGCGACTACGATCCGCGGCGTGGCTACGTCATCGCCTATCCCATGCCGGGCGAAAACAACGGATTTGGATCCGCCTCGCCTGCCGTCTCCCTTCCCGGGAGCACGCCCTGGCGCACCGTCACCGTCGGCGAGTCTCTGAAGCCCATTGTCGAGACCACCATCGCCTACGACCTTGTCGAACCGCTCTACGAGCCGTCGCAACAGTATGCATGCGGGCGCTACACCTGGTCGTGGCTCATCTGGCAGGACAACAGCGTGAACTGGGACGACCAGGTCAGCTTCATCGACCTGGCATCCGCCATGGGCTACGAGTTCTGCCTGGTGGACGGCTGGTGGGATAAGAACATCGGGCGTGAGCGCATGGGCAAACTCTCGGAGTACGCACGCGGGAAGGGTGTAGCGCTGATGCTCTGGTACAACAGCAACGGTGCCTGGAACGATGCGCCGCAGACACCGCGTGACTGCATGAACACCTCAATCGCCCGTGACCGTGAAATGGCCTGGTTGAAGTCTATCGGCGTGAAGGGCATCAAGGTCGATTTCTTCGGCGGCGACAAACAGGAGACAATGAAGCTCTACGAGGACATCCTCTTCGACGCCAACCGCTATGGCATCCAGTGCATCTTCCACGGCTGTACGCTCCCGCGCGGATGGGAGCGCATGTATCCCAACTATGTGAGCAGCGAGGCCGTATTGGCTAGCGAGAACGTGTACTTCAATGAAGACGCGGCCCGCCGCGAGCCCTTCGACCTGACGATGCACCCCTTCTGCCGCAATGCCGTGGGCACAATGGACTGGGGCGGCGTCATCATGAACCGGTTCATGTCGAGGGACAACAAGAGCAGGCACACCCGCAAGACAACCAACGTCTTCGAGATGGCATCCGGCATCACCAACCAGGCAGCCATCCAGTGCGTGGCCATGCAGCCCAACAACCTCAGCGAACTGACGCAAGCCGAGCTCGACTTCTTGCGCCGCATGCCCTCAACCTGGGACGAGACCCGCTTCATCGACGGCTACCCGGGTCGCTACGTCGTCTTGGCGCGCCGGCACGGTGCTGACTGGTACGTAGCCGGCCTCAACGGCACTGCCGAGCCGCTCACCATATCCGTATCCATGCCTATGTTCAAGGCCGGTGAGGCTGTCACGTTGCTATCCGACGTCGCCGACCGCAAGGACAAGGCTGCCATGTCTACAGTGAAGTCCGCCCCGAAGCTCGACAAGCTCGGCAGGCTGAAGGTGACGCTTCAACCTGGCGGCGGCATGATTGTCCACAAGTGAGCCGGCCTCTCCGGCCAGGAAACTTAAGTTGCTTGAAGTAAAAATAAACCATAGTTTCATATATTAGTAACCCGTTAAAAAATTGACGCAATGAAAACAACCCCAATCAAGTTCATCACGCGAGCAGCCGTCGTGCTGCTCCTGACCCTCTTCTCTGCCTCGTCTGCATTGGCGGCAGGGGAGAAGACCATGTGCGTTGTCATCCACGAGACCGAGGGCACAACGGCCTTCGCCTTGGACGCCCGTCCGATCATCTCGTTCCAGGATGCCGACGTTCAGCTCCAATGCGGCGAGCTCACGGTTCTCTACCCGCTCGACAAGTATCTCAAGCTGACCATCGAGGAGTCCTCGCTCACCGGCATGAAGGAACTCCGCCGCCTCGAGTCGTTCCGCGTGTCCGGCTCGTCCATCACGGCCAGTGGCGTAGGCCAGCTTTCCCTCTACACGTCCGACGGCAAGTGTGTCGCCACCGCGAAGGCCGATGCCGACGGTGTCGCAACCCTGTCCACGGCCAATCTCCGCACCGGCGTCTACGTCGTAGGCTACGGCAACAAGTCATTTAAAGTATCCATCCACAAATAAATTACGTTATGAAGAAGTATTTCCTTATTGCAACCCTATTTGCATGCCCGTTTGTGCAGCATGCCGACGCCCAAGGCTATTACCTTTACAAAAACGGCGCCAAACAGACCATCCACTCCAGTCAGCTCGACTCCCTCGTCTTCTTCAAGACCGAGGATGCAGTCGTTCCGTCGCCGGACGACCCCGCTCCCGACGACCCCAACAACCCCACGGCCCCGAAGGCTGCCTCTCCCACCACGGCAAAGAAGAACCAGGAATGGTACAGCCGTCTCGACTTCGACGACGATGCTGAACTGCAGAATGCCAAGCGCGGACTCATCGAGGCAACGCCCGACCTGCACATCACCAACGCCGCCGGAGAGGTATGGAGCATGGCCGAGTTCAAATTCGTCCACGACGGAGGCGAGGCACCCTCTACCGTGAATCCCAGTCTTTGGCGCAACACCCAGTGCAACGTCCAGACGGGTCTTTTCCAGGTATGCGAGGGCATATATCAGGTCCGGGGCTATGATATGGCGAACATGACCTTCATCAAGACGAAGAATGGCGGATGGCTCATCTTTGACGTCCTCATGTGCAAAGAGGTTGCCGACGCCGCCATTGACCTCTTCAAGAAGCACGTCGATGCCAACCCGCGCATTGTGGCCGTACTCATCAGCCACAGCCATGCTGACCACTACGGCGGCGTGGGCGCCATCGTCAACGCACAGAACATCGCAGACGCATCCAAGCCACTCGCCGAGCAGGTAGCATCCGGCAAGATCGCAGTCATCACGCCCCAGGGCTTCATGAAGCACGTCATAGCCGAGAACGCCTATTGCAGCGCTGCCATGAGCCGTCGCGCAGCCTACCAGTACGGTGCAAACCTGCCCAAGGGCGTCACCGGCCGCATGGCAATGGGTATCGGCATGGGACAGAGCACCAACTCGCCCCTCACCCTCATGCCCCCCACCTATGAAGTATGCGAGGACGAGACAGTCGACATCGACGGCCTCACCGTCACCTTCCAGCTGACGCCAGGCACGGAAGCCCCCGCCGAGATGAATGCCTACTTCCCCGACTACAGGGCCCTCTGGATGGCCGAGAACTGCACCGGCACGCTCCACAACCTCTACACCCTGCGCGGCGCCGCCGTACGCGATGCTGAGGGATGGTGCAACTACATCCTGCAGGCTGAACAGAAGTTCGGCGACCAGAC
>JAEEHP010000266.1 GCA_016280855.1 Bacteroidaceae bacterium
AGGTGAGAACAGCTATCATATAGACAGAAGAAACATATTTCAACTTATCGCTCGGCTTTGCCGCTTCGCCTTTAGTGCGAAGAACCTCATAACCTTATAACCTCATAACCTCATAAGTTGAGCATATGCGAAACTTGAATTATACATTTTTAAAAGGTCTTATTTGCCGTTCACTACCCGACTTCCATTGACGTCGAACTTGCAGATGTATGTCCTGTCGTACACGCCTGCGTCGGCCCGCTCCAAGGCCTTGGCACCCGTGTCCACGATCATCGATTGTGCGACGTCCTTGCTGCCCGTTATTTCGGGGATGATCTGGCCTTGAGCGTCGAGGACTTTGAAGGCGTAGTGGTAGTGCGTGGTGACCTCGACCTTCTCGGCAGCCGCCAGGGCGGCGCGCTTGTCCTCCTTGACGCGTATCTTACGGCTGAAAGTGAAGGTGGCAGGCAAGTTGGCGGTCAGCGTCTTGGACCACTCCAAGGCCGTGAACGCCTCCTGCTTCTCGCCGGTGCCGTCGTCGAAAGTCACCACCATATCGAAATAATCGGTCATGTCGTCGGTGGCGTCTAAGGTGAAGGTCAGTGCCATCTGCGTCGGCGTGGCTTCCTCGACGGAGGGTTTGATGATATCTTCCTTGTCGTCGCTGCCACAAGCGGTAAACACGGTGGTGGCGAAGGCGCAGCTCAGGAGGGCTGCCAGCGTGAGCATAATCTTCTTCATTGTTGTTCTTTTATGATGATTTCAGCTGCAAAGGTACATAAAAAGTTGAAAGTTGAGAGTTGAAAGTTGAAAGTTAATCGTTGAAAGTTGAAAGTTTTTGCTTTTTGGCTTGTTTTTTATGTTTTGCATGAAGAATAATGCGTAATTTTGCAGCGTGAAACAACAAACACTAAACAATAATAAACGATGAAAAGAGTATCACGCATCCTGAACGGGAAAGCAAGGACGATGGCCTTAACGCTCATGCTGATGGCAACGGGCGGACGGTTGATGGCCGATGACATCCATGTCGTCACGGACGGCAGCAACAAAGATTTCGTGGTGGCAACACCCGCGGCACGCACGACCCTCGTCGTGGCTGAGGGCGATGCCGAAGTGGTGGCTACGGCAGCTGCATGTCTGGCCGACGACATACGGGCGGTGACAGGTCAGCCGGTTGCCGTGGCCACGGCAGCGGAGCTGGGCGCCCTGGCCGCCAGCACACAGACAGCCATCGACGGCGCTACGACCACGCCTACGGGCTGCCCCGTCGTGGCCGGCACCATAGGCCAGTCGCCGCTCATCGACGCGCTGGCCGCTGCAGGCAAGATCAACGTCGCCGACGTGCAAGGTCTCTGGGAGGTGTATGGCCTCCAGATGGTGGAGCACCCCGCCGAGGGCGTCGAACGCGCCGTCGTCGTCTATGGTTCCACGCCACGCGGCACGGCCTACGGCCTGCTCGAGCTGTCGCGCCAGATGGGAGTCTCGCCTTACATCTGGTGGGCGGACGTGGCACCTGCGATGCACGAGAGCCTATATATAAAAGGTGAGCGGACGGTGTCGCGCGAGCCGTCGGTGCGCTACCGGGGCATCTTCATCAACGACGAGGACTGGGGACTCACGCCCTGGGCTGCCAAGAACCTCGACCGCCGCTACGGTAATATCGGCCCTGGCACCTATGCCAAGGTCATGGAGCTGTTGCTGCGCCTGCGTGCCAACACGCTGTGGCCGGCCATGCACTCCTGCTCGCGAGCCTTCTGGGACAACAAGGACAACCTGCCCGTGGCCCGGCGCTACGACATCATGCTGGGCTCCAGCCACTGCGAACAGATGCTGCGCGACAACGAATGGGAGTGGCGGCGGGCGCCATGGAACGGCACCAACGAGGACTGGAACTACGTCACCAACAAGACAAAGATACAGACCTACTGGGAGGAGCGCGTGGCCGAGAGCAAGGGCTACGACGCCATGTACACCTTAGGCATGCGAGGCGTACACGACTGGGGCATCTCAGGCTACCCCTCGACCGAGGACAAGGTGCGCGGCCTCACCGAAATCATCGCCTTCCAGCGCGCACTCATCCAGAAACATATCGGCGAGCCCACGACGGTGCCGCAGCTCTTCATCCCCTACAAGGAAGTGCTCGACGCCTACAACGCCGGGCTACAGGTGCCGGAGGACGTCACCCTCTGCTGGGTCGATGACAACCACGGCTACATACGCCAGCTGCCCGTAGCCCGCGAACAGGCACGCAGCGGTGGCAACGGCGTCTATTACCACGTCTCGTACTGGGGCACGCCGCACGACTACCTGTGGCTGTGCTCCCACTCGCCCTCGCTCATCAGCTACGAGCTCTCGCGCGCTTATGCCCAGGGCGTCCAGACGCTGTGGGTCGTCAACGTCGGCGACATCAAGCCCGCCGAGGCCGAGCTGGAGTTCTGCATGGACCTCGCGTGGGACATCGAGGCATGGACACCCGAACGCGCCCACGACTACTGCCGCCACTGGGCTGCCGAGACCTTCGGCGAGGCGCTGGCCGACGACATCGCTGCCATCAAGCGCGAATACTACCGTCTGGCCGCTGCCGGCAAGCCCGAGCACGTCTTCGCCGTAGCCTACACCGACGCCGAGCGCAACCAGCGCATCGCTGACTATGCCTCGCTCGTCGAGCGCGTGGAAGCCGTCGGCGCCAGCGTGCCCGCCGAGCTGAAGGATGCCTACTTCCAGCTGATCGAATATCCCGTCAAAGGCGCTTACAACATGAACGTCAAGACCTTCCGCGCTGCGCAGAGCATCACCCTCGCCGCCTACGGACAGCGCGAGCAGGCACTGGCCTACGCCTCCGAGGCGCGACAGGCCTACCGACAGATCCTCACCCTCACGCAATACTACAACACGCGCATCGCCGGAGGCAAATGGAACGGCATCATGAGCGCCGCACCCCGTGAGCTCGACCAGTTCAAGATGCCCGCCGTGGCCAGCGAATCTACCATCAACGCCATGCAGATGGAAGTGCCCGCCGAGGCTGCCACCGTCGTCATACCCGCCACCGACTACGCCACCGCCAACGGATCCTTCACGACGCTGGAGGGACTGGGCGTCAGCGACCGCAGCGTCACCGTGTGGCCCTTAGACATGACGAAGTACACCGCCGCGCAGGCACCCTACCTCGAATACGACGTACCCGTGCGCAAGGGGCTCAACACGATTGCCGTGCGCTGCCTCCCCACCTTCCCCGTCAACACGGGCTACGACCTGCGCGTGGCACTGAGACTCGGTGATGCTGCGCCGCAGACCCTCTCGCTCAAGACCGTAGCCATGGAGGGTAAATGGAACACCACCGTACTCCAAGGCTTCAACGACGCCACCGTGACCCATCGCGCCTCCGCCGACGGCACCGTGCGCCTGCGGGTAGCACTCCTCGATCCCGGCGTCGTGGTCAGCGACGTGCGCGTGACCTTTCCCGACGACGAGGATCTCACGCTGACCGAGCAGCTCATCAAGAACTACGACTTCGAGTACAACCACGACTGCCAGCTCAACGCCGTGGGCAACATCGGACGCGGCGTGCCCTGCGGTTGGGACCAGCGCGGGACACTCAACAAAGGCAGCAACGGACTCGATTCCTACGGCGTGAACCAGGATGCCACGAACTACCACGGCGACAACGTCTGCTGGTTCAACTCCATCCCCATGCCCGCCGACTTCCAGCTCTCGCAGACCATCGCCGCCGCCGACCTCGAGCCCGGCATCTACCGCGTGTGCTGCAAGCTGTGGGTCGAGCAGAACAAGAAGACCACCTGCCGCCTCTTCGCCAACAACAACGTGCAGTACTACGGCACACAAAGCGACTACACCAACCTCCTCACCCCGGGCGAGGTGAACAGCTATGCCGGTTACGCCGGCGGCAGCGCCTCCAACATCGTGCTGCGCGACATGCAGGTCTATGTCACCGTGGCCGAGGGCGAAGACCTCACCTTCGGCATACGCACCAGCAACCGCCGCAACGACGGCACAGCGTCCTCGTCCGACAACGCCGGATGGTTCAAGGTGGACTATTTCCGCATCTTCCGCGAACAGCCCACCGCCCTGCCTGCCCTGCCCCAGGAAAGCCGCACCCGCGCCGCACGACCCACCGCCCTCTACGACCTCAGCGGACGTCCCGTCAGCACTCCGCTAGCAGCTGCCACGTCCCTGAGAACAGGCGTGTACGTCACCGATGGCAAAGTGGTCGTGGTACGTTAAAGAAGAACCTTATCGTCGCGTCAAAAGACATCCTCGCTTATCTTATTCTTATCCTTTTCGATGTGGTAAACAACTTTCAGCTTGAAGTCAGGCTTGCTAGTTGCTTGACTTTTTTCCACACCCTTACCAATAGCAACAGGATAGAACTTCCCTATGCCTGGGAGATTAACGATGTTACCTTGAAGGAGCTGACGCTTTATCTCTTCTCCTACGTCCGAGAGCACGCCTAACAGCGTGCCGCGTTGGAAGAGACAATTCCGCTTGCTCAACGCTTCTGTTACATCGACTACTTCATTCGTTACGAGCAGGGGGTAATACTTCCCACCATTTCTCTGTACCATCTTAACTTTCATTTTTTCCATAGTGAACGGAACATTTTTATTAATTCAAGTTTCGCATATGCTCAACTTATGAGGTTATGAGGTTATAAGGTTATGAGGTTTTGAGGTTGTGAGGTTTTGAGGTTGTGAGGTTGTGAGGTTGTGAGGTGAAATATATTTCTGATAGCTATTCTCACCTAAAAACCTATAAGCGAAGCGACCTAATAACCTGAAAACCTAACGAAACTGAGCTTGCGAAAGTTGAATTATGAATTATTGTATTATGAATTGATTCCTATTTTCGCGTCGCGTCGTATAGCTGATGTGAATCCATTGCGGCACGAGCTTGCCGTTAACGACGCGGGTGTGTTCGAAGATGATTTGGTCGGCGTGCAGCCGTCCCCTGGCGCGCATGTCAGCGATGAGGTTAGCGAGCGCGTCCATGTCGTCGGCGCGTATGTCTGCCGCCTCGCCGCGCATGTGCTGCGAGCTTACAGCGCCGCCGACGAGCTTGTTGAGCTGCGGACAGCGGTAGCCGCTATTGACGTAGATGGGCTTGCCGAACTGGCGGCGCAGGGGGTCGAGGACGTGATCTACGAGCGCGTTGAGGTTCCTCACGGCTTGCGTATCAGGCTTGTTCGTTATTCCGTAGTGCTGAGCGGTGTTGCTGCGGCACAATTCGTTGAGCGTGAAGTATTCCATATTTACTGAGTTTAAGACAAAAGGAACGGGCGCATTATCA
>JAEEHP010000267.1 GCA_016280855.1 Bacteroidaceae bacterium
ACCATCAACTATTGCAACAAGGTGCTCTCACATGGTGAGGAGGTCTTGGAGCGCGACCCGCAGTTCACACCAACAGAATGGGAACAGATGAAAGCAGAGATGACAGCCCTGCGCGCACTCAACTATTTCTATCTGCTTCGCTCCTTCAAGGACATCCCCTACAGCAATGAAGTCATCAACTCCGATGAGGATACGCGTGCATTTGAAGCAACGCCCCAGATGGAGGTTCTCGACATCCTGATCAAAGATGTACGCCAAGTAGCCGGTAAAGGCCGCAACCGCAGTCCCAACCTGAACGACACGCGCGGTCTGATGACCAACACCAGTATTTATGCCCTCCTGTCGGATATGTACCTCTGGCGCAGCGCCCTGCGCGAAGGTCGCGGATTCTCGGAGGACAGCGTACGCATGGATGCTGACAGCGTCGTCTATTTCGGACAGAAATCGTTAGACTATCTCTTCATGCAAAACGAGCAGCTCACGAGTAGCTCCTTCGACCGTTCGACGTCCAAGAAGGAAGACTTCGGCAGCGGCCTGGCCAACGCTCCCCTCATCAGGAACGAAGATATGGAGAACAGCTACAACGCTCAGCAATCGGTGGGCATCAACAGCTTCAATGCCATATTCCAGAGAGGCAACAGCGATGAAAGCATCTTCGAGTTGCAGTTCTCCGAGGGCGACAGCCGCAGAAACAGTGTTGTCAATCACTTCTGGGGACACAACAACGCCACACACTTCGCCTCCAACATGTCTGCCGTGTCGCATGCTTTGAACGAAGGAAAACTGGTTGATAAGGATTCCCGCGTTTGGTACAGCTGCATGAAATATACAACCGACATGACAAGAGATGAGCTGGAAGAAGGCTACTGCCTCAAATGGACGGAGTGCAATCTGGGATTCAGCAGCGGCAGACTGTTGGCTTCCGCATCAACGGAAAACTATCGCAATTGGATCTTCTATCGTCAGACTGATGTCATGTTGATGATGGCAGAGGCATACGCCGTTCTCGGCGAGTTCGAGAAGTGCCGCAACATCGTCGATGCTGTCCAGAAACGCAATATGCTGGATCAGCAGACCGGCCTCTCTGCCTCCGCTGACAGGAACAAGGATAAATGCATCGACCTGGTCATGCGCGAACGTCTCATCGAGTTCATGGGCGAAGGCAAACGCTGGTTTGACCTCGTCCGCTGGGCAGAGCGCGTTGGCGGTGGTACAAACCCCGACCCACGTGAACCGCAAATCACCGATGGTGCAACGGGCGTCAAGGAAATGGTCAAGAACTATTTGGGTAGGGGTGCCTACAGCCGCCTCATCTCCAGCTTGACCAACCGCATCAAGAACCGCTACGGTCTCTACTGCCCCATCTACTTCAAGGAACTCCGCGCGAACAAATACCTCATCCGTCAGAATCCCGTATGGGATCGCCGTAAGGGTATTGACACCGATACAGAATCCACGGAAGAAACGGAAGAATAAGAACTTTCCATCGCTAATTAATCATCACAGATATGAAAATAATAGCTAAAACCTATCAACTCAAGCTGGCCTTGGCGGCTGCCTTCTTCGGACTCCTGTTCACAGGATGTAAGGAGGAGATTGACACCTCGGCACGCTTCACCCTGACGGAGTACACGGTCCTCTCCTACCTCGAGAGCGACTCCATCTTCTCCGAGTATGTCAAGTTGATTCATCAAGTGCCGGTCAGTTCACAATCTGAATCAACAGTGGCACAATTGCTGTCGGCACGCGGTAAGTACACCTGCTTCGCACCTGACAACCAAGCCATTCAGGACTATTTGGATACCCTGCAAGCCAAAGGTATCATCTCCGAGGCCAACTGGGATGCTTTCCAAGGTCACCCCGCCACCTTGGACTCCGTCCGGAAAATCATTGTGCTGAACAGTATCATTGACGGCAGCCGCAACGGTGATCTCTATGAAATCTCCGACATCGAGGACAAGGAAGAACTCGATGAGTTGCCCACGGCTAACCTCAATGACCGTAAGATCTACCATACGAAGATTAAACAGACGGACTCCATCTTCATCAATGGCGTTGCCCTCATCGACTTGAACAACCGCGACATCGAGACCATCAACGGCCGCGTGCACCAAGTTCATGCCGTTATTGCTCCGAGCAACGATACCATGTCCGACATCTTCCGTCAGTGGATAGCGGAGAACAAGCACGGCTTCCTCGTAGCTTCCAAGCTCATCCTTGCAGCCGGTCTTGAAGACACCTTGAGCAAGACACGCGACGAAGTATGGGAGAGACTCTACATGACCAAGCAGATCAAGGATTTGGAGAACCACCCCACGGAGCCGGACCAGCCGGGTACCATGCCCGAGCACCGCAAGTACGGATTCACCATCTTTGCTGAGACCGACGACATGTGGGAAACCGCTTTGGGCAAGCCGGCTGAAGCAATCACCGTAGAAGATGTCAAGGCTTTCCTGATCGAAAAGGGTGCCTATCCCGGTGCGTCAACGGATGAGAACTACAAGGATGAGAACAACATCATCTATCAGTTCATCACCTATCACATCCTGCCCGAGAAGCTCACCCGCGACAAGCTCGTCATCCACTACAACGAGAAAGGTTATTATTGGCAGACGAACGGCAAGCGCTACACCATCCCCGTCTATGAGTACTACACGACAATGGGTAAGCGCCGTCTGCTGAAGATCTTTGAGAGCGCCGACAGAGAGGGTATCTACCTCAACTGCTTCCCCATCCTGCGTAACGGACGTGGTAAATACAGTCCTGAGCAACTCAACGTCGACGACTACCACGAGAGCGGATCGTACCGCAAATTAAGCGCTGGAAACGGACAACAGGCCTTGTTCCCCTTTGATCCTTCAGCTCCGGCTGATATGCCTACTGATGAGAACGTCGGCATCAAGATTAACTACGAGACCGAGGAAGGCGCCAACCACGAGAGCCTCATCAATGGTTGCATCTACCCCATCAACGGTTTCCTCGTCTATACCGACAACGTACGCAATTGTCTCGCCGGCGAACGCATCCGCATAGACATGGCCGCCATGTTCCCGGAGTTCATCAACAACGACATCCGCCGTCCCATGTCCTACTATCCCTATGGAGCTTCCTTCACCAGAGCCGTGCCGGTCACGACCACCTACCCCTACTTGGCCGACTGTCAGATTGAGGAAGGAACGAAGTTCTACTATTTTGGCGCATTCGGACGTTCCTGGAGTAACTACCAGATGGACGAATTCAATATCATCGGTAAATACGAGATTACCATGAGGCTGCCGCCAGTGCCTACCAAGGGGCACTACGAGATCCGCTTCGGTGTGAGTGCCGGTTCTAACGTGCGCAGTATGTGTCAGGTCTATTTCGGCGACAATCCCAAATACCTCCCTGCTGCCGGTATTCCTATGGACCTCCGCATGGGCTTCATGAGACATCGTTTCTCTGACGGAACTCATCTGAACTCCAATTTCGGCTATTTCAGCGAAGATGACTACAAGGCCGAGCTGAAACTTTCCTTGGAGGAACAGGACGAGATCACGAAATCCCTGCGTGCACGTGGATTCATGAAAGGACCCAAATACTACCATTGCGGTGCCAGCACAAGTGCATCACTCGGCATCGAATGTGAATGGGTGACGCGCCGAATCATGGTCAGCGCCGACATGGATCCCGACAAGACTTACTACATCCGCTTCAAGAATGTGCTCAACAACGAACAGCTCCAATTCTTCACGGACTACCTTGAGTTCGTTTCCAAGGATGTCTATGACAATCCCAATGAACCTGAGGACTATTGGTAATTAAAAAATTATGCAACTATGATACAAGGAAAAATCACACGATGCATCCAGGCAGGAATCCTTGGAGTAGCCATGTTTGCGCTACTCCCCTCCTGCTCTGACGACCATTTCATTGTCCAAGATGGAGGCGGAGAAGGCGAGAATGCCACAAAGACGCTGTGGGAACAGATCAAGGCTGATCCCGAGCTAAGCAACTTCGCCAACATTGCTGAGAAGACACCGGCCTTCAAGGACGAGAAACATCCCATCAAGAACTATACGTTCAAGGATGTACTCAACAGCAATCAGACGCTGACGGTGTTCGCTCCCACGAACAGTTCCTTCACGTCCGATGAGGTGCGCTACTACGACTCCCTCGTCCAAGTGCGTCCCTACGACGTGTTCCTGCGCCTCGTCGGTAACCACATCGCACGCAATCGTTACGTTGCTACGGGAACTAACCCCAATGGCAAGCCTGAAAAGGTGATCATGGTGAACAACAAGAAGGCCACCTTCGACCGCACAGCTAAGTTGTTCAAGGAGATTCCCCTCTTGAAGGCTAACATACCTGCTACGAACGGTGTGCTCCACAAGATCGGACAGCAGTCCCCCTTTGCCTACAACGTGTACGAATACATTCGCGCCAACGACCATACTTACCGCAAGGTGAACGACTGGCTCGAACAGCACGACACGCTGTACTTCAACTCCGACCTGAGTGCTATCGCAGGTTCCAATCCCGAGACCGGTGAACCCATCTTCGTGGACAGCGTCTATTCACGCTACAACTCCCTGTACGCCCACTCCTACAGCCCCCGTTCCGTCGAATGGGTGATGCCCCACAAAGGTGTCAACGCTAACCTCGAGGCGGAGGACAGTATCTGGGCCGTGGTGCTGCCTACCGACGCAGCCTGGAACGAGGCTTACCAAAAGATGGAGAAGTACTACACGTACGCGAACACTTATTTCGATAAGTCCAAGGAAGCAGCGTTCTTCAAGGACAATGCCAGCGCTAAGAAAGCACTGCCGCTGACCGTAACCGACTCCCTGAAGGACATCTCCTTCGCCATGGATATCGTGTCGCCGCTGGCGTTCAATGTACGTATGCAGAAACGTATTCCCGAGCAGACCGATTTCTGGACTATCGAGACGTTCGAGCAGTATCAGATGAAGAAGCTCTTCGACACCCGCACGGATACCTTCACCATCGACGAGAGGGGCACCATCGACGTGAAGCCCCTGATCTTCGACGGCAAGGCACCCATAACGGTGTCCAACGGCGTGGTCTTCCCCGTGGATCACTGGAACTACGACAAGACTTTTGGCTATAAGGATGTGGACGTCAAGATGACCCCGAATGCCATATTCCAGAACGTCCGCTACAACCTCTCCACACAAGAGCAGAGAGAACGCACCTACAATGCCGATTACGAGGTCACCAGCTTCAACAGCGAGACCAGCGCCCTGGCCAACGACAGTGCACTCGGACGTATCACCAAGAACTCCTTCATGACATTCAGCAGAAGCACCAGTGTGCCGACCGCCGAGATTGTGCTCAGAGGCAACGATGCCGACCAGCAAGTGCTCAGTAACCTGCCCTACGACATCTACATCGTCATGGTGCCCGACTTCTACCGCGTAGATCCCGACTCCATCATCGCTTACATGCCGGGCGAAACGCCGTTCAAGAAGAACAGGCTACAGGTGGAAATCAACTACCTCAGCGAAGACCTCAAAGAGTCTAAGACACCTGCGATGAAATTCGAATACGAGGGCGAGAAGGTGGACACCATCTTCGTCGGAAGCATCACATTCCCCTACTCGTACCGTAACTTGTCGAAGTGCTACCCCACCATGATCATCAAGTCACAGACCATCAATGCGGCAGCAAGAAGAGAGGGTTATCAGACAACCTTCTCCATTGACAAGGTAATTCTCAGAGCGAAAGAAGAATAAGAATGAATCCTAAAATATTGGAAATCATGAGTAAGAGATTCAATCCATCAAATATTCACAAGGCATTCCGTCTTGCGCTCTGCCTGTTCATCGTGTCAGGGGCTTATGCACCTGTCATGGCACAGGATGTGGTAGACGAAGAAGGCATTGCCGAAGCCGACAGCATCGCGTTGGCAAAACGACGCATTGCCAAGAAGCCGGTAAAGCAATATGAAATGAAATCGGTTGCTGGTACTATCACCGATGCAGCCACAGGAAAGCCCATGGGAGGCGTACGCATTCAGGCACTGCAGTTGCCGCGTTTCTCTACGCTGACCGACGAGGACGGTACCTATAAATTCCAGGTGCCCGTCTTCTGCCACGCACTGATCATTGAAGCACCTGACTACAACCTCCTGCAGATGCCCATCAAGGGAGAGACCGGACAGGATGCACAAATGATGAGCGCACAGTTCCATGGGTTCTACACCGACGGCACTACAATCACCGCACAGAAGAAGATCATGCTCAAGGAGACAAGCTCCATCAGCGTGGAAACGGATATGCAGAACCTGCTCGCAGGGGACATCCACTCCACCAGCCGTGCAGCACATCCCGGGCAAGGAGCTTTCTTAACCATCCGCGGTATCAACTCCATCAATGCTTCTGCACAGCCGCTGTTCATCATCGACGGCAATATGGTTGACCTCGAAGAAGAGCGCACAAGCCTCCACGAAGGTTACTACAACAATATCCTTGCAGGTCTCGATCCCGAGAATGTGGAGAGCATTCAGGTGCTCAAGAACGGAACGGCTCTCTACGGCGCTAAAGGTGCCAATGGTGTCATCATCATCAACACCAAGCGCGGTCACAGCCAAGCCACGAAGATCAATGTCCGCATCTACGGCGGCGTGGAACTTGCTCCCTCGCGCCTGACCATGATGGACGGCAACGCCTATCGCAACTACCTCAGCGAACTGGCCGGAACCGTGAAGGACGTACGTGAGTCCACCTCGGGCAACCTCAGCCAATATGCGTTCCTCAACGAAGCACCCGAGAGCAGCAACTACTACCGCAGCGTATTCCACAACAACACCGACTGGCAGAAGGATATGTACAGGACAGCCTTCACGCAGAACTACAAGGTCAGTGTCGAAGGTGGTGACGACGTAGGTATGTACGACCTCTCACTGGGCTACACCTCTGGACAATCAACGCTGAAAGGCAATGACTTCAGCCGTCTGAACCTCCGTTTCAACACCGACATCAGCGTTTTCGAGAAGCTGAAGGCTGGACTCGACATCGCCTACAACCAGACGAGCTACAATGTCCTGGACAACGGATGGAGCGAGAACTACGACATGCAGAACATCGGTTCTACCAATGTCCTCGGCTTGATTCAGGCTTCCTTCCTCTCGCCCTATGCCTACTATCACGACGAGAAGACGGGCAAGTTGGAACTCTCGCACGACTATGCAGGTAAATACGCCTCCACCAACGGCGTGGGACGCTGGATTCAGAACCCCTTCTGCTTCCCTCATGGACTGGACTACGACATCAATGAATGTCTTCGCAATCCGTATTGGATCATCGAGAACGGTAAGGGAAAGAACAAAAACTACGCTGAGCTCACTCAGATCAGCATCAACTTCTCCCCGAAGTACCAGATCACAAAGCAGTTCTCACTCAGCGACCGCTTCAACTACACCCTCAACCGCAACAACGAGAAGTACTTCCTCCCCATCAATGGTGCTACGATGTACTTCCTCGAAGACCTCGGCGAGATCAGCTCAGTGCTCAAGTCACAGTTCACGAAGGAAAGTACCATCAACAATGACTTCCGCATTGAATGGGCCAACAACTACGGAGCTCACACCATCGACGTGTTCGGCGGCTGGCGCTACAACAACTACAGCTACAGCTACTCCTACATGCGCGGTTACAACAATGAAAACGATAAGCTGCCCAACATCTCCAAGAACATGCAATACGTGAACTATGGAGGTACCAAGGACAACTGGATCGACATGACCTATTATCTCAATGCTGACTACAACTACCAGAACAAGTACTTCGCTCAGTTCACGGTATCCAGTCAGGCCAGCAGCCGTTTTGGTAAGCACACGAAGGACGGTTTGCATCTGGCAGGAGTCAGCTGGGGTATCTTCCCAAGCCTGCAGCTCGGATGGGTCATCAGCAACGAGAAATGGCTCAAGACTGGCAAGGCCGTCAACTACCTGAAACTCACGGCCGGCATCGACCAGAGCGGTAACGACGGTATCGACTACTATGCCGCACGCACCTATTGGGAGAGCCAGCAGGTCAGTGAAAACACTGTAGGTCTCGTGCTGAAGAATATGGAGAACACCAGCATCCAGTGGGAAACCACAACGCGCTTCAACGCTGGTCTCGAAGGTTCATTCTTCAAGAACCGCGTCAACGCGGGCGTGGACTTCTACTACAGCAAGACCGACAATCTGCTGACGATGAAGGACCTCGACTACCTCTCCGGTCTCGGACAGTACTGGACCAACGACGGTCAGCTCAAGAACATCGGTGTTGACTTCCGCGCTGCTGTCGCTCTTGTCAACAGCAAAAACATCAAGTGGGAGCTGGGTGCTACGCTCGGACACTACAAGAACGAGATCACCCAATTGCCTTCGAGCGATGCCATCAACCAAGGCTACCGTGTTATCCGCGGACACACCAACAGCATCTACGGCAAGGACAATGTCCTCACGGCCGTGGGCTACGCTGCAGGCACTTTCTTCGGATGGCAGACCAAGGGTGTCCTCGCCAGCGATGCTGAAGCCAGCACAGCAGGTAAGATGGGATATCTCAAGTATCCTACCGGCATCAAGGAGAATCCTTACAACAACTTCCAGGCCGGTGACGTTCGCTTCGTAGATCAGAATGGCGACGGTGTCATCGATGACAACGACAAGGTGGCCATCGGCAACCCCAACCCCGACATCTACGGTAACATCTTCACCAACTTCACATGGAAGAACCTGCGACTCGACGTCAACTTCAAGTACTCACTTGGAAACGACGTGTACAACTACCAGCGTTCCATCCTCGAAGGCGGCAACACGACGTACAACCAGACAACAGCGATGCAGAACCGCTGGACCTATGAGGGACAGCGCACCGACATCCCCAAGGTCTGTTACATCGACGGCGACGACTGGCGCAACAACGAGCGCATGTCTGACCGCTGGATTGACGACGGCAGCTACCTCAAGCTCAAGAACGTACGCCTCACCTACATCGTGCCCGTGCAGAATGAATGGCTGCAAGGACTCCGCGTATGGGGCGAAGCCAACAACCTATTCACCGTCACCCGTTATCTGGGCATAGATCCGGAGAGCAGTTCGCGCAACAGTGTCCTTTACCAGGGCATCGACACGGGACTACTCTCACCGGGACGCAGCTTCAATCTGGGTGTATCCATCAACCTCTAATACGACATCATGATGAAAAAGAATATCATTGTATCTCTTCTCCTCGCGCTGACTCTGGGATTCACGTTCTCGTCCTGCGAGGACATGCTGACGGGTGATATGGATCGCCACGTTGAAATCGACGAGATTGCCCAAGACACCCTTTACAGCTACTGGGGAATACTGAAGAATCTGCAGAACATCGCCGAACGATATGTCGTCCTCGGAGAATGCCGTGGCGACATGATCGAAGGCACGCAGTACGTCAGCGATTCCATCGACGCTATCCTCAAATTCGGAATGGAAGGCAACACCGGAGACGGTTCCAACCGCTTCCTCAAAGCTGCCGACTACTACAAAATCATCAACTCCTGCAATGCCTACATCTATCGTTGTGACACATCGGCAGTTTCAGGTCTCAACGAGTCATTGATGCTCAAGGAGTATGCACAGGTGGCTACCATCCGAGCATGGGCTTACCTCCAGCTGGTACTGACTTACGGGAAAGTGCCCTACTTCGAACAGCCGATGCTCTCAACAGCCGACATCGAAGACTTCCACAAGGCTGAACAGTTCGTTGACGCTAACACGCTGGCAAGCAGTGATGTGGTTCAGAAGGTGATTGAAGTGCGCTACATTCCCTCGATGCTCCGTGAGGACTGGGATCGCGTCGTGCCTTACATCGACTACGGCTACTACGGACGCACCAGCCGCATCGCCTATGCCTCGCAGTGTGTGTTCCCGCAGGACCTCGTCCTCGGAGACATCTATCTGTTGCGCGCACAGGGCGAAGGTTCTGAAACCGACTATCAGACGGCTGCTCAATACTACTTTAGCTTCCTCAATTCTGACAAGGGCGGCCCATTGCAGCCTAATCAGTTCTATGGCGGCATGAGCAAGAACCAAATGACGGAACAGTACCACAACGACCTCGTGTCAGGTTGGACTAACATCTTCCGCGAGAACTCCAAGACGGGATATGGCACCGAAACGGTCACGATCATCCCCAGTAACACCAACAAACTCTGGGGCGTCGTACTCCGCGGTATCAACGAGCTCTTCGGCTTTGACACCACGTTGAAGGTGAACACGTCGTCTGCCGACTCCGTCATGTCTTCCAGCGTCTATCTGGAGCGCAATTACGAGCATCAGCTGGATGCATCGAAAGCCTATAAATTCCTGAACAAGTCGCAGAACTACGAAGGCTACATCGGCACGTCACAGGGCAACATTCACTGCACCGTCCTCCAAGGAGCCGGTGATGCACGCTATGAGATGTCCACGAACAACTTCACGGACTACGATAAAGGCGCTCAGGAACAAGTCAACTTCGTCATGAAGCAGAACATGGGAGGTGGCTTCTCAACGACCTATCCCATCATCTATCGTAAGGCCAGCATCTGGCTCCGCTTTGCCGAAGCACTCAATGGTGCTGGATTCCCGGGCTATGCCTTCGCTATCCTGCGCCACGGCCTCGTAGGCACGGAAGAATGGGTTCCCTCGGACGAGGAAGACTATGCACCTATTTCCTACAAGTACTATGAGCCGACGAAGGTGGATTCGTTAGCTGAACCTGCGGTATTCTACAACACTGTGGAAGAACTCATCCAGGCTGAGAACCTCACTGCCGGCTTGGACACGCTCACAACACGTCAGGATTCTACCGCATACCTCAAGGAGCACATCGCTTTCGAGGTGGTGGAACGCTCGCCGTACATCCTTCAAGGAGACAATCCTGTGCCAGAATACAATGGCATTAAGCTGGCCGACGCCGAGACGTACGGCGGATCCGTCATCTGTAACTACATCAGCCGTCGTGAAATGGACAATGCAAAAGCATACAAGTTCTTGGACTTCAATTCCGTTTATCTCCGCGGCTCAACGGGTAACAACAACCTCCGCTATCGCTATGGTATCACGGAATACCGATTCGACCGCACCGACAACAGCTCCTCCAACTATGGTGCTGTCTCAATGGGTATTCACCAGCGCGGCTGCGGCATCCTGAAGCTGGACGATCGTGAAACGACCTACAACTACGTGGACCAGATCAACAAGATGCTCAAGCTCTACGAAGGACAGGAAGAAGACCTGACCATCGACGAGATCTACGATCCCGCGAACTTGCGCAAGGTGCAGGTGGCCATTGCTGACCTCATCATCGATGAGATGGCTTTGGAGACGGCTTTCGAAGGCAACCGCTTCTTCGATCTCCTCTGCTACAGCCGCTTCCTCGGAGGCACTAAGGGCGTAGAGCGATTTGCCAAGCGTGTGTCTGAACGCAAAGGCACGCCCGACGGAGCACTCTATTCTCACCTGCTGAACCAAAGCAACTGGTATTTCAAGCTCCCATAGTGACGGACTGATGAAAGACCCGGGTGTTCCAAGCGCAACACCAAGGTCTTCCAGACAGAACACCCGGGTGTTCCAAGCGAAACACCAAGGTGCTTCGACGAAAACAGTTAGGAGCCTCTGAGAAGTCAACTATGAGACTTTCAAAGGTCAACTAAGAGACTTTCAAAGGTCACCTAAGCGACACAAGAAGATCAGCCAGAAGAGACTGGATTTTCGCCTATATGTATCGACTGTTTGACCCGCGTCAAACAGTCGATTTCTTTATATGTGCACTTTTTTGCCTTAAAGTTTGGCTTGAAAGACATTTTTGTGTATCTTCGCACACAAATTGCAACTAACTAAACCAAAAAGAAGACAATGAAAAGAGTATTTCTCGTCTTGTTCGTTGCGACTATGTCGCAGCTGACCCTCCATGCCCAGAACCAAAAAGAGGCATGGCTGAACCCAAACATCACGCGTGTCAACACCGAAGCGCCCCGCGCCTCATTCTTTGCCTACGAAACCGCTGACAAAGCGGCCAAGGGCAACAAAGGAGCCAGCGACCGCTATTTCTCTCTCGAAGGCAAATGGCGTTTCCGCTTCGACCTCAACCACAACGACTCACCCGCCGACTTCTTCACGCTGAAGTACGATGACTCACAATGGGTGGACTTCCCCGTGCCAGGACTCTTTGAGTTCGAAGGCTATGGCGACAAGATCTACAAGAACGTCGGCTATTCCTGGGACACGCAGTTCGACTCCAACCCACCCTATGTCGAGGAGCGCAACAACTACACGGGTTCTTACCGCAAGCTCGTCACCATCCCATCCACCTGGAAGGGACAAGACATCTACTTCCACGTCGGCTCTGCCACCTCCAACCTCGAGGTGTGGGTCAATGGCAAGTACGTAGGCTATAGCGAGGACTCCAAGATGGAGGCTGAGTTCAACCTGACCAAGTACCTCGTTCCCGGCAAGGAAAACCTCATCGCTATGCGCGTCATGCGCTGGTGCGACGGCTCCTATCTCGAGGATCAGGACTTCTGGCGCTTCACAGGTATCGCTCGCGAGGTCTATCTCTATGCACGCCCCAAAGCACACATCAAGGATATCTTCGTCCATCAGAACCTCATCAACAACTACAGGGACGGCGAATTGAAGGTGGACATCACAGCTCCCGCCGCCAAGGGCTACACCGTCGAGGTCGCCCTCACCTCCCCCTCCGGACAGCCCGCCGGCAGCACTTCGCTTAGCGTAGGCGGTGGCACCGCCACCGCATCCCTCACCGTTCCCTCCGTCAAAGCATGGAGCGCCGAACTCCCGAACCTCTACGCCCTCACCATCACCCTCAAGGACAAGAAGGGCAACATCATCGAAGTCATCCCTCAGTCCGTCGGTTTCCGCAGCATTGAAATCAAGAACGGTCAAGTGCTCGTCAACGGACAGCCCATCCTCATCAAGGGGGCCGACCGCCACGAGCTCGATCCCGACCACGGCTACATCGTCAGCGTGGAGCGTATGATTGAAGACATCAAGGTGATGAAGCAGCTGAACATGAATGCTGTACGTACGTGCCACTACAGTGACGACCCACGTTGGTATGACCTCTGCGACCAATATGGCCTCTATGTCGTTGCCGAAACGAACATCGAGAGCCACGGCATGGGCTACGGCGACCGCACCCTCGCCAAGAATCCCATTTACCATAAGGCTCACGTCGAGCGCAACCAGCACAACGTACAGGTGCAGAAGAATCATCCCTCGGTCATCTTCTGGAGCCTCGGCAACGAAGCCGGCTACGGCAAGAACTTCGAGGATGCCTACGATGCCGTCAAGGCCATCGACACGTCACGTCCCGTGCAGTACGAACAGGCTCACCAGAACGGCAAGACCGACATCTTCTGCCCGATGTACTACGGCTACGAGGCTTGCGAGAAATATGCTCAGGGCGACAATCCCCGTCCACTCATCCAGTGCGAATATGCTCATGCTATGGGTAACTCCATGGGCGGTTTCAACGAGTATTGGCGCATCATACGCAAATATCCCAAATACCAAGGCGGTTTCATCTGGGACTTCGTCGATCAAGGTATGCGTGCCAAGAGCAAGGTGACGGGTAAGGAAATCATGGCCTACGGAGGAGACTTCGGACGCTATCCTGCCACCGACCACAACTTCAACTGCAATGGCGTCATCGCTGCCGACCGCACTCCTCATCCTCATGCTTATGAGGTTCAGTACTATTATCAGGATATCTGGGCCACTGTACCCGAGGGCAAGACGCTGCTCGACGGCGAGGTTGATCTCTACAACGAGTACTTCTTCCGCAACCTGGACGACGTCGAAGTTGTCGGCACCATCCTCACTTACGACGGCACACGCATGAACGAGGATACTCATACCCTGCGCTACCCTCTTAACTTGGCTCCACAGCAGCGACTGCACTTCAACATCCCCTCTGAAGTAACCTCTTATCTGAAAAATGCTGTGGCCAATAGCCAATGGGCTGCCGTCAATGTGCAGTTCCGCCTGAAGGCCGACCGTGGTCTTCTGAAGCGTGGCGACGTCATCGCCAAAGCACAGTTCGAGTTGAAGCCTTACACTTTCCCCAAGGCCGAAGATATTCTCGCCTCAGCTCCCGCGACTCAGAGTGTTGCCGGCGGTTCGACCGCAACCGTTGCCAAGGATGAAGCCAAGGCATGGCTCACCCTCTCAGCTGCCGGCACTTCCGTCACCTGGAACAAATGGACTGGCAACATTGATTATTTCGACATCAATGGCAAAGCCGTCCTTGAAGACGGACAAAGTGTAGAACCCAGCTTCTGGCGTGCACCCACCGACAACGACTACGGTGCTAACTTCCAAACCCGTTTCGGCGCTTGGAAGCAGGCTCGATGGAACAAGAAGTCGATGGAATACAGCGACCTCGAGAAGCTGGGCAAATGCGTCGTCGTCAAGTACCACAGCGATGGAGTCGATGCTGACCTCACCATGACCTACATCCTCACGCCGAAGGGCGAACTCTACGTCAGCGAAGCGCTCGACGTCAACGAGAATGCAGCACAGAAGCCGCAGATGATGGCCATGGGCATGACTTGGCGCCTCAACAAGAATTACAGCTCCGTTCGCTACATCGGTCGTGGACCCGTGGAGAACTACTGCGACCGCAAGGACAACGCCTTCGTTGGCATCTATGGCGGCGAGGTAAGCAAACAATATTGGGATAAGTACGTGCGTCCGCAGGAAAGCGGAAACCATTGCGATGTCATTTGGTGGCGCATGGAAGCC
>JAEEHP010000268.1 GCA_016280855.1 Bacteroidaceae bacterium
GGCATCAAATATTTCGTTGATCCCGACATGAACCAAGGCGCAGGCTCTGCCATCGGCTGTGAGTTCCAGATCCTCGACGACGAGTGTCACCCCGATGCCAAGCTCGGCGTGAAGGGCAACCGCAAGCTCGGTTCGCTCTACGACCTTATCCCCGCTCCCGACCAGAAGCCTTTCCACATCAGCGTGTGGAACACAGCCCTCGTCATTGTGCGCGGTCGCCACGTAGAGCACTGGCTCAACGGCACTAAGTTGCTTGAGTACAACCGCGACGACCAGGAATGGAACGCCCTTGTGGCCTATAGCAAATATAAGGACTGGCCTAATTTCGGCAACAGTGCCGAAGGCCATATCCTCCTGCAGGACCACGGCGACGAGGTTCATTTCAAGAACATCAAGATCCTCGAATTGCCCGACCAAGTCCAAGGCCAGCGCGGTCAGGGCAACGGCCAGCGTCAAGGTCAGCGCGGTCAAGGCCGGAATCGTGGCAACGGCCAGCGCCGCCAGCGTTGACTTTAAATAATGAGGCTGTGTCAACAAATGCTGACGCAGCCTCATTTCATTTCAAACAACGAATTAAACGATTTCTTTTCCCCTTTCAATAGGTTATTTATTTACAGCCACAGTCCCCTTTCGTTTATACAACGAATTAAACGAATTAAACGAATTTTTCAAGTTGCACGCGTTCTACGAATTAGTTGCGTTCTACGAATTCTTTTCCCCTGTCAGCAAGTCATATAGTTTCTTTCTCGCATGCCTCATCTCTTCCGTTCTGCTTCACATCAGAACCGCTACTACGCCTGGTTCGAAGCGCTGCACACGCGCATTGACCTGCTCCTGCTTGGCTCGCTCACCGAAGCCGAGTTCGAGGCAGTAGAAGCTGCTGTGCGTGCCGAGCTAACTGCCGTGGAAAAGATGGGCAACCGCTTCGATCCCGACAGCGAGCTCTCGCGGGCTGTCCATGCCGCCAATGCCTCCCTGTGTTCTTCCGTCCCCCCGTGTTCCAATGTCTCCCTGTGTTCCAATGCCTCCCTGTGTTCTTCCGTCCCCCCGCGTTCCAATGCCTCCCTGTGTTCTTCTGCTGGTCGTGCTCCCGCTTTGGGTTCTGTTGTCGGCGGTTTGTCCGCCGATGCCGTCCCCGTTCCTGTCAGCCCTGCCCTCTTCGCCCTGCTTGCCCGCTGCCTGCAAGCCAATCGCGACACCGGCGGCCTCTTTGACATCACCGTCAACTCCCCCGACTTCCGTCCCGGCCTCATCAACAGGGTAAAGCTATCAACGGAGGACGCCTGCTCATTACACTTTACTCCCCTCCCTGAGCGGGAGGAGCACGGTGGCGGGGCTTCTATCATCCTTGACCTCTCAGGCATCCTTAAAGGCTATGCCCTCGAACGCCTCCGTGCGCTGCTGCCCACGTTCGGTATCCGAGATGCCCTCATCAACCTTGGCAATAGCTCCATTCTCAGCCTCGGCAAAAATCCTTCCGACATACCTGCCGGCTATTGTCTGACCACTTCAGGAAACGCCACCGCCGACCGCCGCCACATTCGCAATCCTTTGACGGGCGAGTTCATTACCCGAAAACACACCGTCAGCGTCACTACTGCCAACGCCATCGACGGCGAGATACAATCAACGGTCAGCTTTATTCAGTCTGTTTTGAATACCCACAATTGATGATTTTGCTCTAAGTGTAGGTATTTTTTGCTGCACCTGTGAATAATCCTTTGCTTATTGCAAAGGTTTGAGTAATTTTGCAGCAAAATATCAACAAAAACATGAGACTATCGGATTTACAGACAGGCGAACACGCGGTCATCGTCAAGGTGCTTGGGCATGGCGGCTTTCGCAAACGCATCATAGAAATGGGCTTCATCAAGGGGCAAACCGTCGAGGTGCTGCTGAATGCACCCCTGCAGGATCCCGTGAAATACAAGCTGATGGGCTACGAAGTGAGCCTGCGCCACGATGAGGCCAAGATGATTGAAGTGGTCGGACAGGCCGAAATGGAGCAGGAGCAGCACAACGATTCCGATCAGGTCGGTCAGCGCGAAGTCATCACCGAACACGTGCCCTTCACGGACCAGCAGATGCGCGAGATGGCACAGCACAAGCGCAGGAACATCAATGTTGCCCTCGTCGGAAATCCCAACTGCGGTAAGACATCGCTGTTCAACTATGCCAGCGGTGCCCATGCACGTGTTGGCAATTATTCCGGCGTGACTGTCGATGCGACCACGGCCACGGCCTCTTTTGAGGATTATACGTTCAACCTCACTGATCTGCCCGGCACCTATTCCCTCTCGTGTTACTCCCCCGAAGAACTCTATGTGCGCCAACATCTTAACGACGAACACCCAGACATCGTCATCAATGTCATTGACGGCTCCAACCTCGAGCGCAACCTTTACCTGACGACGCAGCTGGTCGATATGAACCTTCGTGTCGTATGTGCCTTGAACATGTACGACGAGTTCGAGCGTCGTGGCGACCACGTAGAGCTGTCAACGCTCTCGACCCTCTTCGGCGTGCCCTTCGTGCCGACGTCTTTCAAGAGCGGTTTCGGCGTCAAAGAGCTCTTCCACACCATCATTGAGGTCTATGAAGGCCTGAATGCTCAAACGCGTCACATCCATATCAACTACGGCCACGAGATCGAGGACGGCATCACGCATATCCAGCAAGTGCTGAAGGCCGACGAGCACCTGACGACGCATTTCTCTACGCGCTTTCTGGCCATCAAGCTCTTGGAACAGGACCAGCAGGTTACCGAATTCGTGGAGCAGCACATCCTGGGCGAGCACCGTCCAGAGGATCATCAGCGGATGCTGGCGGCACGCGATCATGCCGCAGCACGTGTGAAGGAAGAGACGGGCGTCGATGCCGAAACGGCCATCATGGATGCGAAGTATGGCTTCATCCATGGCGCATTGGCCGAGGCCGAGTATCGTGCCGGTACCAAGGAAGACACTTACAAGACCACGCATCGCCTCGACAACCTGCTCTCGAACAAATACCTGGGCTTCCCCATCTTCTTCTTGATCCTCTACGTCATGTTCCAGACGACGTTTGCCCTCGGCCAGTATCCGATGGACTGGATTGAGGCTGGCGTGGCGTGGTTAGGCGAATGGATCGGCTCGTCGATGAGCGAAGGTCCGCTGCGTTCGATGCTTGTCGATGGCGTCATCGGCGGCGTGGGCTCCGTCATCGTCTTCCTGCCGCAGATCCTCATCCTCTATTGCTTCATCTCCTTCATGGAAGATTCGGGTTATATGGCTCGTGCGGCCTTCATCATGGACAAACTCATGCATCGCATGGGCCTGCATGGCAAGTCGTTCATCCCCTTGGTCATGGGCTTCGGCTGCAACGTGCCCGCCGTAATGGCCACGCGCACTATCGAGAGCCGTCGCTCGCGTCTCATCACGATGATGATCCTGCCCTTCATGTCGTGCTCGGCGCGCTTGCCCATCTACATCATGATCGTCGGCACTTTCTTCGCCGCTCAGTGGCGAAGCACCGTACTCGTTTCGTTGTATGCCGTGGGCATTCTCGTGGCGGTCATCGTCTCGCGTATCTTCTCGCGTTTCATCATCAAGGGCGAGGACACGCCCTTCGTCATGGAGCTGCCGCCTTACCGTTGGCCCACTGTCAAGGCCATCGGGCGCCACACGTGGGAGAAAGGCAAGGAGTACCTGAAGAAAATGGGTGGTATAATCCTCGTGGCTTCAATCATCGTATGGGCGCTGAGCTATTTTGGGAGCACTGACAACAGGAAGTTCGCTACGGCTGAAAACATGGAAACTTCGTATCTCGGTCGTGCCGGTCAGGCCATCGAGCCGCTCTTTGCCCCCCAGCATTTCAACTGGAAGCTCGATGTGAGCCTCATTGCCGGTGTCGGTGCCAAGGAAATCGTTGCTTCCACGATGGGCGTGCTCTATTCGGGTGACGATTCGTTCGGCGACGACGATTCCTTCAGCGAGGACACGAGTAAATATACACGTCTGCGGCAGCAAATGGCAGCCGACGGCGTCACGCCGCTCACGGCCTACGCCTACCTCCTCTTCATCCTCCTCTACTTCCCATGCTTAGCCACCATCGTAGCCATCAAAAATGAGACCAACTCCTGGGGATGGGCCATCGCCGCCGCCCTCTACACCACGCTCGTCGCTTGGCTCGTCTCCGCTGCCGTTGTGCAGATAGGAAGCTTGTTTTGAATGAAAAGTAACTTTTATTTTTCACTTTTCACTTCCACATGCAGTCCCTCCTCGTCGCCCTCATCCTTCTGGCCTGCGTAGCTTACACCGCTCGCCGCCTTTGGAAACGCTTCACCACGAAGCGCTGCGACGATGTGCGCTGTGCCGACTGTCCTTTGGCAGATTCTTGTTGCCATAAGCATCATCAAAAATGATAATGGCCATTATTATAATGGCGGTTATTATAGTAATTCGTCATTCTACGTTTCTCGGCGGTGAACGCGTGTTTCCCGTCCATGAAATCTGTGTTTCACGGCGGGAAACACAGATTTCACGTCGAAGATGGGGTTATGCGGTTAAGAGGGTGGGGCTTTACGGTTATATCCAATGACGAAGTCTCCTATAAGATCTGAGGTTTGCGGTCAAAGGTTCCTTCCGTAGCGAATGGCCCACTTCCTGATGATGGACAATGGACGGAGCTCATACATCTTAAGAGCGTACGTAGGGTGAATAGAGATTCAGCCTGTATGGTATTGAGCGATTACGCGTTTACCATACAGGCTGAAAGCTGAAACTTGTTTTTTGGAAGACTGTCTTTGCAGGCGGGTTATGCCTCGTGCTTGGATCGGATGGCTTCCATGATCTTGGCCTCAATCTCTTCGGACAGTTCGGGATTGTCGGCGAGCAGTTTCTTCACGGCGTCGCGGCCCTGTCCGATCTTCGAGTCGTTGTAGCTGAACCATGAGCCGGACTTCTTGATGATGCCGTGTTCGACGCCGAGATCGACGAGTTCGCCTGTGCGGCTGATGCCTTCGCCGAAGCTGATCTCGAACTCAGCCTTGCGGAAGGGAGGTGCCACCTTGTTCTTGACGACCTTCACACGGACCTGGTTGCCGATGGCTTCGTCGCCGTCCTTGAGGGTCGTGACCTTGCGAATGTCGAGGCGCACGCTGGAGTAGAATTTCAGCGCATTGCCGCCCGTGGTGGTCTCGGGATTGCCAAACATGACGCCGATCTTCTCGCGCAGCTGGTTGATGAAGATGCAGCAGGTCTTGGTCTTGGAGATGGTGGCGGTGAGCTTGCGCAGGGCCTGGCTCATGAGACGTGCCTGAAGGCCTACCTTGTTGTCGCCCATGTCTCCTTCGATCTCGGCCTTCGGCGTCAGGGCAGCAACGGAGTCGATGACCACGAGGTCAACGGCAGAGGAGCTGATGAGCTGATCGGCGATGGCCAGTGCCTGCTCGCCGTTGTCGGGCTGCGAGATCCACAGTTCGTCGAGGTTAACGCCCAGTTTCTGTGCATAGGTCGGGTCGAAGGCGTGTTCAGCATCGATGAACGCTGCTATGCCGCCGGCCTTCTGCGCCTCGGCAATGGCGTGGATGGTGAGGGTCGTTTTACCCGATGACTCGGGACCGAAGATCTCGATGATGCGTCCGCGAGGGTAGCCGCCCACGCCGAGGGCAGCATTGAGTCCTATGCTGCCGGTGGGGATGACTTCGACCTTCTCGGCGGCTTCGCCGCCCATACGCATGATTGCACCCTTGCCGAAGTCTTTCTCGATCTTGGCCATGGCCATCTGTAGCGCCTGCAACCGCGCAGCGCGGTCGTTGGCTGGTTGTTCTGTTTGTTTTGCCATTATTTTTTTCTGTTTTCGTTATTTCGGGATTACGTTATTACGGGATTACAGTTCGAGGTCGATGTCGTGGAGCTCGTGCCAGGGCAGGCCTTGCTTGTTGAGCTGCTCCATGAAGGGATCGGGGTCGAACTCCTCGACATTGTGCACGCCAGGCTTCACCCATTTGCCGGTGAGGAACATCATGGCGCCGATCATGGCCGGCACGCCTGTGGTGTAGCTGACGCCCTGCATACCTGTCTCCTCGTAAGCGGCGCGGTGCGAGCAGTTGTTATATACATAATAGGTATGCTCGTTGCCATCTTTGCCAATACCACGAATACGGCAGCCGATGCTGGTCTGTCCTTCGTAGTTCTCGCCGAGATCCTGCGGGTTGGGCAGCACAGCCTTGAGGAACTGCAGGGGCACGATCTTGACCTTGGCGGTGCCTGTGCCGTCGGCCAACGGCGCTTCGTACTCGATCTCGTCGATGCGGCTCATGCCGATATTCTGGATCACTTCGAGATGCTTGAGGTACTGCTGTCCGAAGGTCATCCAGAAGCGGGCGCGCTTGATGGTCGGATAGTTGATGACCAGCGACTCGATCTCCTCGTGGTGGAGCAGGTAGCTGTCGCGCGGGCCGATCTCGGGATAGGTCAGGTCCTTGTGAATCTCCAGGGGCTCTGTCTCTACCCATTTGCCATCTTCCCAATAGAGTCCTTTCTGCGTAATTTCGCGGATGTTGATCTCAGGGTTGAAGTTGGTGGCGAAAGCCTTGTGGTGGTCGCCTGCGTTGCAGTCCACGATGTCCAGGTACTGAATCTCGTTGAAGTGATGCTTGGCGGCATAGGCGGTGTAGATCGAGGTGACGCCCGGGTCGAAGCCGCAGCCGAGGATGGCCGTCAGCCCTGCCTTCTCGAAGCGCTCGCGGTAAGCCCATTGCCACGAGTACTCGAAGTGTGCCTCGTCCTTGGGCTCGTAGTTGGCGGTGTCGAGGTAGTTGCATCCTGTCTGCAGGCACGCTTCCATGATGGTCAGGTCCTGATAGGGCAGGGCCAGGTTGACCACGATGTCAGGCTTATACTCCGAGAACAAGGCCACGAGTTCTGCCACGTTGTCGGCATCTACGCGTGCGGTTTGTATGCCTTTGAAGCCTGTCGCTTTCTCGACCGCAGCAGCGAGCTTGTCGCATTTCGCTTTGGTGCGCGAGGCAATCATGATGTCGTTGAAGACATTCGCATTCTGCGCAATCTTATGCGCGGCGACCGTGGCTACGCCTCCGGCGCCAATGATAAGAACCTTTCCCATCGTTCGATATACCTTTTATTAGATGAATGATTGTTGTTTTCGGGTGCGAAGATAGCAAAAAGCTACACGGCCACCAAATAATGCAACCTTTTTTATCAAAAAAAAGTGAGCGCGTAAAATCAAAGTGTTGTTGAATAGCGTCGGAGCTGTTCGACGTAGTCGCTGATGCGTTGTAACTCGCGCGGTATCTTGATTTGCTGCGGGCAATGGGAGGTGCATTGGTTGCAGCCGATGCAATGGTCAGCCTGACGGAGGCGCGGCACGCTGCGGTCGTAGCCCACGAGGAAGGCGCGGCGCTGGCGGCGGTACGCTGGCGAGCCGCTGCTCTGGGGCGTATTGCCTTCCTTGATGCACTTGTTGTAATGGGCGAAGATGCCGGGAATGTCGAGGCCGTAAGGGCAGGGCATGCAGTACTGGCAGGCGGTGCAGGGAATTTCCTTCTGACCGAAAATCTCTTCGGCGATGTGCATGAGGAACTCGTGGTCGTCCTCGGTGATGGGTTTCAGCGGCGAATAGGTCTTGACGTTCTCCTCGAGATGTTCCATGTAAGTCATGCCGCTGAGCACGGTGAGAACACCTTCGGGTGTGCCGGCGAAGCGGAAGGCCCAGGAGGCGATGGTGGCCTCGGGGTCGCGCTGCTTCAGCTCGGCAGCGATGTCGTCGTTGAGGCTCGCCAGACGTCCGCCGAGCAGGGGCTCCATGATGACAGCGGGTATGCCACGCTTTTGCAGCTCGTCATAGAGCTTGACGGCATCAACGTTGCTGCCATTGATCTCGTTGGCGTAGAACCAGTCGAGATAGTTGAGCTCGATCTGCACGAAATCCCAATGGTAGCGGCCCTCGTCGTGCAGACGGAGCAGCAGCTCGAAGGCGCGGTAGTCGCCGTGCCAAGAGAAACCGAGATTGCGGATACGACCTTTCTCTTTCTGTTCGACGAGCCAATCGGTGAGGCCATTGTCGATGAAGCGTCGCTGGCAGACATCGAGGCCGCTGAGTTCTTTGCCGTCGGTGTCGCGACCGCCGCCGCCCGTGCTGTGGAGGAGGAGGTAATCGACATAGTCGGTCTGCAGCTCCTTCAACGAGTTCTCGAACATCGCCTTGGACGGTTCGAGCTCCCATTGCTCGGTGCCGAAGTTGGAGAGTTTGGTGGCGATGAAGTAGCTGTCGCGAGGATGGCGTTTGAGGGCTATGCCGGTGCAGCGCTCCGAGAGACCGCGGCAATAGACAGGCGCGGTGTCGAAGTAGTTGACGCCATGTTCGAGGGCATAATCCACCTGGCGGTTGATCATCTCCTGGTCGAAGGGGCCGGTGACGGGGTCGTCGGGCGTGCCTTCGGGGAGCTGCGGCAGGCGCATCATGCCGTAGCCGAGGAGCGAGACGACATCGCCCGTGTTGGGATTGACGCGGGTGGTCATGGAGGAAGAGTCGGCGCGATTAGGCGCCTCACCCGACCGGCAAGCGGTGACGAGGGCTGCGGCGGGAGCGGTGGCGGCGGTGGCGCCTGCCATGTATTTGAGGAAGGAACGTCTATTCATATAGGAATGCTTCAACTTTCAATTATCAATTTTCATCGCTACACTGTCTTGTGCACCTCGTGGCCTTCGACATAGATGGCCGAGAAGGGACGGGCAGGACAGAGGTTTTCGCAGGCTCCGCAGCCGATGCATTTGGCTTCGTTGACGGCAGGGATGTAGGCGCCCAGTTCGTCGTTGGGGTCGAGAGGTACCATCTGTATGGCACCTGTGGGGCAGTGGCGGGCGCAGTTGCCGCATTCGACGTTATCCGTGAGCACGATGCAGTTCTTCTTCACCCATACGGCGTGTCCAATCTGCGTGCTGGACTTCTCTTCGGGGGTGATGGGACGTATGGCATCAGTAGGGCAGACCTCGGAGCAGCGGTTGCATTCGGGTCGGCAGTAGCCGCGTTCGTAGGACATGACGGGTTGCATCATCGTGAGCAAACCCGTGGAGGGACGCAGGACATCGTTGGGACACTGTGCTACGCAGAGTTGGCAGCCCGTGCAACGCTGAGCGAAGTGACGTGCCGAGAGGGAGCCCGGAGGGGTAAGGGGTGTCTTGCGCTCGGGGGCTACCTTGTCTTCGATGTCAGCGAGTCCGCCGTCAACCTTCTTCTTCTGTTGGGCGAAGGCGGCAGTCGTCGTTGCCAACGCGGCTCCGATGATGAAGGCGCGGCGACTGGCCCCGCTCTCCGCTGCCCCCGTGGAGGGGAGAGCTGCATTACCGCTTGTATCCTCTTGAGAGGTGAAGGAGTCCTCCTCTCCACGGGGGGAGTTAGAGAGGGGCTTGGTGCCATACTTCAGCGCATCGAACTTGCAGGCTTCAACACAATCGCCACAGACAACGCAGCGGGAATAATCAACCTTATGGTTCTTGAAATCGATGCAGGACGCCTTACAGCTCTTGGCACAGGCTGAGCAGTTGCGGCACTTGTCCTCGTCGAACTTGATTTTCAAGAACGAGAAGCGGGAGAGGAAGCTGAGGAAGGTGCCGACGGGACAGATGGTGTTGCAATAGGTGCGACCGCCAATCCAGGCGAGCACGGCGAGGACGACCAGCGTCACGACAGCGATGATGAAGGTCGGCAGGCTGCGCATCCACACATCGACGTGGTAGAAGGCATAGCTGTCGTGCTTGGTGGCGATGGCGGCAAAGCCGTTGTTGATCCACTCATAAAGCGGCGCAAAGAGGTTCGAGGCGATGCGCCCGAAACTGCTGTAGGGGGCGAGCAACGCCACAAAGGAACCGACACCGGCAATCATGGCGATGACGAAGAGGACAAACACGGGGTAGCGCAGCCAACGGACTTCGGGCGAGAACGAGTAGCGGCCCACCTTCTTGTTCTTACGCGGACGTAAGCGTGCCAGGAAATCCTGGAGGATGCCCAGCGGACAGATGACGGAACAATAGATGCGCCCGAAAATGAGCGTCAGCGCCACAAGGGCAATGACGACGCCGACATTCAGGGCCATGACGGCAGGCAGGAACTGGATCTTCGCGAGCCAACCGGCAATGGGTGCTGCGGTGCCCGTGAAATCCACGAAGAGCCACGTCAGGAGGACGATGACGATGAGGGCGAGGGCGATACGGATTCTTCTAAGCATTCTTCTTCTTCAGTTTGAGGTGTTTTGTTGGTAAGTTTAACGATCCAGATGCTGATCTCGTAGAGCAACCAGATCGGCAGGGAGACGACGATGAGCGTCATGATGTCGGCTGTCGGGGTGATGATAGCCGCCGCAATGAGTATGGCAACGATGGCGTGACGCCGATATTCGCTCATCCACGAGGCTTTCAACATGCCGAAACGTGCCAAGAGCCAGGCGATGACAGGAATCTCGAAGACGATGCCGAAAACGAGGCTCATCAACAGGAGCGTATCGACATAGCTGGAGAGCGTGAGCAGCGTCTCGACCTCGGAGCTGACGCTGTAGGTGCCAAGGAAGCGCACGGTGAGCGGGAAGATGAGGAAGTAGTTGACGACGATGCCGACTATGAACATGCCGTAAGCCGCTCCCACGAGGCGGTAGCTGGCGCGCCGCTCGTTGTCGTAGAGGGCAGGCTGGATAAAGCGGAACAAGACATAGATGATGTAAGGCGACGCCACCAACAAGCCCATGACCAACGACACTTTCATGTGGATCATGAACTGCTCGGTCAACTCGGTGTTGACAAGCTTCAGCTCGAAGGGATCAGCTCCGAGCAGGCGGTAGGTGGGAAAGTCGCTGTCGCGCGGCCAGAGGACGATGTCGAAGAGATAGTCCTTCAGGAAGAAGACGCCAATGGCCATGACCACGCCGGCCACCAATACCTTGATGATGCTTCCGCGCAGGACGTCGAGATGATCCCAGAAGGTCATCTGCTCTTCCATCACTTCGCCTCGTCCTTATTGTACTCAGCAGCGTCCTTGATGTCCTTGGTCACGCTGTTGACCTCGTCGTCGAGACCTTTCACGCCATCCTTGAAGCTCTTGACGCCCTTGCCAAGACCTTTCATGAGTTCGGGAATCTTCTTGCCGCCGAAGAGCAGCAGTACCACGAGGGCGATGAGAATAATTTCAGGAGTTCCTAAGTTCATTTTTCTTACGTTTTAGTGTCCATTTATGAGTTTCTTTGGCACAAAAGTAATAAGAAAACGTGAAAAGTGAGGCAAAAACTGCATTATTTTTGTTTAAAGTGTGCAAGAAGAACGATAAATCGCTATATTTGCAGAGCATTTTTGCATCTTGAAATACGAAAAACGTCTTTTTAACTATAATAATTAAGCATTATGAAAAAGATCTTCTTACTCTTCAGTATGGCACTGCTGTCACTCACGGCAAGTGCTTATGACTACGAAACCGAAGCCGAATCCGGTGACTTCGCTTTAGGTATTAACCTCGACAACGGAACACGTAACCCCGTGCTCAACTGGGGTCTCGGTGCAAAATTGCAGTTCTATGCCACCCATGCCTTCCGTCTCGAAGGTTCGTTCAACGGCTTCATCAACCGTCGTCACGTCAATTTCTGGGACGTGAACCTGAATCTCCACTATGTATTCTATTTGAAGGAAGGCTTCTCGCTCTATCCTATCGCCGGTGCCACCTTTATGCACGGTCACTATAATGATGAGGGTTTCTACAGCAATCGTGAGGGCTGCTTCGGTCTCAACGTTGGTGTCGGTCTGCAGTATGACATCACCGAGCATTTATATGTGATGGCAGAAGGCGTGTATAAATACAGCGCCAAGCGTTGTCTGGACGACTTCGACGGAGGTCATGACTACTATGTGGGTCCGCGCGTCAATATCAGCGTCGGTATTGCCTATCGTTTCTAACGCTTGACTTTAACCATACAAGGCTGGTTCAGCTCGGCTTGCCATTGGTGCAGCCAGTTGAACCAGCTTTTTGCATCCTTGAAGCCGCCAAGTTCCATCAGCGCGCAGATGGCGAGGTGGTAGCGGATCCGGCCATCGACGGGGTGAAGGATGTCGAGGTAGTTGTAGGCATCCTCCTTCTTCGAGGTGAGATAAAGCGCAGGAACGCTGACGCCGAGCCCTACGCCTTCGACGAGGTCTTCGGCAGCCTTATCGGGAACGTTACGTCCCCAAGAACCGACGAGGCCGTTGGTTGGATCCATCAGACCTTCGTTGTCGAGTTCCAGCTTTTGCACGCCGGTGCAGAAGGCGAGGCCGTTGACATCGGATCCAGACAGCTGTATGTCCACTTCAACGTCGCGGTGCCCGGCATAGATGGTGTATCGCTGCCGCATCTGGAGGGTATGACCGGCGTAGAACCAATTCTTGTCTGTCACCTCGACAATGGCACGGACGGGACCGGAGGCAATGACGCGCTGCCCGCGGGCTTCAACGCTATCGACGTAAGTGGGCTGGCCGTCAACGTAGCCGCGGAAGGAGCCGGCGCCCACGCTGGGACCGGCGAAGAGGATGTCGCAGCCAAGGCCGGCGGCGATGTCTTCGCGCGTGCTGTAGAAATTGGTCTTGTCCAGGACGAGCTGCGGCGATGGCTTGCCGTAGATGTCGATGCTCTGGCGGTGGTCCATATAGACGCGGAAACCGACGAGCTCGGATTCCCATTGTGCGCCGTGACCATAGATGGCGTCATAAGTGGCGAGCGGCTCGTTGCGCCCTTGGTATTCGATGCTGTTGATGTAAGGGTAGCGGTACTTGCGATCCCAAACCTTCATGAAGGCAGCTGTGCGAGGGGGGAAGGAGCTCTGCGATAAAACCGCCGAGCACTGAACGCGGAAAGAAAGGGTGGAACGCGCGGGGATGTCGGCAACGAAGGCCAGCTCATCGGGGATGAGATCGCCGTCGAGGTCGTCGAGCTGTGAAGGCAGGGAGGAACCGCTTGGAGCAATTACTTCTGCTGAAAGAACGTTAGAAGTTTTCTTCTTCAGTGTCTTGTGAAGGTCCACCACGACAGGCACGTCCTTGCGGTCGGTGTCTGAAGGATTGGTAACTGTCACTCTGAAGGTCTGCCCCGTAGCGGCAAGGGGCAGAAGGGCAATGAGAGAGAGGAGAATCTTTTTCATTCTTGTGGAATAACTTCTTGTAAATAGATGGCATCGAGGCTCCAAAGGGCGCAGTCGTTGGTCGTCGTAGCGATACTCTCGGTGAGGGGCTGGGGCACTTCGGGCGGCAGGAGCGGATGAGGATCAAAGCGGTAGTGCTGCTGCGGGTCGCTGTACTGCCACATATCGCGCCACGTATCTTTCGCCATCTCGTTGTCGTGGAGCTTGGCGGCTGCATAGCCCTTGAGACGGCTGATGCGGAAGCGGTTCTTGGTGATCTGATGATAGCGGGCGTTGTGGTCGAGATAGACCGCCTCGAACTGCTTGTTCGGCGCCATCTCCAAGAGTTCGTGCATGAGCTCAAAGCCACCCATGATCAGCTTCAGGTGGTTGGTTGAGGTGATCGCTGTGTCGCCTTCGTAGGAGAGGATGCCCGTGGCGGGATCGTAGCCCAGTACGCCAGGCCCCGTGAACATCCCCTTAGGCAAGGCCGCTATGCTCTTCATGCCCGCCTGTATCTTCTTGAGGTACTTGGGATCTCGGGTGCGTTCGTATTCCGTCATCCAGTTGCCGGCATAAGCGACCCAATCGGGCCCGATGCGCAGACGTGCTGGAGCCGTACAGGGATATTTCTCTCGCGGAAGTGCCAGGCGCATGGGGTCGATGGTGTAGAGCATCTGATCGGCATCGCGCACAGCGGTCATTAGGTCGCCCGTGCGTTCGTCGGTGGTGAGATAGTAGTAGAAACGGTTCCAGGCAGCCTGCGAGATGCGCGCTTCCTTGGCACCGCAACCCCAATGGCTCACGTTATGACGTGAACCGAGGCCGGCAAAGGGTCCGAGGTGATAGACATCGATTTCCGAGGTGTGGCGTGTCATGGCCTCAGCCATACGCCAGACATCGGGACGTGCCGTGCGCAGGAACGAATACCACAGCCACGAGATGCTGCCCAGTTCGGTATTGTCCCAAGCGAAGCCGCCAACGTCATATTTCCACTCGTGGCGGGCTGCGTCGTACTGGTGCATGAAGTCGCCGTAGTTCCAGAAGCCATACCAGTGGCGCTCATCAACGGCTTTGACATAGAAATCGAGGTATTCCGAGAGCTGGCGTTCGACGGCCGCGCGACGCTCGTTGCTGCTGTCGGGCAGGCTCCACACGCCGAAGGCACGGCGCGAGTGGAGATACTCGGGTGCGCAGACGAGTGGGGCATCCTCAGCCATCATGGCTGCACGCTGTGCCACGGCCGCCTTGCCCGGATAGGTGCTCTCGGGGAGTAATGATATAATAAAGGTACGCGCGATACCGTAGGGTGTGGACATTCCCTCCTGCACATCTTCGTAGCTGGCATTGAGGTCATGAGCGACGTTGTCGTAGTGGCGCAAATCCATGGCTCCGCCTTCGGGGCTCCACAGGTAGGCGGTCATATAGGCCGTGTCGTGCGTGGCGCTATCCACCTGTAACGAGGCGGGAAAGCTCTGCCAGAAGTCCTTGACGCTCAAACCAAGGCCGCCGCTGACATCACCGGCGAAAACATAACCCGCGGCACGCTGACCCGTGTGTGTACCAATCCATTGGTTGTTGGCGTGGGCGCGTTTGTTGATGGCGTAACCTTGGTCGGAGAGCTGTGTGAGGCGGTAGGTGTTCCATTTTGCCCAGTGATGCAGTAGATCCTGTCCCGCTTGATCAAAGGAATCGGGCTCCGGAATGCGCTCGCCTGCCACCTGACGGAACTCGAAACTCATATCACGACCTTTTGTCAAGATGCGGCGACCGCTGAGCGGCTGCACGCTCTCTGTCCAAACTCCTCCGTCTTGAGTGGCAAAGGCCACGTGGCGGTTGTAAGTTTGCTCGCGCATCGGCACTTCAAAGCGCACACCCAGCGAGCGGATGAAGTCGCGGTTCTGGTCGCCGTCGTAAGTGAAGGTGTAGGCCATCTTCACCTGGTTGGAACCTGCGTAGAAATACAAGCGGATGGTGAAGGGCAACCATTGGGTAGGCGTCTTATCCTCTCCGAAGCCGGCAGATGTGGGCACTATCTTCAGCTGGTTGATATTGTAGAGGCAATAACCCTCAAGTTTCACCACCGCCCTCACGTTGCCTGCGCGCTCCACCTCAGCCTTCTCAATATAAGAAATGTAGTTGTGAAACGTGATACTTCCTGCGTCCTCGGCATAGGGTTTATCCTGCGTAGTGCAGACCAATTGCCCGCAACCGGCCACTCTCGTTCCGCCAAGCACGAGGCTGTCGATGAAGGCCGCTCCGCTTTTTGAGATATAAGCCTGCAGGCTGCCTGTGTTGATGCTGATTTGCCGATCGGTCTCGTTGACCGTCAGTGCTCCTGCGGCAGACGATCCTTTCTCCTTCTTCGTCTTCGCGAAAGCAACACTTTCCGTGCCCGCAGGTACTACAGCCGCAAAACCTCCCCATTTGACAGAGCCGTCGGGCCAGTAGGCCGTAGGCCAGAAGTCGGCAGCGATGGTCTGCCCACTGGTGGTGGTTAGTGCAAAGCCGTCAGTTGGTTTCATCTCACCTTTATTGAATGGGATACCGAAACTGACGGGACGGTCGGTCACAGGTGTCTTGCCTATCCAGTGCAGACGTGCGGGTTCGTCGGGGACGTTCTCTTTTGCCATTGCCACGCAGGGAATGAGCACAAGTGCCAACAGATAAAACAACGTTTTCTTTCTCATAAGGCAAGTTAATGAAGAATGAAGAATAAAAGTAACTATAACGAAGACGAAGACAATTCATAATTCACAATGCATAATTCATAATTCACAATGCATAATTCATAATTCACAATGCATAATTCATAATTCACAATTTATCAAACGAAGACGATAACGATAACGATAACTAACAACTCGTCAACTTGTCAACTCGTCAACTCGTCAACTTGTCAACTTGTCAACTCGTCAACTTGTCAACTCGTCAACTTGTCAACTTGTCAACTCGTCAACTCGTCAACTCGTCAACTTGTGAGCAGACTGCTGTCGCCATAGCTGAGGAAACGGAAGTCGTGGTCGAGGGCGTAGCGGTAGATCTCCTTCCAACGGTCGCCGCCCACAAAGGCAGAGACCAACAAAAGCAACGTGGATTGCGGCTGATGGAAATTGGTGATCATACGACGCACGATGTGATAACGGTAGCCGGGAGCGATGATGATCTGGGTGGAGGTGTGGAGGGCATTCGTGTGGTTGCGATCCATCCAGTCGAGGATGGCGGAGAGGGAGGGGATTGACGAATGACGAATGACGAATGACGAATGATGATTGACGAATGATGATTCGTTATCGTTATCGTTTTCATACGGCTCCCATTGCGCGACCTTCAGGTCCTCCTCCGTCGCTTTAGGATTCTTGAGGATCTTCAGCCCGATGTAATATAAGGATTCGAGGGTGCGAACGCTGGTCGTACCAACGGCTGTGCACTCGCCGCCGTGGCGCACAAGGGCTTCTACCACCGTGCGGGGGACGTAGATCCATTCCGAGTGCATCTCATGGCCTTCGATGCGTTCGCTCTTGACGGGCTTGAACGTTCCGGCACCGACATGGAGCGTCAGTTCCGCCCGTTCGATGCCGCGGCGGTCGATGGCTTCGAGCACGGCAGGCGTGAAATGGAGGCCTGCCGTAGGAGCCGCTACGCTGCCTTTCACTTTGGAATAGACCGTCTGGTAAGTCTTCAGGTCGCTGGCTTCCGTGGCACGGTTGAGGTAAGGCGGAATGGGCAACTCGCCACAGGCATCGAGTACCTGCGCCCAAGTGACCGTGCTGTCGTTCCAC
>JAEEHP010000035.1 GCA_016280855.1 Bacteroidaceae bacterium
AGAGGAATTCCGTTGTGGCGAACAGGACGAGTGCCTGCGAGGTCACGTTGCCGATGGGTATGCCACGGAACGATGCCTTGCCGAGTTGTTTCTTGTGTTCCGGCACGAGGTCGAACATGAGGGGGTGGCAGGCGACGGCGCATCCGCATTGCGGGAGGCTCTGGTAGACGACGCGGGCGATGTACTTGAGTGTCTCCTTGTCGTCGCCTTCGACGTGGGTGTCTATCCAGTCGCAGAGCCGCCTTGTCCACAGCTCGGTGTCGATGCTCATGAAGAATGACTTGAAGTCCATCTTGTAGAGCCATGCGTCCCGGGTGTAACCTTGGGTAGTTTCGTAGATGGCTTCCTGCAGGTGCTGGACGGCTCGCAGTCCTCCCTTCCCCTTGCGGCAGGCGTAGGAGTGTGGGTGTAGGTACCGCTCCATGGCTGGGAGCATCCTCTGCACGAGGTAGGTCTGGATGATCCTGTCACGGAAATCGGCGGCGATGATCTCCCGCACCTTGGGGCGCGTGATGACGAAGGCCGTCGATGGCATGGGCATGTATTCCATCGCTTCGATGTCGCTCTTTATCGAGGCGAGGTTTTCGAAGCAATGAAGGCGGAAGCGCAGGTGTGTTGCTTTGCGCTTCTTGTTCTTTCTGGCTATGAGGTAGTAGCGGAACCAGTCCGAGGCTGTGGGGCAGCCTTGGGGACTCGCTTCGGTGTGACCATAATCGAGGGAGACCCTAACCCTGTAGCTGCTGCAACGGCCCTTGCTGCCAAGGCAGCCGACAGTACCGTAGAAAATCAACTGAGGGGCGACGCTGCTGGCACCGCAAAGGTTTTGCTCACTATCTCCGAGAACACTACTCATTTCTGTGCAGTATAGTGTCCTTTTAATCACAAGTTCTCCGGGGAGGCCGTGGCCTCTCCGATCTGCCTCGCAAGCGAGTTCGCGAGTCCCTCGAGCTGTTTCCGCAATGCGGGGATGTGGTCGATGTACCATCCCGCGTGTTCGTTGTCGATGCACTGGTTGTCCGCGGCCAGCAGAATCCTCGACTCGATTTCCTGCGTGAGGTCTATCGCGTCGAGGTAGTTCCGCTGCTTCCGCTTCTTGTCGTAGCCGTTCAGTCCACGGACGACGCAGTCTATCAAGGCGAGTGCCTTGGTGACGGTCTCGTTGCCAAGGGTGTATTTGAACTCCCGGGTGTAGTGGCCGTGGGATTTCATCACCGCATTGGCCAGCTCCATTGCGTCTGTGTACACTTGGTATTTCGACAAATCAGCCATCGTCTGGAAGATTTAAGATTTTAAGATTTTAAGAATTTTCGTATTCCAAAGCGAGGGAGACCCTAACCCTGAGGCTGCTGTAACGGCCTCCGCTGCCAAGGCTGCCGACAGCACCGTAGAAAACCAACTGAGTGTGGACGCTGCTGGCACCGCAAAGGGCGTGGGTCGTGCTGCCGAGGATGGTCGTTCCTCCGCCTGCGACGATGGCTTGGTTGATGATGTCGTCGGGGTCGAGGGTGGAAGTTCTGGAGGTGGCGTAGCGCATGATGCGGGCGAGTTCGCCGACTCCGTTCTGGTGCCAGTTGCCCGGCTCGAAGCCTGTGGTGTAGCCCTCGGTGGTGATGCCGTAGGCAGCGGCTGCAGCTGCGGCTGGGAAGGCGTTGAGGAGCGTGCCGTCGAAGTCGGTGAGCTTCACGGCTGCGAGTTCCTTGGTGGCCTTCTCTCCTGTGCGCAGCGTCTCGGCGGTCAGCCTCGGCACGTCGTAGTTGATCATGCGCATCCCGGCGCAAACGTCGGCGTAGGCGTACCAGTCGCCGTTGTACTTGTTGTAGAGGGCGATGCCGTCGTCTCCTCCAACGGTGCCGTCGCTGCAGCTGTTGAAGGTGGCTTGGTTCATGAAGGCCGTGGCTTCGTCGCCGAAGGTTGTGGCGGAATCGAGGGTGCGTATGTACTCGGTGTATTGCGCCTTGTGCAGACTGCCTGTCCCGGTGTCGCCTTTCATGTCCATGGCCGAGTAGCCGATCTCGGTGAGGTCGCAGTAGTTGGCCAGCGTGTCCCATGACACCTTGCCGTCCACCTCTGTGCCGTCGGCTTTGATGGCCTTCGTCCACGTCTTGGTGAGGCCGCCTGTGGCCACGGTGAGGTCGGTCGGCCATGTCCTTACTCCGATGCCGTCGGCCAGTGCCATGAAGGTGTAGTAGGTGGCGTTGCTCCCGGTCTTGGCTGCTGTCATGGCGGCTGCGATCTCGGTGTAGGACGCGCCTGCGTCGTAGCTGAACTCGCACGAGAAGTTCTGCCCGGTCAGCTTTGCTGTTCCTCCGTTCTCGAGGTCGAATCCTGTGAGTTTGCAGCGGCTGTACTGAGAGAACGCGATATTTCCGAGGTTCTCGATGCCAACAAAGAAGGGGCGGTCGCCGATGTTGCCGAAGAAGACGGCTTTGCCGTCGATATAGCGGTTGGTGTCGAGCTGGGCGAGCTTGAATCCAGCCTGTCGGATGACCATGCGTTTGCCTATGGTCTTGTCGTACACCAAATGGTCGCCGATTTGCAGCTGTCCTCTTTCGATGGGTATGGCTGTGTTCACGGGGTCGAAGATAACCTCTTCCCCTGCGAGGCTTACATTCGGCGAGTTGGCTGGGCGGTCTGTGGCCGCTGTGTATGCGGTCTTGTCTTGGTATTTGTGCAAATATGACATGATGTTGCCTCCTTATGCGTTTGTGATTTGTTTCCAAGCTGCGGCGGTGGGTTCCACGCCTGTGAAGGCGGCCTTGTACCACACCTTGTTGGTGGTGTCGAAGTACTCCTGTCCGTTGTATTGCGGCAGGATGGTTGGTGCGCCCTCTCCACTGGACAAGGCGTTGCCCTCTGTGATGTAGGCGACCAGTTTTCGGGCTATAGTCAATTCCTCAACCTTCAAAGAAGGCAGTCCATTGGTCAACGCCTCTATGATGCCATCGATGCGGGCGTTGAGATAGCACAGCACGGCGGCTGTCACTTCGTCGACCTCGACGACTTGCGATGTGTCTTGGATGAACTGCATGGCCTCGCTCCAAGTCTCGCCGTCGTCGCTGCTGGTTCTCATGTATATGTCGTTGTTTGGGTCGAATGCGTCATGCCAATTCTCGCCATCTGCCGAGTATTGGAACTTGACATCGGGTGCAGCGTCGCCTTGCATGCCTCTGTAGGCCGAGAGGTTCCACGCTGGGTTGGTAGGTATGTTCCAGTAATGCATGGCTTGGCTTATTTAAGGGTTTGGAGAAATTCGGCCTGTTCGATGGCTGTCGTTGAGACAATTTTGAGGCGTGTCCCGGGTACGATACCTCCGATGATGATAACGCCTCGCTGCTCGTCGTCTGTGTCGTCAATGGAAATAACCTTGTCATGCTTTATCATCTTTTCGCCTCCGGGAAGGATGCCGTAGTAAAGCGTGAGCGAGGCTGTGTTGGCGGTCGGCTTGATGTAGAAAACACCGTCGATGGTGTTGGCAGTAAACGGGCCGATTGTCAGTTTGTCTTCTGATATTGGTAGTTGCATGGTTTAGTCTCCTATGATTTTGCATTTTGTTCTCTGTGTGTCTGCCCTCTGTGGGCGTTCAAGGTATGGTGTGAGGCTGTCCGTGCGCTTGATGTAGTCGAGGAGCTGGTTCATGTGGTGGTCGGCTATGGCCGAGCATTCGCGGCTGACCTGCTGTCGTTCCTCCATCGGCACTTGGTGCGAGTAGTCGCTGTCGCGGCTGCGCATCCCCGAGCGCGTCACCTCCACGTCGCCTCCCACGATGAGGCGGGAGTAGGCGTAGTAGGCGATGGCCTTCTTTAGACCCGAGAAGGTGTAGGTCTGGCCTTTGTAGGTGTAGGTCGTTCCGTTGAGCAGGTCGGTGAGGTCGTCCCTGTTCTCTCGGATGTACTGGAGCATCTTGTCTCCGAGTGCCGGGCGCACGTCCATGTCCTCCGCTTCGTCGATGAAGCGCGTGGCCTTGCTGTCGTCTATGAAGACCTCTCTTGCGAGGGATGAGATTTCATTCGGGGTTATCAGTGTCTGTGTTGCCATCGTCTGTAGGTTCTTGTGGTGTGATGATCGGTTCGATTCGCAGGTTCTCGAGCGTTGGCAGCTCTGGCAGGAGTTCCGGGGCGAAGTTCTCGAGGACTTTGTGGTAGGCCATGGTGAGCGAGAGGCGTTCCTTCTCTGTTCGCTCGCTGTATTCGGTCTTCACGTCGTTGAGGAGCTGCCCTCCGAAGCCCACCTTTCCGTTGCGGATGCACAGCCAGCCTTCCTGTTGGAAGATGCTGTAGATTTTGTCCTTGACGCTATCCTCGGTGGCCGTGAAGGCCTTGTCGAAGTTCTGGATGGTGAGGGGAGTCCATTTCGGCACCTCCTCCTCGTAGTCCGCGGTGAAGGACAGAATCTTCAAGGCGTTGGTGTCGCCTTGCAGGGTGGCCAACTGCTCCTCGAAGTCGTCCTCCTCCTCCGGGTTTTCGGCGTTGGGGTCTTCCGGGTTGGTGGGCAGTCCTGCGTGGCGATTCTTGAGCCTCGTTAGGATTCCCGCTGCAAGGAAGTTGTTTCGGACGTTGCGCAGCTTCACGTTGCTGAGGCCTTCTTCGGTGAGGGCTTCGCAGAGGACGCTGTCGTAACGAGGGACGGGGTAGACCATGTGTCCAGCTCCGCTGACGTAGAGAATCTGGCCGAGGTACTGGTCTATGCCTCCTGCCTTGATCATCTGGCGGCGGATGGTGTCGGGGTCTGGGTTGAAGACATCGATCTTGTCAATCTTCGACTCATCCACGGTGTATCTCTTTCCGCTTCGTGTGAGCCTTCCCATCCAGTCTGGGTGGACGTAGACCTTCGAGACGTAGCCGGAGTCGTCCGGCTCTTCGAGGCGGCAGTCTTGGAATGGTACGTGGAAAATCTCGCACGGACGGCAGAGGATGTCGTAGTTGATGTGGATGGCGAAGCCGTCGAATGTGCCTTTGTCAATGGCGCAAAGGTGGTGGATGTCGTTCATCGTCTCTCCCCTTCGGTTGACGACCCATGCAGCGAAGTTGGTGTCCGACAATCCCTTGCCCTCGATGAAGTCGATGTAGCGTCCGAGGCAGCCAGAGAGGGTCGAGCTGTTGCCCACCACGTTGAGCAGCCATTGCGGGTAGAGGTTGTCTGTGTCGTAGGCCTTGATGCCCCAGCGGACGTTGTATGCCGGGGCGATGCGTGGAGCCGTCTTCGGTGCATTGGACATGTTCATAGCTTACTTTCCTTTCTTGGCCTTGGGTTTCGTTTCGGGTTCTGGCTCCGGCTCCGGCTCGTCACCTTTGCCATCGTCGCTGCCTTCATCCTCTGGGACAGGATCGTTGTCGCCTTGGCAGTTTTCGGTTTCTGGCATGGGTGCTTGGGCTGGTTTTTCGGGCTTCGCCTCCGCGTGTTCCCATGCATCTTTGAGGCCTGCTTCGGCAGCAATGATGCTGTCGATGTCGCCGCCTTCGATGGCTTCTTTCAGGGTGTCTTGGTGGGCGATGATGTCAGCGACGCTCTTTTCTTTGAGGCGGGATTTGACATCTTCCAAGCCTTCCTCCGATTCCTTCAAGGTTGCCTTTGCGGTCTGCAATTTCTCTTCGTTTTGCTGTTCGCTTTCCTCTGGCCACGCTTGGAATTCCTTTTCACGCGCCTCCGGGAACGTTTCAAGGTATTTCTCCGCGATTTCGTCGGTGAGGTTATGGTTGCTGTAGCAGTCGGTGCCGATCCAGATGATGACACCCGCCTTGAGTTGGTATTTGCTGTTGTTCATGTTTGTCTTGATTTTGAAGGTTGCACAGATTTCAATGAGGGCATCGGTGTAGCGGTTGCGGCATGAGCAGTTCGGGATTTGTTTTCCGAGGAGGCTCTGGTACGCCTCCGCTATGAGGTTCCGCTGCTCTTCCGAAAAAACGGAATCCCCTACCGAGACGGCTTGCGCCCTCGGTAGGAGACTGATCCGTTTCAAGAGTTCGCCGTCCATGGCTTAGGCGTTGGTGGTGAGGTAGGCGTTGAACTTGGTCTTGGTGGCCGAGTACGAGGTGTCGAACAGGTACATGCTGCTCGAGGGTGCCTCTGTCTCTTCCATCGTGATGAGCCAGCCGCTGCCGTAGTCACCGTAGGTGTCCTGTTCGATGGCGGTGAAGTGCAGGCCGTTCTGGAATCCGAAGATTTCGAAGGCCGCGTCGTTGGTGGTCTCGTTCTTGTCCTTGTTCTCGAGGATCATGACGTACTCGCCGTTGAGGATGGCATCGACGAAGCCTTCATCGACGGCGGGGTCATGGTCGGGGACGAAGAATTGGACGGTCTTCGTCATCTTGCCCGGGGAGGCTTCCTTGCTTACGCCGCTCTTCTTCGTGCCGTTGAACGGCTTGGTGCCAAACTGGACGATCTTGAAGCCGACCTTCCCGGTCAGCAGTGGCATGGTCTTGATGCTGTTCGTCGAGCCGGTGTTGAAGACAACACTACCGAAGTCGATGTCCGGTCGGTTGATTAGGATGCCCTCCTTCTCGAAGCCGAAGGGGTGGTTTTTGCAGGTGGTCGAGAGTGCCTGCGAGATAAGTCCGTTGCAATTCATGGCGTTTCTCCTTTCCTTGGTTTAGTAGGCAACTTGGATGAGGTTCGGGTCAAGAATCATCGTGCCGATGGTGTCCTTCGACAGGATGTAGTTCTTCTGGTCTTTCTTGCTGAACCAGTAGTCGATTTCGGCGATGTCGTTCTGGCTCTCGGTACCCACGAGCAGGTTGTCCTTGCAGGTGTAGATGACGCGGTGAGGCAGGTTGTATGCCGAGGTGTTGGTGGTGTTCTGCATGTAGCTGCGGATGATCTTGTCCCAGAAGGGAAGCACGAGCATCGGGATGCCATCCCACTCGGTGTACTTGATGCCGCTGAACCACGACTCGAATTGCAGCTCCGAGCCTTTGTTGTTGCGTTTCACATCCTGCTTCACAGCATCCCAGACGCTCTTGGTGCAGAGGATGATCTGGTCGCTGGCCTGCGTCAGCTCGATGGGAGCGTCCTCGATGACTTGGTCGAGGAGGTTGGAGGCTGTTCCGCTCACGTGCAGGGTGTTGCGCTGCTGGGCGGTGGTCGTCTCGGCGTTGGCGGCGATGGTTGTGCGGCCAATGGTGCCACTAGTAACTCCAGTGAAGATGGTCTTCCAGAAGCCGTTGATGACGTCGAAGTATTTCTTGTCGGTGCCGGGCTTCAGCGTGCCAGTGGGGTTGGTGCTGCTGTTGTAGGTGGTGGCGTTCTTGTCGCCGAAGAAGGCGAAACGCAGGAGCATCTCCAGCAGTGCCTGCTCGAGGAACGGCATGAGGATGTCGTCGATGTACTCGCTGCCTGTGAGGTCTGCGACCTTCACTTTGTGCTTGAGTGCCATCTGGGCGAGGGTGCCTTTCAGCGTCTCGTAGCAGATGAATTCGGAGACCTGCCATTCTTGGATGTCCCACGTCTGTTCGGTGTTGTTGGTCACGGTGTTGTTCCACGTGACATCGCAGCCCTCGGATTTCTGGCCGAGCATCTCGAAGCCTTTCAGCAGGGCGACCTTCTTGCCGTGTTGCTGGGCGGGCATGATGCGGGCGATCTTGGACAGCTGCTCGTTTTGCATGAGGTGAGCGAAGAGGATTTCACTCAGCTTCTGTAGTGCGCCGTTGGGCGCGGTGAGGTTAGAAAAGTTGAGATTCATGGTTGTCTGGATTTATTGGTTGCAAATGCGTTCATATTCTTCGTCGAGCTTGCTCTTGGGAGCTTGCTGGGCGGGTTTCTTGCCGCCTTCGGGCGCGGGCGGCTGGTAGGTGCTGCGCATGGCCTTGACCTTATCGAGACCTCCGCACTCGCTGATGAAGGCGAGGGCTTCCGTCTCTTCGGTGGTCTTCTTCGCGCTGTTGGCCGCTTCCAGTTTGGTGGTGAGGTCGGCCACTTGTTCCTTGAGGCTCTGGTTTTCCTGCTTGAGGCTTTCCTTCTCCTCGTCGTCGGTGGGTTCGTCGGCGGGCTTCTCCTCTTCTTTGGGCTTGATCTCGGTGATCTTGCCATTCTCGATGATGATGGTGGAGCCGTCTGGCATGTGGTGTTCGCCGTCGGGGGTGGCTTGGTCTCCGACTTGCGGTTCACCCTCGTCTCTGTCGATTTCGAGGTCGGTACCGTCGTCGGTCTTGAGCGACATTGCCACAGGCTTCTCATCCTTCATGGCCTCGGTGATTTCCTCGGCTGTCACGCCAGCGGCCTTGCACACGCCAAGAAGGAGCTTTTTCAGTGAATTCGGTTTGCTCATGTGTTTTGTTGCTGATATTGGTTTAACAATTTCTTGGATGAATCCAAGGTCTTTAGCTTCGTCAGCCGTGATGTATTTGTCTTCCTTCATCAAGGCTTCAAGTGTTTCTCGGGACTGCCCGGTACGCTCGGTGTAGATTTTGAGCATCCGTTCTGTCTCGTCGTGGAGGTCGTTGTACGCCTTCATCGCCTCGTCCTCGGTCATTTCCTCGCAGAAGTACCAAGGCAGGCGCGGCTTGTGGATGCAGAAGCGGCTGTTCTCGGTGGCGCGACGCACGCTCGCTGCCAGCAGGATGATTGTGGCCATGGAGCTGCATTCTCCCTCCACCTCCGCCTCGATGGTGGTGTTGGCCACGCTGCGCAGTCGGTCGTAGATGGCGTAGCCTTCGGTGCAGAGTCCGCCGTTGCAGTGGATTTTGAGGACGATGGTTCCGTCGTCCTCTGGCTTCGCTGCTATGGCCTCGTCGATGCTACCGAAGGACACGCCGCTCTCCACGCCGAAGAAGGCGAGTTCATAGTCTTTCTGCTCGTCATTCTTGATTTCTCCGTGTATCTTGATAATCATGGCATTGGAGTTTTGGTGTTGCAAAAATACACATTTGTTCTCATTGTGAGAATTTTTTTCAAAAATTTCAGTATGTCCGCAGGTTTTCTATCACGTTGATGCGTCCGTCCACCCTCTTGATCTCGCTCACGGCGACCTCGGAGGGCGGGAGCTGCTTCATGGCCTCTGCTATCTGGTCGGGCGTGATTCCGCCTGCTGCGTTGGCCACGGTGTTGTAGGTGTAGCTCGTCTGGTTCTGCACCGGGACGGCGATGCCGTTGCCGATGTCGTTGATGGCCTGCACCAGTCCGGGGAAGAGGGCGTTGCCTCTGGCGTTGACGACTCCCTCGCCGAGGCTGAGCATGGCGGGGATGCTGTCGCTGGTGCTGGTACCCGGGCCTTCGACGAAGGACGTGCCTCTGGCGAATTTCGCGCTCTTCACGGTGGAGACCGCCGAGGTGATGCCTGCGAGGATGGCTGCGATGGTGGTGGCCATGGCTCCGATGTTGGCCGGGTACGGCAGCTGTGACTGGGCGATGCCCTTGGCGATGGCCACGCCTGTGTTGATGGCGATCTCCGCGAGGGCGAGAATCTTGGAGAGGGCTACCCATTCCTCGTTCTCTTCGCCTGCCTCCTCGAGCAGCTTGGAGAGGTTGCCCATGATGTCGGACACGGCACTCATCTTGGCCGTCTCGATGCGCACCTCCCTCTGTGCGAGTGCCTGCTTGCGGTCGAGGTACTGCTTCTCGAGCTGCAGCTTCCGCAGGTAGAACTCCTCATCGCTCTCCAGCTCGTATTGCTGGAGGTTCTCGAGGCGTTGCTGGAGCATTTCCAGCTCCATTGCCTCGTAGTCCTCGCCCTCGATCTGGGCTTGGAGGACGCGGGCTTCCCATTCCTTGGCCACCTGTTCGGCGACGGCTCTGGCCTGCTCGTCACGCAGCTCCGCCTCTTGGTGGGCGTATTTCTCGATGATGGCCTGCTTCTGCTCCTCGGTGAGTTCGGTGTTGGCCAGCTCCTGCTGCCTCTGGTTGTCGAGCAGCTGGCGGCGCAGGTTGAACTGCTCCTCGCTGTTTTTCCGGGCGATGTCTATCTTGGTGCGGTAGATGTCGGCGGTGCGTCGGAGGTCTTCGAGGGCGAACTGCTCCTCCATCTTCTGCAGGTTAAGCTGGTGCTGTTGCTCGAGGGTCTCGAGCTGGTCGAGGTAGATTTGGTAGAGCTGGGTGTTCTCGCCGTGCTTGGCCTTCTCCTCCGCCATGGCCTTCTGGATGGTGGCCAGCTGTCTCTGGTAGTTGCGCTCCTCTTGGGCGCGTCGTTTCTCGCGGCTGTCGGTGATGAGGTTGATGAGCGCGTCTTCGGCCTTCTGCTGCTCACGGAAGATGAGGTCGTTGTATTGCTTACGCTCACGTTGTCTTTTTTCGAGTTCGCGCTTTTCTTGTGCGGTGAGTTCCTTTTGGTGTTGCTCCTGTTGCTGCTGCTCCTGCTGGTTGGCTGCCTGCTGCTGGTAGAATGCGTCTTTCAGCACAGCCTGTCTCCCGGCGAGCCATTCCTGTCTGGCCTGCTCGGAGAGTTCGTCTGCCTCGTTTTGCGAGAGGCTCATGTCTGCTTGGTACTGGTTGACCTTCCTTTGGTAGACGTTGTCGAGCTGCTGCAGCTGCTGCTCGAGGGAGAGGGTCATGTTTTCCTGTATCTCCTCGGCTGTCTTGGCGAAGACATCGCGGCGGCCTTGCATGTAGGTGAGTTCGCCCTTGTTGTCAGCCCATTTGCCGAGCAGAGGGGTGAGCCATACCGATGCCCATCCCCATCTCTTGGTGCGTCTGGCCTGCTGTGCTATGCGCTGGTCGCATTCGTCGAGGGTCTCTTGGACGTAGCTCTCGAATTCGTCTGGGTCGAGCATCCGCATGTATTTGTCCCGCAGCTGTGATTCAATGCCTGCCCTCGCGTCGTCTCCGATCGCGCTGGATGGGTTCATGAGGTTGGTGAGGGTTTGGATTCCCGCTGTGAGTCCGTCGATGACCCTCTTGATGGTTCCTGTGCTGTTGCTCATCGAGAGGATAAAGCCTTCCCATGCGCTTTGCATCAGCTTGATGGAGCCTTCCACGGTGTCGAGTCGCTCGCTCTGTATGCGCTGCAGCTCTCCGTCCACGTTCTCGAGTTCGGCTCGCAGCTCCTTCGATGCCTCCGCTCCGCTGAGGAAGGCGTTGAAGGCGGCGACGCTTCGCTTGTCGGTCAGCTCGAGGGTCTCGTTCAAGTCCACGCCGGAGTCGCGCAGTTTGATGAGGGCGTTGATGATCTCGTCGAAGGTCTTCACGGAGCCTCCGAGGGTCTGGGCGAGCTTGCCGCTGTCGTTGGCGAGGTTGAGCAGGATGTTTCTGGTGGCGGTTGCCGCGCTGCTGGCATCAAAGCCTGCGTTGGCGAGGGTGCCGAGCAGTGCCGTGGTGTCCTTGAGGCTCAGTCCGTAGGCGTTGGCCACGGGCGCGATGGTGGACATGGCACTCTGGAGGAAGGTGAAGTTGAGGGCTGACTTGTTGGTGGCCACGGCGAGCGTCCCCAGCACGTCCTCGGTCTTGCTGCTGTCGAGTTGGAAGGCTCGCATGGTGGAGCCTGCGAGGGCTGCTGCCGAGGCGAGGTCTGTGCCGACGGCGGTGGCGAACTGCAGGACGGCCTTCTGCATGTTGATGATCTCCTGCTGGGTGAAGCCGAGCTTCGCCAGCTCGGTCTGCAGCGATGTGACCTGCGAGGCGGTGTATTCGGTGGTCTCTCCGAGGCGCAGTGCGCTCTCCCTCAATGCCTCCATCTCGTCTTTGTTGACTCCGAGGATGGTGGCGAGGTTGGCGTTGGCCTGCTGGAAGTTCATGATGATCTTGTATTCATTGGCGAAGGCTTGGAAGGCTCGTCTGGCCACCATGATGCCTGCGGCCAGTCCCATCCATCCTGCCCGGAGGCCTTGGAAGGCGGACTTGTAGTTGCCCACGTTTCGCTGGAACCTCTGGGTGGCGTATTCCGCGTCCTTGATTTCCTTGGTGAGGTTCTGGATGTCCTTGAGGAGCTGCTTCCCCTTGAGGCCTTCGCGGTCTACCCTTGAGAGTTCGTCGTAGGCTTTGGTGAGGTTGGAGAGTTCGGCTCGCAGTTGCTTGAGGCTGCCCATCTTCGCCCTGTCTGCTTGCAGCTCTTTCTGGACGACCTTGGAGACCTCGTTAACCATGGTCTTGTAGTCCTTTTCGGCCTGCTTGAGGGCTTGCAGCTCTTTCTTCTTCTGTTCGATTTGCTGTTGCGAGTACTTGTGGGTCTTCGCGTTGTTGTTGATCTCGTTGGTCAGCTGTTGCTCCTGCTTCTTCACGTCAGCGAGGATGTCGTCGAGCTGTCGCAGGGTCTCGATGGCCTTCTCGCTGTCGATCTGGATGGTGAGTATCTTGGTGACCTGTTGTGATGGTGTGTTGATTGGCATGGCTTATCTGGTTTTGAATTGTTGCGGTTTAGAGTTGGAGGAGATCGCATTCCGCGTAGTCGTCGCCGACCGTCCATTGGATTTGCTTGATGGCGTAGAAGCGTCCGTACTTGCGCAGGTAGACCGGGCGCGTGAAGTCGATGTCCCGCATCTCCAGTTCGTTGAGTCGGATGTGTTCGGTGATGATTCGCGGCTTTTTTATGGTTCCTTGGTATGTGCTGTAGTAGGCGGCGAGGAGGTATTCAGCGTCGAGGTCTTGGAACTTGGCGACGTTTGCGCAGTCGCTCTGTCGCTGCCATTCCACGATTCTCATGAGGCGGTATTCGCATTGGATGAACTCGTATTCTGGTCTCTGGTCATCTTCGGAGAGCTTGATTTGGTACTGGGTTATCCTGTCCACTTTGGTGGCAGCCCACGGAAACTCGATGAGGGTTTTTTCCTTGTCGAGGGTGTCGTCGTCGATGCCCAGCACGGCTTCGGAGTGGTATGGGTATTTCTCCGCGTCGTCGTCTTTGTACTTGATGATGTTCCGTCTCGCGTAGTCGCCTGCTCGGAATGAGATTCTCTTCGGAACGTCCCTTGCGTATTCGATGAGCTTGTCGCTCCAGTCGTAGGCTTTGAGGGTGTTTTCCTGTAGGATGTCGAACGGCACGAAGTCTATCTGTTCTGCGTTGCTTCTGTTGACCACCGGGAAGAGGCAGTACATCTGGCAGATGGCCTTGATGAAGTCGAGCTGGCTGATGTCGGGCAAGTTGGGGATGAGCAGAAAGTTGTTCGGGTATGGTGTCGTTCCTTCGACGTAGGTGTACTGGTAGTAGTTGTTGTTGGTTAGCGTCTGGAGTTGGGTGTATCCGCTGTAGTTGAAGATGTCGTTGTTGTTCGTCTGGAAATAATAGCCGATGTATGGTATCTGTCCGGGGATTCTCATCATTTGTGGATCGAGCCATATTCCGATTTCTGCTATCGCGCTTCCTTCCGCGATGTTGCCTGTATTGGTGAATGTGTGTGATCCGCTGAATCTCACGTTGCTCACCGTTCCTCCTATGTAGCTGTAGGATGTTGGTGCGTAGGTTGGCAGCATCTGTCCTGTGGTGAAGTCATAAATGGCAAGGCGCACGTAGCTGAGGTTTCCGTATGTCTCATGTAGGGCGTTGAGGATTTCTCCGAAGACTCTATTTGTTCCTGTGTAAGGCCGTAGGTAAAAGTCCCATTCAAGTCTTATGTATCCCTCGCCTTTGTAGAGTACGTATCCGAGTCTGTTGTCGTGGGTGTAGTAGTCGCTGTTTGCTATGTTAATGCATCCGACGAGGCCTCCGAGGATGGACTGGATGCGTCCGTATCGCATTGGGATGATGTCGTCGTAGGATGAGGCCGATAACGCCTCCGTGTGTTCCTGTCCCACCTCTGGTTGGTTCCGCTCCACCTGCACGATGGCGAGATTCTCCATGTCTCGGAGGACGCTGGCTGGCATCACGAAGTTGAGGTTGTTTTCCTCGATGATTCGCTCGTAGATTTCGCGCAGCGTCACGCATGGATGAAGGTTGAAGTGGTTGAGGGTGGTAGCGTTCCTTTCGAGGCCGCAGTTGTATAGGGCGTAGAATTGGCTTGCGAGATTGTTGCCTCCGTATGAATTGTAGCAACTTGGGTAGTTGCTCCACCAGATGCTCCCGCAGTCCACGGCGCATTTGCCGTTCCAAAGGATGTACTCTTCTCTGTCTCGAAGGTCTCGCAGTCCCGGGCTGTTGGTGAGCCATTGGCCGTAGTGCTGCAGGAGTCCGAAGACGATGGCGACCTCGTAGTTGTCGCTCTCGCAGTCGAGGATGTAGCAGTACGCGTCCTTCATCATGTCGATGCCGTTGATGTAGACGCGGCACTCTATCTTTCGGTGGGTCATGGTCGAGTTGTATTGTGGCCTTGTGGCGAGGTCGAAGATTCGCTCGTTCCGCACCGTCCTCGGCAGCTTGACGCTGAGGGTGCTGCTGCTGGTGATGCTCTCCACGCCTGTGAGCAGGTTGCTGATGTACTGGAGGGTCATCTTCTGGTCTTGGTAGGTGTCGAGGTGTTCCCAGTTCTCGACGTAATCGTACTGCTTCGAGGGTGTCATCACCTCGATGACGATGTCTTTCTTCTTGCTCATACGAAAAGTTGCCCCTCCTCTGGCAGCGTCAGCGTGATGGTCACTTGGCGCGTGTAGGTGTATTTGTCAGCGTGGCGCAGTGCCTCTGTCTGGGTCTCCGCCTTGATGTGGACTCTCTGCCATTGCGCCTGCTTCATCTCTTGGGACGGCTCCGGGAGGTAGAGGTCGACGAATGGAGCGGTGAAGATTTGGCGGACGATCTCGTAGTCGATGCCGTCGAGCGCGTCGGTGAAGCACTTGATCTCGCCTTCCACGGTCAGCGTCCGCAGCAGGGCGTTATCGATGCCGTAGCCTGCGAACCGCTCGTCTTTGATGTAGGCTCTCTGGCTGTCGGTGGCCTTTGTCTTTCGTGTGAGGCTCTGGCGGTTGAAGAGCCAGTAGTTGAGTTCGCCGTGGCGGTTGAGCCAGCGGAGGTAGATGTCCTTCTCGTTGGGTGTGCATCCGTGTCCGATGAGGACGACGGTGTTGCTCTTGGTTCCGCTGAAGGAGCCGTAGCGGAAGCCCATCCCTGCTTGGCTCGTCACCTTGACTTTGTTTGCCCAGAGGCCTGCGATGCTATGTGGGTTGATGCGGATGCGGCTGTAGTTGTAGTTGTCGGGCGTGATTTGTGGCAGGTTGCCCACGGTCTCGGCTCCGTCGTTCTTTTGGATGCTGGCCTCGTCGAGGTTTCGGAAGTCGAAGGTGAATGGGTAGTTGTACCACCAGTGGAGGCGGCGTGTGCCGTCCCACCAGTTGTCAGTCGGCTCGTCTGCTCCGTTGACCACCTCGAAGTATTCTTGGAAGAAATAAACGCCGCTGTACTGGAGTCCGACGTAGATGTAGTGGCGGTTGACCATCTTGCTGTTGGTGTTGTAGTCGAATTCCGCGTCATCCTTGAGCGTCCCTTCCATCATGATCTGGAGGAAGCGTCCGATGTCCCACGTGGCTTTGCCTCTCTCGTCGGTTCGTCTGTATTCGTTGTAGCTGAGGTTGGTGTCGGTGTCGGTGATGGTGAGCAGGACGTCGCCTCCAGAGTTGGGGACGTAGTCTTCGTCTATCAGTTCGTCGAGGTCGATGTAGGTGTGCCGGGAGTGGGCGAAGATGTACGGCTCTGGGTAGGTGACTTGGTAGAAGTTTCTGTTCTCCCATTGGTCGATGAATGCTGTTACTGCTGTCTGTCTCATGGCTTGCTGTTGAGTTGGATTGATTGTGTTATCATCTGGTCGTAAATGACGAGGAGCCGCTGGCCGATGTTGTCGATGGTCTTCGGTATCTCGTTGCTGTAGATGTCGCTCCGTCCGCCTTGGCGGTAGAGCCTTGTGCCTTCGTGGATGATCTTGTATGCGACCGCCCACGAGTTGAGGTTGAGTCCCTTGTCCTTGATCCATTGCTCGATGACGGCGTTGAACGGAGGCGGGACGTGCTTCACGTCGGCGGCGTGCCCCCACGGCTTCGAGCCTGCCTCGAGGGTGCCGAAGAAGGGACGGCCTACAAGTTCGCCTGTGTCGCCGACCACGGCGACTTGCATGGATGCGATGGTCTTCCCGCTGGCCACCTGCCCGGCGTTCCTGTGGTTGGCGATAATGCGCTGCTTGAGGTCTTCGAGTTCCTCTCGCAGGACGATGTTGGGTGTGTATTTAATCTGCATCGCTCTGGTCTCCTGTCTTCGGTTCTGGGTCTTCGGGGTCTTCGGGTTGCTCCGGCTCCTCTGGATCGGGTTCGGGTTCCGGCTCCGGGGATGCGATGCACTCCGCCTTGGCCACGAGTTCGAAGGTGGTGATGAGGCAGGCGCACACCGCGTCGAAGCGCAGCGGGATGCACTGGTAGGCGTAGTGGGTCAGCGGCTCGAACAGGCCGCTGGCGTTGACGGCATCGACGAATAGGTTCATCTCGAGCTTCTTCCGTTCGAAGATGGCGGCGATGTTGTCGGCTTCCTTCTGGCCGTCCTTGTCGAAGGCGATGGTTCCGCACCACATCATCTGGACGTGGCTCGTCTCCGCCCTCTTGCCTGTGACCTCGTCGATGTCGAAGGCACCGCCCTCAGGGATGTAGTTCACGACGAAGCCCGCCCTCGGTGCCTGTCTTGAGAGCTTGGGCATGATGTTGTTGAGTTCGTAGCCGTCCACGAGGTGGACGTATTGCTGGTGCAGGGACTGCACGATGGTTTTGATTTCCTGTTCTATGTTCATGGCTTGCTGTTTTGGTAGAGGGTTTCTTGGTAGCGTTGCTGGTATTCGTGGTGTTCCTTGTCGATCTTGGAGCATTGCCAGATGTGGAGCCACGGCACCTTGAGCACCTCGTCGTGGTCGGTGATGCCCATGCGCTGGGCGTACCAGTCGATGGTTCCGAAGATGCCGAAGTCGAGGTCTTCCACGCCTGCCTGCCGCTCCTCCTTGGTGTAGTTCGGCTTGAGCTGCTTGAAAAGGTCGGCGATGCGGTGCAGCTCGCTCTGGATGAAGTTGATGAGTCCGATGACCTTGACGGCATGTTCCCTGTCGAGGTCTTTGGGTTCGATGCCTGCGACGACGCGGACGGCCTCTATCTCGTCGCCTTGCTTGAGGCTCATGATGTCGGCGAGCTGTCCCATGGTGAGGTCGTTGAGGTCTTGTGGTATGGCCTTGCCGCAGAGCCTGTCGGGTCTGGGTGCCTCTTGGAGTCTGTCTTCGCTCTCTTGGGTTATCAGTCCGAGCCTGCGGAGCGTCTTGTAGGTTCGGAATTTCATTCTCTGTGTCATGACATGGTGTTGCTGAGTTGTTTGACTTTGGCCTTGCCGCCTGTGTAGACGGGTCGGACGTGGTAGATCATGCCCATGATGAGCATGTCGAGGATGTCGGGGCTTCGTCCGAGGAG
>JAEEHP010000269.1 GCA_016280855.1 Bacteroidaceae bacterium
ACAAAAGTATAAAGGATTCTGTCGCGAACAGGACGAATGATTTTTCTTTTACACCAGGAGGCCATGAGACAGGATGTTTATGATAAGTTCTTTACGGCGTCGATCATGCCGTGTTCCAGGATGTTGTCGATGCTCTGCGTGAGGAGGTCGGTAAGGCCGGGGATGGTGTTGAGGTCGCCGTGCTCATGCCAGATGAGGTCCTTGGCAGCGAGAACGCCCTCGGCCACTTTGCGAGTGTCGCCCTCTTGCCACAGCTCAGCAAGCAATTGCATGATACGCGGGTCATCGTTAGGCTGAATGGCCGTGCCGTCAGGTCGCTCGCCTCCTCGATAATAGACACAGATGGCAGCAAGACCGAGTACGATGCCCTTTGGCAATGCGCCCTTGCGTTCAAGATAGGTCTTCAGGCCAGGCAGATCGCGCGTCTGGAACTTCGGGAACGAGTTGAGCATGATGCTCGTGAGTTGGTGGTCGACGAAGGGGTTGCAGAAACGCTCCATCACATCATCGGCGAAGCGGTGCAACTCATCCTCGGGGAGGTTCAAGGTCGGCAACAGTTCCTCATACATCACACGGCGCACGAAGGGACCGATCACCTCATGCTGGCAGGCATCGCGCACGATGTTCAGCCCGGCGAGGAAGGCGACAGGCGAAAGTACGGTGTGCGGGCCGTTCAGGAGCGTGACCTTACGCTCGTGGTATGGGGACTCGTCGTGGGTGAAGATGACGTGCAGGCCGGCCTTATCGGCAGGGAACTCCTGCGCCAACTGCTCGATAGGCAGGTTGGGAGCCGTCTCGATAACCCAGAGGTGGAAAGCCTCTGCCTGAACGACCATCTGGTCGGCATAACCCACTTTCTGCTGGATAGCATCGATATCCTTGCGCGGGAAGCCGGGGACGATACGATCCACAAGCGTAGCACAGACATAACACGACTGCTCAAACCACTGGCGGAACGCCTCGAAGTCGTCGCCCAACTCTTCCTTCCACAACTCGATGTACTTGCGAATACAATCCACAAGGTGATGCCCGTTTTGGAAGATGAGCTCACAAGGCATGATGATAAGTCCTTTGGCGGGGTCGCCGTTGAAGGCACGGAAGCGGTGATAGAGCAGCTGAGTAAGCTTGCCAGGATAAGAGGAAGGCGGAGCGTCGTTCAAGCGACAGGCAGGGTCGAAAGCGATGCCAGCCTCGGTGGTGTTGGAGATGACAAAACGTACGTCGGGCAGCGAAGCTAAAGCCAGGAACGCTGCATGGTCGGCATACGGATTCACGGTGCGGCTGACGCTGTCGATCATCTCCAACGAGTTCACGGCCTGACCGTCGATGAGCCCTTGCAGGTTCACGTGATATAAGCAGTCCTGCGCCTGCAGACGCTCGGCCATGCCTTGGGCAATGGGTTGGACGATAACGACAGAAGAGCCCACCCCCTGCCCCTCCCCATAGGAGGGGAGAACTGGCCAGACAGAGGCGTTGTTCATTTGTTGGACAATCCAATCTATGAAAGCGCGGAGGAAGTTGCCTTCGCCAAACTGTATGATGCGCTCGGGACGCTGCGCCTTAGCGGCGGTGGAAACATTTAAGGGAAGCATAGTCAATTATTTGTTTTCTATTTTTCTATAGTTTCTATAGCATCTATAGCTTCTATAGCTTCTATAGCTTCTATAGCTTCTATCTAAAACTTAACCAGTATTCTGAACACTTTCCCTGGTGCGGCATCCCAGTCGGCCATAGCCTGTGCGGCCTCTTCGGGCTTAACAATGCCCGAGATAAGGCGGGCAGTGGGACAGGTGCCACGACGCAGGTAACGGATGACTGCACGGAAATCGTCGGGCAGGGCGTTGCGCGAACCGCGGATGTCCAATTCCTTCTGCACGAAGAAACGCGTGGGCAGAGGCACATCGCCGGGAGCATAGCCGATGCAGACGATACGACCTGTGAAGGCCACTTCGTTGACAGCACAGTTGTAGGTAGGCACAGCGCCCACGGCCTCGATGACCACATCGGGGCCTGCACCATTGGTCAGTTCCTGCAGGCAAGCATGTACGTCCTCGGTGCCGCTGTTGACGGTGGCAGCAGCGCCGAGCTCACGCGCCAATGCCAGTTTCTCGTCGTCGAGGTCCATGGCGATGACCGTAGCGCCGCGCAGGCTTGCCCGCACGATGGCACCCACGCCAATCATGCCGCAGCCGATGACCAGCACCGTGTCGGCATCCGTCACCTGACCGCGATCCACGGCGTGGAAGCCCACACTCATAGGCTCGATCAGCGCGATGTCCTGCGGCGCAAGTCCTGCGGCAGGAATCACTTTCTGCCAAGGCACAGCGATGTATTCACGCATGGCACCATGGCGCTGCACGCCAAGCGTCTCATTGTGCTGGCAGGCGTTAAACCGGCGACGACGGCAACTGGGGCAGTTACCGCAGGCCGTGTAAGGATCCACGGTGACAAGCTGCCCTGCCTGCAGATCAGCAGGCACGCCCTCGCCTACCCTTTCAACGGTGGCACTCATCTCATGACCCGGGATGACTGGCTTCAGCGCCAGTGCATTGCGGCCGCGGTACGTGTTGAGGTCGGAACCGCAGAAGCCGACATAGTTGATGCGCAGCAACACCTCGCCGGCTGAGGGCTGCGGCATAGGAAGGTCGATGACCTCCAAAGAGTGAATATCAGAAATCTGTAATGCTTTCATCGGTTTAATAGAGGTAAAACATGCGTTCCATCATCTGCCACTTCTCATCGCTGGTGGCACCTTCGGCGCACTGC
>JAEEHP010000270.1 GCA_016280855.1 Bacteroidaceae bacterium
CGAAACCGACGCCTACATAAAGGCCGCTCTGCAGCGACTTTCCGAACTTAAGGCCGATGCACAAGCCGATGATAGTGAACAGGATAGGCATCATGACGGATGCCCCGAGTGAGATGATGTAAGAGAATACTGCTTCCATGAAAAGACCCACCCCTCACCCTCCCTGTAAGGGAGGGAGTAGATACCTTGGTGGGTGAAGGATTATAGATTAAACATATTTATACACAAAAGATTACAATTCTTGAGAGTAACCACCCCCTCCCTCACAGGGAGGGTGAGGGGTGGGTCTTCTATTTTTCGAATGAAATGCTCGAGCCTCCGATGTTCTTCCCGTCGGCGAAGATCTGGACGCGGTATTGTCCGGCGACAAGCATCTCGGTGACGTTCCAATACATCGTCACGGGCGTCTCCTCGCCGTTGTACTCGATGTCCTTGCGCATGGAATACTCGAGGTTGCGGTTCTCGAAGGGGAAGGTGCCGCCACCATTGACGGCCTCGCCTGTAGGCTTGATGATACGGACATAGACGGTGCGCGCCCCGGCTGCTGCCGTGACGTTGCGTGCGATGTTAAACGACACCTGGAAGGTCTTCACGTCGGCAATCTTCTTGGCCGCCTTCTGGCGTTTGTTCAATGCCGTAATGCTGACCGCCGTAGCATCCAGCTGGCTGGCAATCTCTACCTTATCCGACAGCGAAGCTTTCTCCGACGACAGATTGGAGATCTGCTGTTGCTGCACGACCTGCTGCTGACGCAGGTTTTCGTTTTCATTCGAGAGCTGCGTGTTGAGGCGGTTCAGTGAGTCTATTTCAGCCACGAAGCTCTTCAACACCTGACGCATCGTCGCCAGCTCACGCTTCAGGCGGGCAATCTCGGCGGCATCGTTGCTCTTGGTACGGCGCAGTTCCTCAAGGAGCTCCTGTGTGCGCTGCTGCTCCTGTTCGAGCTGCGCCATCAGGGAGTCGTTGTTGATCTGCGTCTTCATCTCGTTGTACTGTCGTGCAAAACTCTCGTATTCGTTCTGCATTTCCATCTTATCCATCTCGGCCAGCTCCAGCATCTGCTTGTTCTGCTCGTTGGAGGCATTGAGGGAGTAAATCAGATAGCCCATGAAGGCCAAAAGCGCCACGATAACGACGCCGACAATTGCGTAAATAATCTTTTTATTCATGTTTCATCGGATTTTGGGTGCAAAGATAGCAAAAAGTTTTATGTGTTTGGTTTAAAGTTTAAAGTTTTTATTACCTTTGCTCGCAGAAAATGAAAAAAACATGAGAAAGGCGCTTTACTTGTCATTCGTACTACTGCTTTTGAGCGCCTGCTATAATGCACCTCAGCAGATCATCCTCGCCGGCGTCGAGGGCGAAGCAGCAGACAGCGCATCGCAGCAGTTGCGCCGTCCCTACGGAGTGGGCTACAACTTTGTCGTTCATGCCGACAGTCTTCTCCTGCAGGAGGATCGTCCGATGCACTGGTGCCAAGGTGTTGCCGAGACGAGCGACAGCCTTTGGGTGAAGCGTGACGACCGCATCGTCGTGGCTGCCATGACGGTGATTCCTGAGGATTGCGTGGACAGCGTGTGGGTGAAGGTCGCCCGCGACCAGTTCACGATGGGCTGGACACACGAGCACAACCTCCTTGCCGACGCCTCGCCCGACGACCCTATCAGCCGTTTCATCAACATCTTCTCGACAGGTCATGTGCTGTGGTTCCTCCTCGTAGCCGGCGGCGTCTTGGTGATGCTGCTCTTGCTCGTCTGGTATCGGCGTCGCATCCGCATGGTGTTGATCGATGACATCCCGAGCGCCTACCCCACTTTCCTCACCGTGATTCTGGTCTGTTCCGCCTGGCTGTATGCTTACATCCAGCATTTTGAGCCGCAGACGTGGGTGCAGTTCTACTTCAACCCGACCCTTAATCCCCTGTCGCAGCCCTTCGTGCTATGCGCCTTTCTGTTCACGGTGTGGGCGCTCATCATCCTCGCCATCGCCGCCATTGAAAACGCTTTCGAGATGCTTCCAGCCGTAGATGCCCTGCTCTATCTCTTCGCGCTTCTGGGTGTCTGCGTCGTCCTGTACCTGCTGGTGTCCCTGACGGCTTGGAGCTGGTTCTGCCATCTGTTGTGCATCGCTTACATCCTGTTCGCCTTATACCGTTATTTCCGCTATGCCCGAGCGCGCTACTACTGCGGCAATTGCCATCGCAAGTTGCAGCACAAAGGCGTTTGCCCCTACTGCGGCGTCATCAACGAATAGCCGTTGCGAAACTTATACATCTTATATATATTTGAGGGGTGCCGTTTGAAGCGGCACCCCTCTTGCTTTATGTCTTGCAGGCCGATCGGCCTGCACTCGGTCAAGATCAATCCTGATCCTTCTGGCTCTCTTCGAATTCCTTCTGGAGCTTCGTCTGAACGTCGATGGGCACGAGTTCGTAGCTGGCAAACTTCATGACGAAGGAACCGCGGCCACCGGTGATGGAGCTCAGCGCTGTGCTGTAGCTGGACATCTCCTTGAGAGGTACCTTGGCGTTGAGCTTCTCGATACCGCTCTCGGAGCTCATACCCATGATCATGCCGCGACGGCCCTGCAGGTCGCTCATCACATCACCCATGCAGTCGCTGGGCACGAGCACTTCGACATCATAGATGGGCTCCAGCAGCTTCGGAGCAGCATCGCGGAAGGCCTGCACGAAAGCGTTACGGCCGGCGAGCATGAACGACAATTCATTGGAGTCAACGGGGTGCATCTTACCGTCATAGACGATGACGCGAACGTCGCGGGCATAAGAACCGGTCAACGGACCCTGCTCCATCTTCGACATCACACCCTTGAGGATAGCAGGCATGAAGCGAGCATCGATGGCACCGCCGACGACGGAGTTGATGAACACGAGCTTGCCGCCCCATTCGAGGTCGATGACGTCCTCCGACTTGGCGTTGATGCGATATTCCTGACCGCCGAAACGATAGACTTCCTTCACGGGTTCGCCCTCGACATAGGGTTCAACGATCATGTGAACCTCACCGAACTGGCCGGCACCACCCGACTGCTTCTTATGACGGTAGTCGGCACGAGCTGCCTTCGTGATGGTCTCGCGATAAGGAATGCGCGGCTCGTCGAACACGATAGCCATCTTGTCGTTGTTCTCCATACGCCATTTCAGCGTGCGGAGGTGGAACTCACCCTGGCTCTTGACGAGAATCTGGCGCAGCTCCTTCGACTGCTCGACGACCCAAGTGGGATCTTCCTGGCTCATGCGGGCAAGGATGTTCATCATCTTCTCGGTATCGGCCTCATTCTGAGCGCGGATAGCACGGATGTACTTGGGTTCGGGGTATTTGATGAACTGGAAGCGGTTATCGCAGTCCTTGCCATTGAGCGTGTTGCCCGTCTTTACGTCCTTGAGCTTCACGGTGCAACCGATGTCGCCGGCAGCGAGTTCGGAGACCTTCGTGCGGTTGGAACCTGCACATACGAACAGCTGTGCGATGCGCTCCTTAGAGCCACGGTCTGCGTTGGTCAGGTCGTCGCCTTCGTGAACGGTACCGCTCATGACCTTGAAGTACTGCACTTCGCCGATATGCGGCTCCACGCTGGTCTTGAAGAAATAGAGGCTTGTGGGACCGTTGGGATCGCACTTCACCTCCTCGCCTGCCGTGTTCTTCACTGCGGGCATCTGATCCACGAAGGGAACGACGTTGCCGAGGAATTCCATCAGACGGCGTACGCCCATGTCCTTGCCTGCACAAACGCAGAAGACGGGGAACATACCGCGGCTAGCCAGACCGGCACGGATGCCTTCGCGCATCTCATCCTCTGTGAGTCCCTCGGTCTCGAAGAACTTCTCCATGAGTGTTTCGTCGTGCTCGGCAGCAGCCTCGATGAGGGTCTGGTGCATCTCCGTAGCCTTATCCATCAGGTCGGCGGGGATGTCCTCAATGATGGGAGCGCCACCTTCGGGCTTCCAGGAGTATTTCTTCATCAACAGCACGTCGATGAGTGCGTTGAAGTCGGGACCGGTCTTGATGGGGAACTGCACGGGAACGACCTTCGAGCCATAGACGCTCTGCAGCTGCTCGAGCACGTTGTCGAAGTCGCACTCATCGTCCAGACGGTTGATGAGGAAGATGACAGGCTTCTGCAACTTGTCGGCCAGACGGAAGTGGTTCTGGGTAGCCACCTCAGGACCGTTCTGCGCGTTGATGAGGATGACGGTGGTGTCCGTCACGCCCATGGCCGTGATGGCAGCGCCGGCGAAGTCGTCAGAGCCCGGGCAGTCGATGATGTTCAGCTTCTTGTCGTTCCACTCAACATGGAAAGGCGTAGCAAACACGGAATAGCCATATTCCTGCTCCACAGGGAGATAGTCGGACACGGTGTTCTTCTGCGTGATGCGACCGCGACGGTTGATGATGCCGCTCTCGAAGAGCAGCGCTTCGGTGAGGGTGGTCTTACCAGCCCCGTCACTGCCCAGCAAGGCAATGTTCTTGATTTCTTTAGTCGAATAGTTTTTCATTAGCGTAAAGTGTTTATAATGAGTTTATAAGATTCTTCGTATCGAGCCTTAAGACAACAATCTGAGGCTCATATTTTACCAAAACGGCTCAAAGTTAACAATAAATCTTGAAACTACTTTCATCTTTTACGCTTTTTTTGCGAAAAAAGCATTATCTTTGTACTCGAAAAGCCAAAAGTCTTCATCTTCACATGGCAGGAATATACATTCACATCCCCTTTTGCCGTTCGCGATGCGCCTATTGCGACTTCTTCTCTACGACGCGCGAAGCCGACATCGCGCGCTACGTCGATGCCCTCTGTCGGGAGATCGAGAGCCGTACGAGCGAACTGCCGTCGCCTCGCATACGCACAATATATATAGGTGGCGGCACGCCTTCGCTGCTACCCCCAAAACTGCTGCACGACGTGCTCGACACCGTCTATGCCAACTATGCCGTGGAGGCTGACGCGGAGGTGACGATGGAGATGAACCCTGACGACGTGGGGGAGGGGGGAATGGCGGACAAGGTGAATCGTGTTTCGTTGGGGATTCAGACCTTTCAAGATGACATTCTGCGCACAATCCGACGACGCCACGACAGCGCGACGGCCATTCGCGCCGTGAAAGCGCTACAGGCTGCAGGCTTCGAGAACATCAGCATCGACCTCATCTACGGTCTTCCGGGACAGGCCATGGAGCAATGGGACCGTGATCTTGTGACCGCCTTCTCGCTTGGCATTCAGCACCTTTCAGCCTATGCACTCAGCTACGAGCCGGGCACACCTCTCACCCGTCAGCGCGATGCCGGACACATCCACGAGGCACCCGAGGAGATGTCCGTTGCCATGTATGAACGCCTCTGCCATTATGCCCATGAAGCCGGCTTCGAGCACTACGAGATCTCCAACTTCGCCCTACCCCATCGCCGCTCCCGCCACAACAGCAGCTATTGGACTGGCGAACCCTACCTCGGCTTCGGACCGGGAGCCCACAGCTACGACGGCGACCGCATCCGCCGTGCCAACCGACCCAACCTGGATGCCTACATCGCCTATTGGCTCTCGCCCTCCCACCAGAACACAACCACCCGTCCGATGAGCCATGATATCGTGACCACAGAACACCTCACGCCGTCCGATCTCATCGACGAAGCCATCATGTGCGGCCTGCGCACCGCCGCCGGCATCGACCTCCCTGCCTTCGGCCGTCGCTTCGGTCAGCCGTGTCTCGACACCCTCCTTCGTGCAGCAGCCCCCCACATCGTCGCCCATCGTCTCCTCCTGTTGCCCGAGAATGCCAAGCCGCACACCCATCTGCGCATCGCCGAGCCGTCGTGGATGGTCGCCGACGACATCATGAGCGACCTCATGACCTCATAACCTCACAACCTCACAACCTCATAACCTCACAACCTCATAACCTCATAACCACCTCACAACCTCACAACCTCACAACCTCATAACCTCATAACCTCATAACCTCACAACCTCATAACCTCATAACCTCACAACCTAAAAAAAATTTTATTCCAAACAGACTACAGACTACAGCCGAACAGTCAATCGAAAATGAAGAAAAATATGAGAATAACGGTATTGCTGACTTTCATCATCTGCGCGCTTGCCGCAAACGCTCAAGTCGTGGACATCATGCCGGACACGTGGGTGGCAACGGATGCCCTCGGCCGCGTGATGCCGACGGCTGAGGAGGCGCCGCTGCGGACGGACAAGCAGCGCACGGTGGGTATCTTCTACATCACCTGGCACGACGAGGGGAAATACAACCTCAAGGCGCCTTATGGAGGCGATGTGACACGCACGCTGCAGGAGGCCCCAGAGGCACGCCTCGACGCCTACCACCCGGCTTGGAAGGAGTGGAGCCTGCACTGGGGCGAGCCGGAGGCGGGCTATTTCCTCAGTCAGGACCGCTGGCTCATACGGCGCGACCTGTCGATGCTGGCTGATGCCGGCGTGGACGTGCTAATCCTCGATGTGACGAATGCGGTGCGCTACTGGGACGAGTGGGCGGTGCTGTTTGACGAGATGGCCAAGATGAGGGCACTAGGCAACAGCGTGCCGCAGTTCTGCTTCTGGGCGTTCAACGGAGCCGTGGTGAGCGTGGTGACGGACCTCTACGAACGGATCTATAAAAAAGAGGTGGCGCGGGACTTCTGGTTCATGTGGGACGGCAAG
>JAEEHP010000271.1 GCA_016280855.1 Bacteroidaceae bacterium
CGGCTGTAGAGCGTGCCGTAGTCGCGGAAGAAGTCGTCGGCCATCCTTCGGTCGTAGAATGCCAGACGGTCGAGGTAGTTGTATTCGCGGTGCGTCACGCGGAAGTTCATCATCCACCGCGTGTATGCCCGTATCTCGTAGTACCCGGAGTAGAGAGAGTCCTGCAGCACGAAGTTGCCCGCCGTCCAGCCCTGCGGCGACGTCACGAGCATCTGCCGCTCCACCATCATGCCGTCGGGCGAGAGCAGCTCAACGTAAGTGATGCGGCTCATGTCAGTGTACGTCAGGTTGTCGGCCCGCACCACATACGCCTTGTACCATACGGTGTCGCCCTTGAAGTAGCACGTATTGTCCATGTGCACGAAGATCTTCTCCTGCACAGGTGCCTGCCGCAGCAGTTCCTCAATCTCAGCAAGCCGGTCCTGCGCCGCCAAGGGCAGCACGGCCAGCAGGCTGATCAGTATGGACAATACGGTTCTTTTCATCGGCTGCAAAGTTAGTACAATTAATCGAAAGATGCAAGTCATGGCATCACTTTTTGCTTCAACCCAGAGAGGTCATTGAATCCTGAATCTACACAACATCTAACAGAAATCTTTTCCATTCTCATATTTGTGTCAGATTTATGGAGGATTTAAGGTTCTTCCGAGCCTAATGACCAGCTTCGGGTTTATAGTACACCGGCTGCCCTTTGTTGGTCAGGCCCACGGCGCTGACCTTCATACGTGTGGGCTTGCCGTTGTTATAGAAGGTGGCGGTGAAGCGGCCATCGGCATCAAGGCGGGCATTAGGATTCCAGTAGAGCGTGCGGCGGTAGTCCTTCACCTCAGCGGGGTTGGGCTGGCGGCTGTAGTCGCGATGATAGAAATGGTCGGGCAGGTAAAAGCCGTGCAGGATGATGCGGCGGTCACGGTAGGTGGGACGTTCGCCCGCATCGGGCACAAGCCTGAAATCCAGGTGCATGTCGGGCTGGTAATCACTGCGAGTGCGCGGCAGATCGGGGTTGCGCGGCTCCAGGTCGGTGTACACCCGTATCTCGTCCTGACGCTTCAGCCTCAGCTGACTGGCAACTTGGTCCGCAGAACGGGACGGGTTTCCGAGTTCACGTTCAGATATGTAGTCCCGATAGAAGGTGTAGCCTTCGACCTGGGCGCGTACATTGAACTTTTGGCTGACGTTATAATAAGAGTATATCGTGCCTAGCAGTAGGTGTGCTACGATCTGGGGTATGTTGCGCACCCGATAGAATCCGCTCGACAGGCCATAATCGATACCCAGGTTATAGATTTCATGGGTGTCGACCACGAAGGCTGGCTTTGAGTAGTCGACGGCATGCAGGGAGCGGCGGCGGCGGGCCTTGACAGTGACTCCCCGCAACAAACGGTCCATCGACGAAATTTGGTCGGGGTCGGTCAATACCAGAGCTGTCTCCTCATCCTGCCAGTCGACATCTTCGGGCCGATGGCATTGGTAGTAGCTATATTTCTTTGGAAAGATGGGGAAGAAGAGGTCACGCTTGACATAGTAGTTGGCTACGGCTGCCTCGACGGCCCAATTCTTCTCATACCTCTTCAACTTAGCATCATCGACATTCAATTTATAAGACATCATAAAAAGGACAGCATCACCATAATAGGGCGGAACGCTGAATTCGAAACGGCCACCGTCGTGGGTCTGCATTTCCACCTCAGCCACGTCAGTGCCCTGCACGAGCTCGCCCTTCAACGTCACCTCCTTTTTCAAGCGTCCACGCTTGCGTAGGTAGCGGTTGTCAGCGTCGAGAGCCGATTCCTCTTCGTAGAAATCATCACCTGAGTCTTGCTCGTAAGTGGGCTCACCGTCGTTTAGGTAAATGGGCTCATCGTTGCTTTCGATGCTTTCACCGCCCATTGCCGAAAGGTACACTTCTGGGTCATCTTTTTTTCGTTTTATCAATCTTGGCAAGTCGTCTGCCGTCAGCTCGTTGAGGTCCTCGTCGCTCCCATAAGGATAAACGCCACCCTCCACTGTGATCATCTGCTCCGGCTCGTAGCGTAGGAATGTCGTGTCGGTCAGCTCCTCGTAGTCATAGCGTCGCCAGCCCTGCACCATCATCAGCAGGTCGAGGTGGCGGCGGTGCCCGGCGTCATCGCTCTCGAAGTAGTAGTCGGCGTGGGGGACGTAGCCCTGCAGCTCACTCGAGAGCAGCAGGTCGGTCATGATGTTGCCCGTGTCGTAGGTAGGCTCGTCGGTCGCCCCGTCGCGCACCGATACCGAAACATGCTCCGTTCCCACGGGAGCCTGCAGCGTGATCTCTGCCTTCTCCAGCGGCTTGTAGTCGCTCTTCAGCCCGCTCACGGTGATGCCTCCGTCGGTATAGTCGTGGTTGTCGACGAAGAATAGGCGGTCGGCCAGCGGCTGACCCTCGGCATCGATGACAATCAGGTCGCAGACGCCCGTCGGCAACTCGCTCTTGTCAATGGACACCTTACAGCGTCCTTCGCCGTCAGGCCTGATCCGACGGAACTCCTGCAACGCCCCGCGGCAGAGAACAGCAACGGCATATTCCCCGCCCGTCGTGCCCCTCAGTGTCAGCTCAGCCGTCACCTGGCCGTCATCATCGTGCAGCATCAGCGCACATCCCTGCTCCTCCGCCTTGGGCAGGCTGAAGTGGTAGTCCTTGTCCTCATAGCGGAAGTCTGCCATGAGGCTACCCTTCTCCGGCACGTCGACCATGAACGCACCGCGGCCCTC
>JAEEHP010000036.1 GCA_016280855.1 Bacteroidaceae bacterium
AGTGGCACTGGGCTCGAAGGTCACCGAGCCATGGAAGGCGCAGCCGGTCATGTTGAGCGAAGCAGTGCCGCTGACACGGCCCACGAAGCCGCCGCCGTCCACCCAGCTGCTGGTTTTTGTGGACGACACGGTCACGGTGCTCCAGCAGTTGCTGATGGTGCTGTTGCCTTCAACGAAGGCGGCGAAGGTGGCGGGGCGGTATTCAGAAGTGGTTACGGTGCCCTGTACTTTCAGGTTTTTGAGGGTCGCCCCCTCAATCAAGTAGAAGAGGGCAGTGCCTGGGCCGCTACCCGAAAGGGCGAGGGTGATGGTGTGTCCGTCGCCGTCGAAGGTGCCGCAGAAGGGGTGGCTATCGGTGCCTGCCATCGTCGTTATGGCGGTCGGGATGTCGGTGGTCAAGGCCACGGTCTGTCCGCTGTACGACGTTCCGTTGTTCACCGTCGTTGCAAAAGCGTTCCACTCCGCTGCCGAGTTGATGTAATACTTGCCTGTGAAGGGCACCACCATGCCGTTATAGACATGCCAGCCTTCTCCGAGGGCCGCAGCCAAGGCTTCGTTGGTCATATCCGAGGCGTCGGTGCCTTGTTTCCCGAGTACCGAGGCTGCTGCCACGGCGTTGTAGTAGCAGTTGTTGAGGTTGCCTTCCACACTGCCCGAGACGAAGACGCGGGGGTTGTATTCGCTGACGTTCAGCGTGAGCGAGGTGGGGCTATAGAGGCAGTTGGTGAGGTTGACCGTTGCGTTGCTTTGCGTGTAGCCCACCATGCCGCCGCCCGTAGTGGCACCTTCGGTGAAGGTCACCGAGCCGTGGAAGGCACAGTCGGTCATGTTGAGCGTGGCGCCGCTGCTGACCCGGCCCACGAAGCCGCCGCCGTCCACCCAACCGCTGGTCCTTGTGGACAACACGGCCACGGTGCTCCAGCAGTTGCTGATGGTGCTATTGCCGTTGACGATGACGGCGAAGGTGGCGGGGCGTCGGTCGGTAGTGGTTACGGTGCCCTGCGCTTTCAGGTTTTTGAGGGTTGCATTTTCAATCCAGTAGAAGAGGGCTGTGCCCTCGCCGCTACCCGAGAGGGCGAGGGTGATGGTGTGTCCGTCGCCGTCTAATGTGCCGCTGAAGGCGCGGTACAAGCCTACCATTTCGGTGACGGCGATGTCGGCAGCGAGTTTCACGGTTTGGCCCGCGTAGGTCGAGTCGTTGGTGACGCTTTGCGCGAAGGTGTTCCAGTCCGCACTGCTGCTGATCAGATACGGATCGTCGGTCGTTCCCGAGCCCGACAGTCCTTGTGCCTTGACCTGCCCTATGGTCAGGAGGGCGAGGAGGAGGATGGATAGTTTGATTGTTTTCATGGTGATATGTTTTTAGTTGTTCAGACGTATTCCAAGCCCTCAAAATTAGTAAAAAAGTAGAGACATCAAACAGTTATCTCTACTTTTTATATTGATATCCGATGGGAATCTCGTTACGGTGCCGTCACACTGAAAACCACCGTGTCGCCTTCAGCCACGGCCTTCACAAACACCGCCGTGCAGGGCGGGACAGGCACTGAGGCTGGTATGGGCTCAGGGTCGATGTCCGTGCCGTCGGCAGAGCGAAAACTATAAGTGATATGTATTTATGACAGCGCTTGTTTATGGTGATTTGGAGCGGCAACGGTAGGAAATAATTCTTCTTTCAAATACTTGGCCGTATAACTCTCCTTGCATTTGGCGACTTCCTCTGGCGTGCCTTGGCACACGATGCGTCCGCCACGGTCACCGCCCTCGGGACCCATGTCGACGATCCAATCCGCCATCTTGATGACGTCCATGTTGTGCTCGATGATGAGGACGGTGTTGCCTTTGTCGACCAGTTTGTTGAGCACCTGCATCAGCACTTTGATGTCCTCGAAATGCAGGCCGGTGGTGGGCTCGTCGAGCACATAGAGGGTCTTGCCCGTGTCGCGCTTAGCGAGTTCGGTGGCCAGCTTCACGCGTTGCGCTTCGCCGCCCGAGATGGTGGTGGAGGCCTGGCCGAGGGTCAGGTAGCCCAAGCCGACATCTTTCAAGGTCCTGATTTTCTGGATGATGCTCGGGATGTTCTCGAAGAACTCCACCGCCTCGTTGATGGTCATGTTGAGTACATCGTTGATCGACTTGCCTTTGTAGCGCACCTCAAGGGTCTCGCGGTTGTAGCGTTTGCCCTGGCATTCCTCGCACATCACGCTGACGTCGGGCAGGAAGTTCATCTCGATGACACGCACGCCTGCGCCCTTGCAAGCCTCGCAGCGACCGCCTTTCACGTTGAAGGAGAAACGCCCCGCCTTGTAGTTGCGGATCTTCGACTCAGGCAACTCGCCATAGAGTTTGCGGATGTCGTCGAAGACCTTGGTGTAAGTGGCTGGGTTGGAGCGTGGTGTGCGTCCAATCGGGGCTTGGTCGATTTGGATGATCTTGTCGATTTTCTCCAGGCCTTCGATGCTGTTGTAGGGCAGCGGCTCTTTCACCGAGCGGTAGAATTTCTGGCTGAGGATGGGGGAGAGGGTCTCGTTGATTAAGGTGGACTTACCCGAGCCGCTGACGCCCGTCACGCAGACCATCACACCGAGAGGTAGTTCCAAATCTACGTTCTTCAGGTTGTGGCCTTTCGCGCCCTTGATGGTGAGGAACTCGCCTTCCAAAGGTTTGCGTCGCATTTTCGGTACCTCGATTTGTCGCTTGCCGTTGAGGTAGTCGCAGGTGATGGAATGGCCGTTTTTGGTCTCGGCAGGCGTGCCGGCAAAGACGACTTCACCGCCGTGGCGTCCAGCACCCGGACCGATGTCGACGAGATAGTCCGCGTTGAGCATGGTCTCCTTGTCGTGTTCCACCACGATGACCGAGTTGCCGATGTCGCGCAGCTCCTTCAACGACTCGATGAGCTTTTGGTTGTCGCGTTGATGCAAGCCGATGCTGGGCTCGTCTAAGATGTACAGAACGCCCGTCAGTTGTGAGCCAATTTGCGTGGCCAGTCGGATGCGCTGGGCCTCGCCACCCGACAAAGATGCCGCGGGTCGGTTCATGTTGAGGTAGTCGATGCCGATGTCAAGGAGGAAATGCACGCGCTTGTGGATTTCACGCAGGATTTCCTTGGCAATATCATTTTGACGTTCAGTGAGTTTGCCAGGCAGCTCATCGATCCATTTGCCAAGGCTGAGGGTGTCCATGTTGGCCACCTCGGCAATGTTCTTCCCGTCGATGCGGAAATACTGAGATTCCTTTTTCAGCCTTGTGCCGCCGCAGACGGGACAGCTCACATGGTTCATGAACGAGCCCGCCCAGCGTGCGATGGCGGCTGAGGCTTCCTCGTTGTTTTGGTCTTCGATGAAGTTGATGATGCCTTCGAAGTTGATTTTATAGGTCGAGGTGATGCCGAGGGTCTCGCGTTTCACCTCGAAGGTCTCGTTGGTGCCGTAGAGGATGACATCCAAGGCCTCGTCGGAGATGTCCTTCAGTGGCGTGTCGAGGGTGTAGCCGTATTTCAAGCCGATGGCCTCCAGTTGCCTGAAGATCCAGCTTCCGGCCTTGTATTCGCCCGCTGGAGCCAAGCCGCCTTTGCGGAGGCTCAGGTTGGGGTTGGGAATGAGTTTCTCCTTGTCGACCACAGCGATTTCGCCCAAGCCGTTGCACTTGGGGCAGGCGCCGTAGGGTGAGTTGAACGAGAAGGTGTTGGGTTCCGGGTCTTCGTAGGAGAGGCCTGTGGTGGGGCACATCAGCAGTCGGCTGAAGTAGCGCAGCTGCTGGCTGTCGTTGTCGAGGACCATGAGTAAGCCTTTTCCATAGCGGAAGGCGGTCTGCACAGACTTCTTGATGCGGGTGAGGCTGTCTTCATGCACCTCGATGCGGTCGACGACGATTTCGATGTCGTGGGTCTTGTAACGGTCGACCATCATGCCGAATTCAATCTCGCGCATGACGCCATCCACGCGCACACGGGTGAAGCCTGCCTGGCGGATGTGCTCGAACAGCTCGCGGTAATGACCTTTACGGCCTCTGACAGACGGAGCCAGAATGTTGATACGACGGCCATCGAACTCCTTGAGGATCAAGTCAGTGATTTGTTCCTCGGTATAGCGTACCATCTTCTCGCCCGTGTTGTAGGAATAAGCTTCGCCGATGCGGGCATACAGCAGGCGCAGGAAGTCATAGATCTCGGTGATGGTACCCACAGTGGAGCGCGGGTTTTTGTTCACCGATTTCTGCTCGATGCTGATGACGGGGCTCAAACCTGTGATTTTGTCCACGTCCGGGCGTTCCATGTTGCCGATGAATTGCCGCGCGTAGGCCGAGAAACTCTCCATGTAACGGCGTTGTCCCTCGGCATAGATGGTGTCGAAAGCCAACGACGACTTGCCGCTTCCGCTGATGCCCGTGACGACCACCAAGGCATTGCGTGGAATCGAGAGGTCGATGTCTTTCAGGTTGTTCTCGCGAGCACCGAAAATATCTAAGGTCTTATCTTCCGAAAACTCGTTCACACTCCTCACTCCACACTTCTCATTTTATTATGTGTTTTTGCATATTTCCCTGTGGGAATCTTGATATCATAACTGTTGCCTGCCGAGATAGTCAAGGAGTTGCCACGCAGCCATGGGTTGAAATACTTCAGCATCTTGAGGTTGGTGCCTTGCTCGTAGGCGAAATCCACTAGATTTTTAATAGATTCGGTGACAGTGACAGTCTTGGTTTCGTATGGTTGATACCAGCCGTTGTCTCGGATTTGGAAGCCGTATTTCTCGGGGTTCTCCGTGATGAGTTTTAAGGCCAAAATACGATAGACATAACGTTGCGTCTCTTCAGGCAGCAGCATGTCGTAATATGAATCCACGCGCTGTTCTTCCATGGTTTTAGAAATGCGTCCGTTGCCGCAGTTGAAAGCTGCTGCGGCCGCTGTCCAGCTGCCAAACTTGCGGTAGGAGTCTTTCAGGTAGCGGCAGGCCGCCACGGTTTCTTTCTCCACGTTGTAGCGCATGTCCACTTCCTTGTTGATCTCCAGATCGTATTGTTTTCCGGTCCCTTCAAGGAATTGCCAGAAACCTACGGCTTTGGAGGGTGAGACGGCGTTGGTCAGCGAACTCTCGATCATGGCCAGATACTTGAAGTCTTCAGGCAAGCCGTATTTCTCCATGAGAGGCTCCATGACGGGGAACCAACGCGTGGTGCGCTTCAGTAACAACAGCGTGCTGGAATGCAGGTACGAGTTGACCAGCAGTTCCCTTTCCAAACGTTCGCTGACGAAAAACAGGTCCAAGGGCACTTCCTCGCCACAGAACGTCATGGAGTCTGGAAGTTCGATGTCGTGAGTGACATGGTCGATGCGGTCGAAGGCGATGAATTCTTTGTCCGTGCCTTCATATTCTTCCAACTGTTCGTCATTAGATTGAGCCGGTAATAGAGTGATGGCTGCAGTCACACCTATTAATATGATAGCCATGCCGCAAGCCAAGAGTAGGTTTCTTGTTCTCATAGGATTATGTGCTTGTATGATTCTCAAATCTCTAAACTAAAACGGAGTGACAAAATCCTTAAACATTGGTGCGATCTTATCCTTATCGGACAGAATCGGATTCTCGATGTCCCAAATAATGCCGAGGTCAGGGTCGTTCCAGCGGATGCTGCCTTCCGAGGCTTTGTTGTAGACGTTGGTGCATTTGTAGGTGAACACCGAATGGTCCTCAAGGCACACATAGCCATGTGCGAAGCCTTCCGGGATCCAGTACATGAATTTGTTGCCTTCGGTTAGTATCACCGACTCCCATTGCCCGTAGGTGGGCGAGTCTTTCCTCAAGTCGACGGCCACGTCCCTGACGGCACCTTTCACCACGCGCACCAGCTTGCCCTGTGCAAAGGGCGGCTTTTGGAAATGCAGTCCGCGCAGCACGCCTTTCATCGACTGCGGCTCGTTGTCTTGCACGAAGGTCATGTCGAGGCCGTATGCTAGGAAGCGTTCCCGGTTGTAGGACTCGAAGAAATAGCCGCGCTCATCGGTGAACACGTCGGGCTTGATGACCAAGAGGTCTTGTATTTTGGTTTCGATGATTTCCATGTTCTCGTTTGTGCTGGTAGAGACGGTGCATGCACCGTCTCTACAAACCAATGATTATAAATGTACGCATTCACCATATGCCGCAGCAGCCGCCTCCATAATGCCCTCCGACATGGTGGGGTGGGGGAACACGGCGCGGATGATGTCTTCGCCCTTGGCACCCAGTTCGCGGCAGAGTACGGCGGCAGCCACCATTTCAGTGACGTTGTCACCGACCATGTGGCAGCCGAGCCAGTCACCTGTCTTGGCGTCGAAGACGACCTTGATGAAACCGTCGCGGTTGCCGGCAGCGGTGGCTTTGCCCGAGGCAGTGAAGGGGAACTTGCCGATTTTCACCTCGTAGCCAGCGGCGATGGCCTTCGCTTCGCTCATGCCGACGGAGGCAATTTCAGGTGTGGTGTAGGTGCAGCCGGGAATGTTGGCGTAGTTGAGCGGCTTGGGGTCGAGGCAACAGAGCTTCTCCACGCAGATGGTGGCTTCGTGGTCTGCCTTGTGGGCCAAGGCGGGGACGGGTACGGTGTCGCCGATGGCA
>JAEEHP010000272.1 GCA_016280855.1 Bacteroidaceae bacterium
AAGGTGGGTCTTATCATCCAGCTCACCCAGGGACGGCTCATCCAGCCACGCCCCGACAGCATCGCCCCACTCCCTTCGTGGCGCGTGGAAGCGGAGGTGCTCTATGCCGTCACCCCCGTCTGGGCTATCGCTCTAATAGTCGCCTTCATCGCCACGCTCATTTGCCTGTCACTCAGATTTCTCCAATTACAGGCATTTCCCGATTTTTTAAAACAAGTTAAATTGTTGGAGGATTAGAAGATTTTGATTACATTTGCAGTGTATTAATAGACAATAAACGACTGTACGATGAAAAAATTACTAACTACAATGATGGCCTGCTGCGCCCTGACATGCGCAGAGGCACAGACGAACCTCTCGCCAGAGGTGAACGCTTACCTGAACAGCTACAGGCAGGCAGTCAAGACCCGCAGCGCCGATGCTGCCAAACAGACGATTGTAACGCTGCGCCTGAAGCCAGGCGCACAGCCCGCCGACGTGGCCAGTCGCGTGGAGGCACTCGGAGCCGAGGTGAAGGTGACGCTGGGTAACCAGATGACGGTGGCCCTGACGGGCGACATCCTGGAAAAGGTGGCAGCTACCGAGGGTGTAGATATCGTAGAGAGACTGAGCAAGCCCACACCCCGCACCGACAACTCACGCGCCGCGACAAAGACCGATCTGATACTCAGTGGCACGGGCGAGAAGCTGCCACAGGCCTATACGGGCGAAGGCGTGATTATCGCCCTCATCGACGATGGCTACGATTTCACCCACCCCGCCTTCAAGGATGCCGACGGGAAACTGCGCATCAAGTCGGTCTATCTGCCAGGCCAGATTCTAAAAGCCGGCAAGAAGGCCGTCATCGACGGCAAGGAGGCAGAAGGCTCGCTCTTCGACACGCCGGAAGAGATACTCGACACACTGAAGCTGATGGATGACAACGGCACCCACGGCACCCACTGCCTCTCGATAGCCGCAGGCAGCGAAGTGAAAGGAGCTGAAGGACTCACGGGCAAGCCCCTCGGCGGCATGGCTCCACGGGCCGACATCATCCTTACCAGTGCAATCACCAACAAAGCCATGCGAGAAAAATACGGAAATGATGCTGCCGTCAGCCTGGCACAATCGCTGACATTCAAGTGGATTTCGGACTATGGCAAGGTACAGAACAAGCCCGTGGTGCTGAGCTGGAGTGAAAACGGCCACAATGGATTCCACGACGGAACGAGTGCCTCGGCACAGGCCGTCAGGAATTTCTGCAAAGAGGGCAACATCGCCATCATCTGCGCCAGCAATGAGGGCGGCGACTCGCTGCACGTCCACAAGAAGCTCGGCGCCGGGGAGACGCTCAAGCTGATGATCAACAGCACGGAGAGGGGCGCCAAGAGCTTCTCATTCTTCCCGACAACAAAGCCCGTGGGGATGCGCATCGGTGTTTATGACACTGCCGAGAATAAAGAGGTGTATCTCTCCGAGGCCATGTCATCGAGTGACAAATTCGGTTTTTATATCGACCTGTCCGATAGTCCCGAAAGCGACATGAGCGCAGCGCTGAAGAAACTGCACGAAGACCTCTCGAAATATTTCGCCGGCACCCTCGACGTGGTGCTGGCAGCCGGCAAGGGAAAAGACCCGAAGGGCAACGACCGACAGTATGTAGAGGCTATACTCATTACCAATCAGAAGGCGATGAAAGCTAACAAATACAAGTTTGTCATCCACTTCACGCCCGAAGAGGCCACGGAGGTCTTCTCCTGGGTGGACAACAGCGGCTATGACAAGGCAGAAGGCTATACCGAGGGAACCGCCAGCATATCGATGGGCGACCACAGCACAACGGGAGAAGCCGTCACCGTGGGAGCCTGGGCTGCCAGCAACCGGGTGGTGAACATCCAGACTTCGAACGAGATACTGACAGACAATGACTTCACGCTGGGCGAAATCGCCAACTTCTCCAGCTACGGCACTGACTATGCCGGCCACAAGATACCCGACGTGGCAGCACCGGGCGTCTGGGTCAACGCAGCCATCAACTCGATGATATCGACAGAGGACATGAAAGCACAGCTCATCTCGAACTCGATATCTCTCGGCAACCAGTTCGTGGGTCAGGATGCCGACTGGATCTACACCTGGGGATTTGCCTGCGGCACGTCGATGGCCACGCCTACCGTCGCCGGCATCGTTGCCCTCTGGGTGCAGGCTGCCAAGGACAAGGGCAAGACGCTGACCAATGCCGACATCAAGGACATCATCCAGCACAGCAGCGACACCGACGAGGGCACTGACAAGGCACCGCATCGCTTCGGTGCCGGCAAGATCAATGCCTACAAGGGGCTGCTCTACGTGCTCGACCTCTCCACAGGCATCGAGGGACTCAGCCTGCAGCAGCCGGAGAACATCAGCTTCCGTGTGGAGAACGGGCATCTCATCGCCGAGGGTGCCGAGGACGGCACTGCCGTGACATTCTATAGCCTCTCAGGCACCATCGTCCGCCAGACGACGGTTCAGGCTGGTAACGTCAGCCTCGACGGACTGCAGAAAGGTGTCTATGCCGTTCAGCTCGGGAAACTAGGTTCAACCCTGATCAGACTCTAAGGGGAAAGCAATGCTATGCATTAAGTGCAAATAACTGAATATTGAAAAGAAGCAAAAAAAAAGATTAGCCTCCAATCGGAAGCTAATCTTTTTTATGATTCCTATTTTGCATAAGCCACGGAACGAGTCTCTCGGATGACAGTGATCTTCACCTGTCCCGGATAGGTCATCTCATTCTGAATCTTTGTAGCGATATCCGTGCTGAGTGCTTCACTCTCGGCATCGTTCATCTTATCAGCACCTACGATGACACGGAGTTCACGACCAGCCTGGATGGCGTAGGTCTTCGTGACACCAGGATAACTCATGGCAATAGCCTCAAGGTCGTTCAGACGCTTGATATAGGCCTCGACGATCTCACGACGGGCACCAGGACGTGCACCACTGATGGCATCACAAACCTGAACGATCGGGGCGAGCAAGGTCTGCATCTCCATCTCGTCGTGGTGGGCACCAATGGCATTGCAGATGTCGGGTTTCTCCTTGAACTGCTCGGCAATCTTGGCACCATAGAGTGCGTGAGGCATCTCACTCTCCTCATCGGGCACCTTACCAATATCGTGTAACAGACCTGCGCGCTTGGCTTTCTTAGGATTGAGTCCGAGTTCGGCAGCCATCACAGCACAGAGGTTTGCGGTCTCACGGGCATGCTGCAACAAGTTCTGTCCGTAAGAAGAACGGTATTTCATCTTACCG
>JAEEHP010000273.1 GCA_016280855.1 Bacteroidaceae bacterium
CCTCAACAGACTGTTCATCTTGGCCATTATTGCTAAGAATAATCATTGCTTAATCATCATCAAGCAATTGCTGCATCATCATCAAGCAATTGCTGCATCATCATCAAGCAATCAAAAATGCTAGGAATTTTGGGCTGAAGATTTGTGTCTGTCGGGCAGAATGATTATTCTTGCGGAGCGAAACGATTAATCCCAAATCGGTATGGTTGTGTGAGCTGAAAAAAAGCCTCTCCGCAGTATGATTACGGAGAGGCAGATGATGAATCGAAATGATGGAATAGTGGGGTTGGTTCAAGCTTGGCGTTCGATCCAGGCGATGGCCTGACCCTTGATGACTTTCTTGCCTTGGAAGGCAGTGATATCGACGAGCTTACCGGCGATGCCTACCTTGATAGGCAGGAGCTGTCCGTACTGTGTCTGGAGGTAGCAGATGACATCACCTTCCTTGTAGCGTGTGCCGATGGCGGGCTCTGTGCAGCGTGTCACGCCGCTGTCGCCGCTGATCTCGAAGAGGATTTGGCCGTTGTCGGGTGCCGTGATGGCATCGGCTTTGGCGTGCTTGAAGGCAGAGAGTTCTTCGATGGAGACCTTGGGGCCTGCTGTGGCCTGTGCCTTGGCGACCTTGGCTTTCTCGAGGTCGGCGAGGAAGTTCTTCTTGGCCTGACCGCTCTTGTAGTTGCGGTACTGCTCGGGGTGCATGGCCAGTTCGTAGAGCTCCTCGTCGTCCTGTCCGCGATCCCATCCGTTCTCCTCCATCTCCTTGATGAAGTCGGGTAGGGCGTTCTTGAGCAGCGTGTGAGGATCGGCATCGGTGAATTCGCGTCCCTGCTTCTTGGCGAGCTCGACGAGTTCGGGATCGATGGTGCCGGGAATCTTGCCGCTCTTGCCGAGGATCATACCCCACATGGAGTCGTCCATCATGACGAAGCGTCCCTTGCCCTGAGCAATGGTGAGCAGGTTCATGAGGGCTATGTTTTTGACGTACTGCGAGAAAGGCGTTACCAATGGAGGATAACCGACGCGTGGCCAGACGTAGGCGACTTCGTCGAAGAGTTTGACGAGAATCTCGTCGGTGGTCAGCTCGGGTTCGCCCTTGGCTTTCAGCGTGCTGTTGATGACGCCGTGGATGCCGGCGAGGTCGGCCATCATGGAGCCCATCATGCCGCCGGGAAGGCCGCAGCCGAGGAGCAGCGAGGACATGTGTTTGTTGCCGGGATTGATGAAATAGCCGAGCCAGTCGTCGATGAACTCCTGAGTGAGTGAACGAGCCTGCATGTAGGCTTTCATATTGATTTCCTTGACCTCGAAGCCTTCGTTCTTGAGCATGGACTGCACGGAGATGATGTCGGGGTGTACCTTACCCCATGAGAGCGGTTCGATGGCGGTGTCGATGACGTCGGCTCCGTTGTTGCAGACCTCGAGGATGGAGGCCATGGAGAGTCCGGGACCGCTGTGGCCGTGGTACTGGATGATGATGTCGGGGTGCTTGGTCTTGATGGCTTTGGTGAGGGCTCCAAGGAGTGCTGGCTGACCGATACCTGCCATATCTTTCAAACAGATCTCCTCGGCACCGGCAGCGATGACCTGGTCGGCAATGTCAGAGTAGTACTCGACGGTATGGACAGGCGATGTAGTGATGCAGAGCGTGGCCTGCGGCGTCATGCCTGCGGCCTTGGCCCATTTGACGGAAGGGATGATATTGCGGACGTCGTTGAGACCGCAGAAAATGCGGGGGATGTCAACGCCCTGAGCGTGCTTGACCTTATATTGCAGTTCGCGGACATCGTCGGGGACAGGGTACATGCGGAGGGCGTTGAGGCCGCGGTCGAGCATGTGGGTCTTGATGCCTACTTCGTTGAACGGCTTGCAGAAAGCGCGCACGGCGGCATTGGGATTCTCGCCGGCGAGGAGGTTGACCTGTTCGAAGGCTCCACCGTTGGTTTCGACGCGATCGAAGACACCCATATCGATGATGACGGGTGCGATGCGTTCGAGTTGATCCTTACGTGGCTGGAACTTACCGGAGCTCTGCCACATGTCTCGATAGACGAGACTGAATTGGATACGTTTCTTCATGAGTTTATTGATTTATGATTTGTAAGTTATGAGTGTATGAATTGTGGATGATCTCTTATTCTGACGGTTTGGATTTCCTGACACCTTTGTACACGAGGTAGGCTACGAGGGCGAGGAAGAGTGCAATCATGGCGTAGCCGAGCTCATGGCTGTACTGCGTGACTTTGTCCATGAGTTGGTCTTCGGGAACGAAGCTGGCGAGGGCATAGCCCATGACGGCGAGTATGATGTTCCAGAGGCCGGCGCCGATGGTGGTGTAGAGAATGAAATGCGAGAGGCGCATCTTGGCAAGGCCGGCGGGGATGGAGATGAGGTGGCGAATGCCGGGGACGAGGCGTCCGATCAGGGTACCGACGGCGCCGTGGTCGTTGAAATAGACTTCGGTCTTGCGCACCTTCTCTTCGTTGAGGAGGCAGAGGTGGCCGAAGGTGCTGTTGGCAAAGGCATAGATGATGGGGCGTCCGAGATAACGGGCGGCAGTATAGTTGATCAAGGCACCGAGGTTGGCACCGAGCGTGGCGCATAGCACAACGAGCACGACATTAAGATCACTACCCTCAGCAGCTGCACGATAGGCGGCCGGGGGAACGACGAGTTCGCTCGGAATGGGAATGACCGTGCTCTCGAGGGTCATGAGGAAGGTGATGGTCCAATAGTTGAGGTGGTCGAAGCACCAGGCGATGAAGGAGGACATATAAGTTGAGAGTTGAAAGTTGAGAGTTGAGAGTTGAAAGTTGAAAGTTCTTCGAAGTGTCGAAGCGACCAAAGGTCGAGCGGATAGTTGAAAGTTGAGAGTTAGACAAATTTTTTGCGGAACTCGTTCTTGGAGGCGCGACGATGGGCGATGGCCGCAGAGAGGTTCCAGAAGGGTAGGGCGAGTTCGAAGATGATGAGGGACAGATAGTAGCGCCGGCAGCCAAGTTGGGAGGCGGTGCGATTGAAACTGACGATCTTCAGGATGACGTAGATGAGCAGCAGGATGAGGACGATGGCAGAGACACTGATGAGGTCGGTGGGCTGTAGGTCGAGGGTGTCGAGCAAAGGAACCTGCATGGTCTCAAGATATTGCATAATAGGATAGAGCGCGGGAACAACGATGGCGATGACGAGAAGCAGCCAGGGCATGAACAACCGCAAGGCCTGTGTTGCGCGATAGAGATGGCGGTGCCGTTGGTGGCGACGGGTCTCGCAGTAGAACACGCGTTGCTGTTTCCATAGCCGGCGGGCAGGGAGCGGGTCTTGGAGCATGAGTGCTGAGGGCGAGAGCATGAGTGCCGTGTTGTGAGGCTTGGCATTGTGATTGACGAGCAGTTCCTCGGCACCGCTCTTGAGCTCTTGGTGGGCTGCCATGCCTCCATTCTCGATGAACAGGCTCTTGCGATAAGCGAGGTTGCAACCATCGGCACGCATGGCGGCATGACCGCTAAGGATATGGTTGAAGCCAACGATGTTGTTCCACAGCCGATGGAAGTCAACCTTGCGGTCGAACCACGAGGTGCGATGGCGGTTGTAGCGTGCGAAACCGATGATGATATCGGGCTCCTTGAGGTGTTTGCTCTGCACGCCTCGCCGTGGGTTGGCGATGGTCTC
>JAEEHP010000274.1 GCA_016280855.1 Bacteroidaceae bacterium
CGTATGTCAGCACTCAGCAGGCCAAGCGAAATATCTCTTCCTGCGATTTCGATACACAATTAAATCATCTGCGTGATAGCTGGGATAAACTCCTGAGTCGTTTTGACGTCAAGGGCACGGAAGTTCAGAAACGCATGTTCTATACTGCCCGTTACGACACGATGATCATGCCAGTAGATAAGAGTGGCGAGAATCCCAAGTGGAGGGAGACACCGTATTATGATGACTACTATGCCATTTGGGATACCTATCGCAGTTCCTCACCGCTGATCACCCTGCTCGATCCCAAGCGTGAGGTTGACATCGTGAACTCCTTGCTGAACATCTACAAGCGTGAGGGTTACATGCCTGATGCCCGTAGTGGTGATTGTAATGGCCGAACCCAAGGCGGCTCGAATGCGGAAGTCATGATTGCCGACGCCTTCGTCAAGGGGTTGGAAGGCATCGATTACGAGTATGCCCTCGAGGCGATGCTGAAGGACGCAGAGGCTGATCCTGGGGCTGATCACGAGAAACATGGGCGAGGCGGACTCAGGGAATATATTACGTTGGGCTATCTCCCCTATGGGATTGATCGTGCTGGTACCCGTACCATCGAATATGCCTATAATGACTATTGCATCGCAGAGGTAGCGAAGGGCTTAGGCCGTGAGGATGTCTATGAGCACTATCTGAAGCAGTCAGGTAACTGGCGCAACCTCTGGCGCAGCGACTATGAGTGGGACGACGTGAAGGGTTATATCATGCCGCGTGATGCCCAAGGCCGATGGCTCGACTCCGTGCCCTGGGGACATTCGAAGGTGTTTCATCCGACGATTCCCTATACGCCAGTGACCAAGGTGGCTCCTTGGTATCTGCCTTGGTGGAGTACCTTCTTCTATGAAGCCCTCTCGGCAGAGTATTCGCTGAGTATCCCTCACGACGTACCAGGACTGATCGAGGCCTGTGGCGGAGCGGAGCCCTTCCGTAAACGACTCGATTTATTCTTCGACCGCAAGCGCTATAACGTGGGTAACGAACCGTCGTTCCTCACGCCCTGTCTCTATCACTGGATAGGACGGCCAGACCTGACCTCAGACCGCGTGCGGCAGATTATCACTGAGCACTACAGCGACGCGCCCGACGGTCTGCCCGGCAATGATGACAGCGGGGCGATGTCCTCGTGGCTTGCCTTTCACATGCTGGGGCTCTATCCCAATGCCGGACAGAGCTACTACCTGCTTCATGCGCCGCTGATTCCTGGTTGGACACTGCAGCTTGACAACGGCAAGACGCTTCGTGGCTCGCTGAAGGGCAAGGGTACGCATTTCGAGAAGGTGACCTTCAACGGCAAGGTGCTTGAGGATGCCCGTATCGAGCACGCAGAACTGATGGCTGGCGGCAATCTGGTGTTCTACGTCTCTAATAAACAGTCCCACCCTGGGACTAAAACAGTCCCGCACTGGGACCAAAACAGTCCCACCCTGGGACTAAATCGTCCCCTGCGGGAGAACAGTCTGTCGGTTACGCCCTCCCTTCGTGGCAATATCAGTTTCACGCTCAACCGCCAGCACCGCACCTGGCCGCTGACTTTCGGCTGGGCTGGGGACACGCTGACCGTGACCTGCAAGGAGGCGACCTATCGGATTCCTAAGTCCGTTGTTGAAAATGGAGCACGCTTCTGTTGGGACATCCCAGCCGACGGGGCCGTCTATCAGTCGCAAGGCACGTTTGGCTTCATTTCCCGGAAGGCGATGCACGACTTACAGGAGAAAGGCAGCTTCACCTACGACGGCATCACGTGGCGGCTGGTGAACGAAAGGCTACGGGAAAGGCTACGGGTAGGCGAGCCTTGCTCGGGAATGGGCGAGCAGACACTCGTGAGGGCAGACATCGACCGCACCGAGATGGTCATTGTCTATGCCAAGGAGCCAGGACTCTATCTGGTCGTCGAGATGCGGCACAACCCGTTAGGAATCGACTGGCAGATAGCCGCTGACAGCACATTTTGAAAGTTTCTTCGGAAATTATTTGGTATCATAAAAAAAAATAGGTACTTTTGCATACGGATGTAAAAGCACCTGGTGTTAAGAATGAGACAGCTACTAATAACCTTTTGTCTTCTGATAGTTTGCCTTCCATTGCCTGCAAGTGCAAAGGATAGCAAGGATGCCGCTGAGGCAGCCCTTGTGGCGGCTGACCAGCAGATTGCCTACGAGCAGCAGCAGGGTAATGTCGAGAAAGAGGGACAAGCCCGTTGGCAGAAGATTGTTACGCTGAAGAATTTCTCTTTGACCGAGATGCAGGCCGCTGAGGCCAAAGTACAGATGGAATGGTTTCGCAAGCATGGCCAGTGGGACTATTATTATCGTACCTGGCAACTCAGAGCCAATGCCCTCTGTGCACTGGGTAAGTTGCAGGCTGCCTTGCACGAGACGCAGCAGATGCTGGACGACGCGAAGGAGCGTGACAATAAGCTCGGGCGTGCGATGGCCTACAAGCAGATAGGCGTGATCTACCTGAACATGAAACAGACGGAGCCTGCCATCGAGGCACTGAGGCACTATGCGGAACTGATGCAGGACGAGAAAGGCGACTATGCCTCACTGAGCAATATCTACTACCGCATGGCCAAGGCCTACGACTATGACAAAGCCTTCGATAAGGAGCTGCAGGTCACCCAGGAATGGTTCGGCTTCATCAAGGAAAAGGCTGCCAAAGACCCCGAGGCCCGTACCCAGGAGTATTATAATTCCTGCTATCTGGCAAGGGCTGCCGCCTATATCGGGCTGGAGAACTATGCCCAGGCCAGGCAGGCACTTGACGCAGCTGCGGACTATGCCCGCCAGAACAACACGGCACTCGGGCTGCACCACTACTATAAGATGGAAGCACGCTACTATCTGGCCATCGGGGACGCCTCCAAAGCGTTGCTCTACACGGACAGCGTGCATCTGATGACCAGTGAGAGAGACGATCATACTGAGGAGGTGCGGGCTCAGGCACTCATCATGTTAGGCAAGGGAATCGAGGCAGCACGTATCTACCAGCAGCTGTATTATGAAAAAGACTCCGTCTTCGGGCGCGATGCCCGTCAGCACCTTGACGAGTTGAACACGTTGTTCCAGGTGGATGAACTCAAGACAGCGCAGCAGCGCACCAAGTTCATCTATACCGTTGTGGCAGCACTGACTATCATGCTGGCACTTCTGATTCTGCTGCTCTTCGGCTGGCGGTCCGCCATCAGGCAGAAGAAAGCCAACGAACAGTTGCGTATCGCCAACGAACGGGCTGCCGCATCGTCGAAGATGAAGACTGAATTTATTCGGAATATCTCTCACGAGATACGCACGCCGCTGAATATCGTATCGGGCTTCACCCAGGTACTGACATCGCCGGATATGGACTTGACAGAGGAAGAGAAGAAGGATATGCAGGAGCGCATGGCGGAGAATGCAGACCGCATCACAAAGTTGGTGGACCGCATGCTCGCACTGAGCGATGCCTGCAGTGAGACTGTCATCGACCGCCGTGACAAGACCAACGTGCGGGATTTGGCATCACAGGCCATCGGCCACTCCAAGATCACCGCTCACACCCGTCCAGGCAACAGCGAGGCGACAGTAACCTTCGAGGTGGAGGAGATGGAGCCAGTGACGCTGTGCACCAGTCGGCTCTACGCAGTCCGTGCGCTGGCTCATCTGTTGGAGAACGCCGTGAAGTTCACGCCGCAGGGCACCATCAGGCTCCTGGCCGAGTGCACCGACCGCAGTGTGCGTTTCATTGTGGAGGATACGGGCATCGGCATTCCTGTTAGCGAGTCAGACAATATCTTCGGTGAGTTTGTGCAGCTTGACTCATTCGCCGACGGCACAGGTATCGGCCTGACAGTAGCCCGCTCTATCGCCCGACGGATGGGTGGTGACCTGTGGCTTGATACGGAGTATGTGAAGGGAGCACGCTTTGTATTTGAATTGCTAAGAGATTAATACTTGTTGATTGACGATTTTTCAAGATGAACAGACTACATAGAACTTTACTACTTTGTCTCGCCTGTCTGATGACGGGCACGTTGTTCGCCCAGTATGAGAAGATGGGTGGTGTGTATTATGCCTATCCTGTGACGGAGACCGAGGTGGCAGCGGCACCAGAAGGCTATCAGCCCTTCTATATCTCCCATTACGGACGGCATGGGTCACGCTGGATGACAAGCGACCAGCGCTATGAGTGGATATGCCGCCAGTTTGACGACACAAAGAATCTGACCAAGCTCGGCAAGGATGTGCGCAAGCGGATGGCGAAGGTGTGGAAGAATGCCAAAGGTAACGGTGGCAAGTTGTCACCCCTTGGAGGCCGTCAGCATCGTGGTATTGCCCGCAGGATGTACCAGAACTTCCCACAACTCTTTGCAGCGGATGGTCATCTCTCGGCCCATTCGAGTGTTGTAGGCCGTTGTCGGGCGAGTATGCTTAACTTCCTCGACGAACTGGGTCATCAAGGATGTGTCCATGTGCCTGAGGCTGTCACCGACTCTGCGGATATGGCCTGGATTGCCTATACCTCACCAGAGACAAAGGCCTTGGAGCAGCGTACGGTTATCCCCCTTACGATATCCCCTGAGCGTTTCATCAAGTCATTGTTTGTCGATCCTTCACAACTGGAGAATCCGACGAAGCTGATGACGGAACTGCATACGGTGGCTTCAGACATGCAGGATGTGGAGCTGAAGCTCTCTTTCTACGACCTGTTCACAGAGGGGGAATTTGAGGCTATCTATCAGCAGAACAACGTGAGGATGCGTCGCTGCAATGGTGATGACATCCTGAACGAGGGTATCCCTGCGCGCTCTGCCATCTCCCTCTGGCAGCGCATTGAAGCCGATGCCGACGCAGCCGTCGCCAGCAGCGGCAAAGGCGCAGACCTGCGTTTCGGCCATGATACCAATCTCTATCGTCTGCTGACCCTGATGGGGGTGGATACGAAAGGTAAGGGTATGGATGGGATTCTGCCGATGGCGGCCAACCTGCAGATAGTCTTCTATAGAAATGCACAGGGGCAAGTGCTTGTGCAGTTGCTGCATAATGAGAAGCCGGCAATGTTGAAGACAGGCACAGGCTTGAAGGGTTTCTACTATTGGGACGACCTGAAGCAGCAGGTGGCCCAGCGCATTCATCGTTTGGAACACCTGCGCCAACTCTGTGCCCTGAACACAATGGTGGGAACGGCGCCTGCCAACACCAAGACGGCAGGTCTCTTCGGCAAGGGTTCTGAGGAACATGGGCAGACGCTACCTGCCGTACTGGCTCCCAACGGGCAGAACTTCTGGACACCCCAGACTCGCGATACGGAAAAGAAGTGCGTTGCACCTTATTATTATACGGACTCCCTCTTCCAGGGCTTCCGCAACAGTCATTGGATTGTGGGCGGTTGTACGCAGGACTATGGTTCGTTCACGCTTGCTGCTCTGGGAGGAAGCCTACGTCTAAAACCAGTGGAGCGGGCTACCCCGTTTACGCATGCAGAAGAAGTGTCTCATCCCCATTATTATGCCGTCCGTCTGCCTCAGGAACATCTGAAGGTGGAGATGACGGGCGATAGCCATTCCGCTATCTTCCGCATTACACCAGAACAAGACGGACCAGTGCATGTCATCCTGAATCATAACAGTGATGAGGGAGAGGGCTTCCTGACGGTGAATAGTCTCGACAAGACCATCTATGGCTACAATCCCGTGCATCGCATCTATCAGGGATGGGGCGAACCTGCAGGTTTCTGCGGACATTTCCTGTTACAGGCTTATGACGAGATAGAGGATGCTGGCTGTGATAGTCTCTGTGCCTGGTTCACGTTCAAAGGAAAGGCCCATGAACCGATCATCCTCAAGGCGGCTACCTCGTTTACTACCAAAGAGGGAGCGGTGAACAATTTTGCGGCTGAGGTTGAGGCTCAAGACTTTGAGAGTATGATGGAGTGTCTGGCGTCGAAATGGATAGCCCGTCTGCATACGATTGATGTGGAGGATCAGGATACGGCTCGTGTCAACCAGTTCTATGGCGCCCTTTATCGCACCTCCTTCCTGCCTCGTGAGATGAGTGATGTAAGTGGTGACTATCCGAAGTTTGCCGACGGTCTTAC
>JAEEHP010000275.1 GCA_016280855.1 Bacteroidaceae bacterium
ACATTATTTGGAGCGTGCCGTAGGCGAGTTCGCTCAGTTGCCAGGCATCGGGCGCAAGACGGCTATGCGTCTTGTGTTGCATCTGCTGAAGTGGGAACGCAAGGATGTTGACGCCTTTGCCGAGAGCCTGCATGAGTTGGCTGCCAACGTACGCTATTGTCAGATCTGCCACAATGTGTGCGACGACGAGGAATGTCAGATCTGCGCCTCGCCACGCCGCGACCATACGATAGTATGTGTTGTGGAAAGTGTGCAGGACGTGATGGCCATAGAGGCAACGCAGCAGTACAATGGCGTTTACCATGTCCTGGGCGGCATCATCTCACCCATGGACGGCATCGGCCCGCAGGACTTGGAGATTGAGAGTCTCGTCAAGCGTGTGTGTGCCGGCGGCATCGCTGAGGTGATTCTCGCGCTGAGTCCCACGATGGAGGGCGACACGACATCGTTCTACATCTTCCGCAAGCTGGCCGAAGCGCCTGAAGTGGCGATCACGACGCTGGCTCGAGGCGTGGCACAAAACGACCAGCTTCACTACACCGACGAGCTGACACTCGGACGCAGCATCATGGACAGGAAGCCATTTAAGAGCTGATCATGGAACGATTCAAGAACTGAATATAAACTTATTATGATTAGGAAACTGAGATTTATATATTGTGCAGAGCTATTGATAGCGGCATTGATTGCCATTCTCTATGAAGCAGGCTTGATCGCAGAGGGAACTTTGGCAGGCAACGACTTGCGAACATACTGGATGAGTATCGTTGGCATAGCACTGACCATCGTGCTGGTACCGGTGGCCATGCGCCTGATGAAGTTCAAGCGCGTCAACAACGCTGTGGCGCAGGACGAGGCGGCTTACTATCACTGGAGCATCGTGCGCTTTGCACTATTAGGTCTCCCCTTGTTTTACAACACGCTGTGCTATTATCTATTAGGATGTGAAACGACCTGCGGCTATCTGGCACTGATGGTGGTGGTTGCTTTCCTGTTCGTGTGGCCATCAATGGACAAAATGGAATACGAGAGAGAGGGAGGAATGAATAATGGTTAATGATCATTCCTTAAGCATCATCATCGTCAACTACAATGTGAAGCACTACCTCTGGCAGTGCCTCGATTCTGTGCGCCGTGCCTCCGAGGGTCTCGACGTGGAAGTCTGGGTGGTGGACAATGCCTCAAAGGACGGTTCGTTGGAGTATGTCCGTCGCGACTTCCCCAACATCCATGTCATTGAGAATACGGAGAATGTAGGCTTTGCATGTGCCAACAATATGGCCATTCGTCTGTCGCGCGGCGATCTGGTGCTTTTGCTGAACCCCGATACCATCGTTTCCGAGAATGCATTGCGCGGTTGCTTGGCCTTCTTTGCATCGCATCCCAAAGCCGGCGTCCTGGGCATTCGCATGCTGAACCGCGACGGCAGCTTTGCCCGCGAGTCACGGCGTGGACTGCCAACTCCAGCCACAGCATTCTTCAAGGTGTGCGGTCTTTGCAAGCTCTACCCTACCCATCCCCGTTTCGGACGTTACTATATGGGTCATCTGCTCGAGGATAAGGAAGGACAGATCGAAGTCATCTCCGGCGCCTTCATGATGCTGCGACGTGATGCCGTCGAGCAAGTGGGCTTGCTGGACGAAGACTATTTCATGTATGGCGAGGACATCGACCTCAGCTACTGCATCGGACAAGCCGGATGGGAATGCTGGTACTCACCTCAGCTGATGATGCACTACAAAGGCGAGAGCACGCACGACACGAGCTTCCGATACATCCACAGCTTCTACAACGCTATGCTCATCTTCTTCCGCAAGCATTTCGCGCGCCGCTACTGGTTCTCGTGGCTGGTGATTGAGATTGCCGTTGTGGTTATGGGCATTGCGGCTTTCATCCGCAATCATTTGCGCGATGGGATAAACACGTTGAAGAATCGGCTATTCCCGTCTCAATCCATACCCGAGAGGTTGTACTTCATCGGAACCGACAAGGGATGGACTGAATTGCAAGCGTTGTTGAACAGCCATCCCGAGTTCACGGGTGAACGCATCAGCAACATCGACGAAGCCGACAAAAATGCTGAATATATTACTTTCGAAGTAACGCCTGACGGACAGCCATACCACGACATGCTCACGTTGCTGTCGCAAGTTCATGCCCGAGGGATGAAAGCTCACCTTGGCACGTTCAATCGTAAATCCCAGACACTCATTCTGCCTAATGATATCGTTACGAGCGCTGGAGCCTGAAGACCTCGATCTGATCTACCGCATCGAGAACGACCCGGAGTACTGGCGCTTCGGAGCATCCACCGTTCCCTATTCCCGTTATGCCCTTCGTCAGTTTATTGCTTCGTCGCAGAACGATTTGTTTGCCGATGGTCAGGTGCGCCTGGTCATCGAGAGCGATGGCAAGGGCGTAGGTTTTGCGGACTTAACCAGCTTCGATGCCATTCACCTTCGCGCAGAGATTGGTCTTGCCGTACTCCCAGAGCATCAGGGCAAACACATCGGACAGGCTGCCGTGAAATGTCTCTGCGACTATGCTACGAAGCTCCATCTCCATCAGATCTATGCCGTCATCGCCGTAACAAACGAGCCAGCAACCCGTTTGTTTAGGTCGCTGGCTTTTGAAAGTTCGGCTACGCTCAAAGATTGGCTGCGTAGCGACGAAGGTTATGTTGATGCCGTTGTCTGGCAGAAATGTTTCGATTAGTGACGTCCGCCACCGCGTGAACCGCCACCTCCGCGTGAACTGCCTCCGAAACCACCTCCACGTGAACCGCCGCTGAAGCCACCGCTTCGGCTGCCTCCCATGCTGTGGCTGCTTACGCTGCTACGGGTGCCGATAGAGGAGCTGCCACGGGAAGTACCCATCGAGGAGCTGCCACGGGAAGTACCCATCGAGGAGCTGCCACGGGAAGTACCCATCGAGGAACTACCGCGGGAGAAACCGCCGCTGTTGCCACGTCCGTAGTCGGAATGACTGCGGCTGCCGGCACTCACCGTGGTGCGAGTGGAGCTGGGATGGTCGTAGCTACGGCTTAAGCTACCGCTGCCGCGAGAGATGCTACCACCGCCGCGAGAGACACTACCGCTGCCGCGAGAGATGCTGCCGCTGCCGCGAGAGATACTACCGCTGCCGCGAGTGATATCACCGGAACGGTGAGTTTCGCTGGTGGAATGTCCACGCCCACCGTCACCTATGCGATAGCCGTTGCCGCGACCTTCAAAACTGCCGCGAATGCCATGACCACGATCGCCGATATGATAGCCGTTGCCACGTCCGCCACGATCCATACCACCGTGATGAGTGATGTGATGACGATCTGTGCCACGGAAGCCACCATTCCAGTGAGGACGACGCTGAACATAGAAACCGCCATGATGATAGAAGCGGCCGTGACCACCACGATAGCTGTAGTAAACCGTGGGATGACCATAATAGTAATACCCTACGCGATAATAACGATAGACGGGGAAGAACCAACGGTTGTGCAACCACGAGAGAGGACGGAAGAAGTAGTCGGCGGCAGCGAAGATGGTGTACTGCCAGTCGTACAGGATATGACGCAGGTCGGCATTGCGGTAAGCCAGATAGTCGCCATAGATATCATCAGCCGTCTCGACGCTCAGGAGGTAGTCAAGGTTGATCTCGTAGCAGTCGTTGTACTGCTGGTCGTTCAGGTTCAGTTCATAAGCCATCTTATCCGTGAGGAAACGGGCTTGTTCGCGAGCCTCTTCGTAGCTCATGGCTGAGAGGGAGAGGATGGAGCAGAAGCTCAACATCAGGGAAAACATGTACTTTTTCATATTGCTTACAGTTTAAAAGATGAGACTTTGTTTCTTTTGACACTGCAAAGATACGGCCTTTAAGCGAATCCTCGTGGAGGAAATCACCTAAAGGCCGATGGGGTTATCCCTAAAGCTGAGCGGGATGTCGGTTAATCGTCTTTCGAACGGGTCAGAACCACCGCTGAACGGGCAGGCAGATAGAGCTTGAGCCAACCCTTGTTCTCACGCGCAAGGAGAGGATCGTAGTTGGTGTAATGACGCATACTGTCGTCGTTCAAGCCATGACCGCCAAAAGCGACATCATCGGTGTTCAGAAGCACAGAATAGGAGCCCTGACGCACACGGAAGCCGTAGCCGGTGTAGCTGCGATTGTACGAGAAGTTGAACACGAAGAGCAGTTCACCGCGCTGGTAAGCCAGCACTTGGTCGCCATCGTCGTGCCAGATCTCGGTGACGGGAGTCTTCTGAATATCCTTCTGCATCTTCAGCACCTTCAGCATCTGCTGGTCAAAGTCGCCGAGGAAGTGATAGCACAGTTCCTTGTTATCAACGAGATTCCACTGGCGACGGGCATACTTGTAGCTCCAACCATTACCTTCGCGGGGGAAGTCGATCCATTCAGGATGACCGAACTCATTACCCATGAAATTGAGGTAGCCGCCGTTCATCGTGCTGGCCGTGAGCAGACGGATCATCTTGTGCAGGGCAATACCGCGCTCAACATTGTAGTTCTCGTCGCCCTTCTTGAAGTGCCAGTACATATCGGCATCAATGAGGCGGAAGATGATGGTCTTGTCCCCCACCAAAGCCTGGTCGTGACTCTCGCAATAGCTGATAGTCTTCTCGTCGGCACGGCGGTTC
>JAEEHP010000276.1 GCA_016280855.1 Bacteroidaceae bacterium
CTTCTGCGAGCGTTGTGCCAAGGTGGGCGTCAGCGGCATGATTATCCCCGACCTGCCCTTCGACGACTATCTCCATGTGGTCAAGCCCGTGGCAGATCGTTATGACCTGCGCGTCATCATGCTCATCACCCCAGAGACCAGCGACGACCGTATCCGTTTCATCGACGACAATACCGACGGCTTCATCTATATGGTCAGCAGCGCCGCCATCACGGGTGCACAGAGCAATTTCGACGAGGCAAAGCAGCAGTACTTCCGCCGTATCGACGATATGCATCTTCGAAACCCGCGTATGATCGGTTTCGGCATCAGCAACCGCCAGACCCTTGCAGCAGCTCATGCCCACGCCGCCGGTGCCATCATCGGCAGTAAATTCGTCAGCCTCCTGGATGAGGCAGAAGGGGATGCCGACCTCGCCCTCAACCGCCTCTTCCACGTCCTTGAACTATAGCAGGCACTCGCCCGAAGCAACAAAATGCACGATATTTTGCAAAAAGTGCGTGAAAAAGTTGGTAGTTTCGCCAAAAGTGTGTTACTTTGCACCGCAAAACATCAAAACAGGCATCATGCTACATCTGAACGCATACTTCTATTCCTATTATTACTTTACCCTGACAAGGTGAAGCGGGAAGTTGCGTATCAACTGGAAATTGCAAAATTGAAAGATTGAAACTTAAACATCACAAAGTCCCGCTTCCCACAAGGAGCGGGATTTCTGTTAGAAACACGAGCAATTGGACAATTGGACAATTTACAATTTGACAATTCATAACGCACAATTCAGAAAGAATATGATGAACACATTCCAACCTGCCGACCGACTGGCAAACATCCAGGAATACTACTTCAGCCGCAAGCTGAAGGAGGTGGCACAACTGAACGCCGAGGGCAAGGACATCATCTCCCTCGCCATCGGCAGTCCCGACATGCCACCCTCGGAGCGCACCATCGACGTGCTCTGCGAGGAAGCCCGCAAGGCTGACGCCCACGGCTACCAGCCCACCATCGGCATACCCGAACTGCGCACGGCCATGGCCACGTTCTACCAGCGTTGGTACAACGTCACCCTCGACCCCAAGACAGAGATCCAGCCCCTCATCGGCTCCAAGGAAGGCATCCTGCACGCCACGCTGGCCTTCGTGAACCCCGGCGACACGGTGCTGGTGCCCAACCCGGGCTACCCAACCTACACCTCGCTCTCGAAGCTCCTGGGCGCCAACGTGGTGAGCTACGACCTCACCGAAGCTGGCGGCTGGCAGCCCGATTTCGACCAGCTCGAGGACATCGTGCTTCATCAACCGAACTGCAAGCTGCTGTGGACCAACTATCCCCACATGCCGACAGGCGCTCCCGCGCGCCGCGAGACCTACGAGCGCCTCGTCGCCTTCGCCAAGAAGCATGGCATCATCGTGGTCAACGACAATCCCTACTCCTTTATAAGGCCAGACCAGACCCCCTCCCCGCTCCTCTCCATTCTCCAGATTCCCGGTGCCAAGGACTGCTGCATCGAGTTCAATTCCATGTCCAAAAGCCACAACATGCCCGGTTGGCGCGTAGCTATGCTCGCCACCAACGCACAGTTCGTGCAGTGGATTCTAAAGGTGAAGACCAACGTGGAGAACGGCACCTTCCGCGCCATCCAGCTCGCCGCCGCCGAGGCGCTGACGAACACCAGCGAGGAGTGGCACCGCGAGATGAACGCAGCGCTGTACGCCCGCCGCCGAAGCATCGCCGAGGAGATGATGAGAGCGCTCGGATGCACCTTCGACCCGCAGCAGACAGGTATGTTTCTCTGGGGACGCATCCCGGACAGCATCGACAACGTCGAGGACCTGACGGAGCGCGTGCTTCATGAAGCCCGTGTCTTCATCGCCCCCGGCTTCATCTTCGGCTCCAATGGCAAACGATATATCCGCATATCGCTGTGCGCCAAGGAAGAGAAGATGCAGGAGGCGTTGGCGCGCATCAGAAAGACCCCCTCCCTGCTCCCCCTCTAAGGGGGAGAGCGGTCACCTTCAAGAATAGCAAACAATTCACATATTAAAAGAATGACCCTATTACGCCTCCCGCTCAAAAACATTCTACTCCCCTCCCTAAAGGGAGGGGCAGGGGGGTGGGTCTGCCCATTATGGATTTAGAACTTTCTCCCCTTGCCCTTCCGGGCATTGAACAGAAACGTCCGTTGGTCATCGCCGGCCCCTGCTCGGCAGAGACCGAGGAACAAGTGATGGACACCGCCCGTCAGTTGGCGAACAACGGCATCAAGATCTTCCGTGCCGGCGTGTGGAAGCCGCGCACCAAGCCTGGAGGCTTCGAGGGCAAAGGCATCGAGGCCCTGCCATGGATGCAGCGCGTGAAAGCCGAAACAGGAATGCTCACCGCCACTGAAGTGGCCACTCCCGAGCACGTCGAAGCAGCCTTGAACGCCGGCATCGACATCCTTTGGATCGGAGCACGCACCAGTGCCAACCCCTTCTCGGTGCAAGCCATCGCGGATGCCCTCAGAGGCGTCGATGTGCCCGTTTTCATCAAGAACCCCGTGAACCCCGACATCGAGCTGTGGACGGGTGCCCTGCTGCGCATCAACAACGCCGGCATCACACGTCTCGGCGCCATACATCGTGGCTTCTCGAGCGTGGATTCCAAACTCTACCGCAATCCGCCGATGTGGCATCTGCCCATCGAGCTGAAGCGCCGTTTCCCTGCACTGCCCATCCTCACCGACCCCAGCCACATGGGCGGCCGTCGTGACTTGATTGCACCTATCTCGCAGCAGGCCATGGACCTCGGCATTGATGGTCTGATGATTGAGAGCCACTGCAACCCCGATTGCGCATGGAGCGATGCCAAACAACAAGTGCTGCCCGAGGTGCTCGACTTCATCCTCGACCGCCTCGTCATACGCGACAGCGTAGAGGTCACTGAAAGCATCAGCCAGCTGCGTAAGCAGATCGACGACCTCGACAACCACCTGATGGACGTCCTCACCAAGCGCATGCGCATCAGCCGCGAGATAGCCGAGTACAAGAAACTGCACAACATGACCGTCGTGCAGACGACCCGCTACAGCGAGATTCTCGACAAGCGCGCGGCGCAAGGCTCACTCTGCGGCATGAGCCCCGATTTCGTGCGCGACATTTACGAGCACATCCACGAGGAGAGCGTCAGACAGCAGTTGGAAATCATGAACAAATAATTGATAATGTATAATTGATAATGTATAATTGGGCTGCGCGTAAGCCAATGTTCAAGGACATAAACGCTGGAACAGCGTGCTCATTATCAATTATCCATTATCAATTATCCATTAAAATTATACATTATACATTATCAATTATACATTAAAAAAAATGCGAATCCTCATTCTCGGCGCCGGCAAGATGGGCTCGTTCTTCACCGACCTGCTCTCGTTTGACCACGAAGTGGCGGTGTATGACAACGACCCGCAGCGCCTGCGCTTCCTCTACAACACCCAGCGCTTCACCTCCCTCGACGAGGTGGATGCCTTCGAACCCGAACTCGTCATCAATGCCGTGTCGCTGAAGTACACGCTGACCGTGTTCAACGAACTGCTGCCCCACATCGGCAAGGACTGCATCCTCGCCGACATCAGCAGCGTCAAGACCGGCTTCAAGGAGTACTACGAACAGACGGGCCACCGCTACGTCAGCAGCCATCCCATGTTCGGCCCCACCTTCGCCAACCTCGGCCAGCTCAGCAACGAGAACGCCATCCTCATCAACGAGGGCGACTACATGGGGCGCATCTTCTTCCGCGACCTCTACACACGCCTCGGCCTCAACCTCAAGGAGCTCTCCTTCGCCGAGCACGACGAGACGATGGCCTACTCGCTCTCCATCCCCTTCGTCAGCACCTTCGTCTTCTCGGCCGTTATGAAGCATCAGGACACTCCGGGAACAACCTTCAAGCGCCACATGAAAATTGCACGCGGCGTGCTCTCGGAGGATGACACCCTACTGCGCGAAATCCTCTTCAACCCCCACACCAAGCCCAAGGTGGAGATGATACGCGCCGAGCTCAAACAACTCATTCAGATCATCGACGACCGCGACGAGGACGCCATGACCGGCTACCTCACCAAGATTCGTCGGAACATCGAAAGCTAAGGCCACGCCTACAAGGCGTTGGGCCAAGCTTCAACGAATCCTTCCATGATGGCAGTAGGCGCAGCCTTGCTGTCGAAGGCGCCCAGCTTGTAGCCCCCAGGCAGACATTGTGGCTCCCAATAGAAGACACCGCGACAGTGGCCATCGGTGGCTGTGCGTGCCTCACGAATGATGCGCGTGAGCTGCCGGCGCCCCTCGTCCATCTTCTCGGGGTGCTGTTCATCGACCTCGAAGCCTGTCTCCACAATCATCACGTCGCACTGGTACTTCTGGCTGCAGTGACGGATGTTGGCGATGCAGTCAGTGATGATGTCGTCGGCCTTCAGTTCGGGATGTCCTTCCATGGCCCAATAAGGATAGAGCGACATACCTATCATGTCCCATTTGCCGCCATATTTCCGCACGATGTCGAGGTTCCAGTCGTAAAGGCTCTGTTTGTGGCCCCGGTCGAGGTGGATGATGACGAGGGCTTCGGGGAACACTTCCTTGACGGCATCATAGCCGGTGCGTATGAATCCTGCATACTGTTGGGGGTTCTTCTCGATATGTCCCATAGGCCAGAGCAGGCCGTTGGCCGTCTCGTTGCCCACCTGCACCCATCGCGGTTGTATGCCGTTCTGTTTCAGCAGCGAGAGCACGTCGATGGTATGCTCGCGCACGTCCTGTTTCATCTGCTCGTACGAATGTCCATGCCATGCTGCGGGTATGGGTTGCTTGGCGGGATCTGCCCACGAGTCGGCATAATGGAAATCGACCATGAGATCCATTCCCAAAGCCTTGACGCGCCTGGCCATGGCCAGCAGGACGTACTTGTCGCAATCGCCTCGACGGGGATTCACCCAGACACGCATTCGGATGGCCGACATCTGATAGTCGTTTTTCAACATTTCCAGACATTCGCGCTCCTGTCCGTTGCGGTCGTGAAACACAACACCGCGCCGCTCCTGCCCGGTGAGAAAACCTACGTCGGCTCCCTTGACGAAATCGTTGCCCTTAGGTTGCGCCACGACCAGCCATGGCAGCAGCGCGAGCATAGGAATCAATAGCTTTTTCATATCGTTTTTTATCTTAAAAGGGGTTTATTCGAATTCATCCATCGGCTTTAAGTACTGGCTGCAAAGATACAAATATTCTCTGGAAAGCCTTTCCCTTCATGCAAAAAACATGCTACAATGCACCAGAATACGTATCACAAGGGGTGCTGCAGCGCTTGAGTTACATCAAATAATGTTCTTTCACCTCAAAAAAAGGGAGGCATGAGGGCTATTATTCCGAAGAAAAGTGTACTTTTGCAGTTGCTTACCTATATCCAATATCTAATCACTACCCTAAACCGCATCCTATGAACAGAGTACTTTTATGGATCATGGCCAGCCTCTTCTGTTTGAGCGTAGCCGCTCAGGAGCTGACCGTAGGCAGCTACAACATCCGTTACAAGAACAAGAACGACAGCATCAATGGCGACAGCTGGGAAGTGCGCTGCAAGTCGATCTGCAACCAGATCATCTGGGAACGTCCCGACATCTTCGGCGCGCAGGAGGTGCTACATCCTCAGCTGATGGACTTAGAGAAGGGACTGCCCGCCTACAGATGGATTGGCGTAGGACGCGGCGACGGTAAAGAAGCCGACGAGTACGCGGCCATCTTCTACAACCCCCAACGTGTGGAGCTCATCGAAGCCGGCAACTTCTGGCTCAGCGAGACGCC
>JAEEHP010000277.1 GCA_016280855.1 Bacteroidaceae bacterium
CTGGCTTTTGCCTGACTCATAATAATCCTTTAAGACGGATAGTTTGAAGTCATCGCTGAACTGACGATAAACGCGTCTTGTAATTGTTGCACTCATGATTTCATTTGTTAAATCATGTGCACCTTTTCTGTATTAAGTCATTGTGGATGAGGACCCTTTCGTTAGTCTGCCAACCGTATCTCGCCGGAGCCGTAGCAGCGGTGGTGCTCGTTGTCGTAGAGCACGCAGAACTGGCCGGGGGCTACGCCCTGCAGGGGACGTTCGGTGTGGATGTCGAGGCGGCCGTCGGGTAGGGGGGCGACGGTGGCGCCGCAGAACTCGGGCGTGTGGCGTATCTTCAGGGACATGGAGCGTGCCGTGTGCCCTTCGGTTTCGTTGAAGGGGTCGATGGTCAGCCAATGGGGCGCGGCCACGAGGAAGTGGTCGGAGTACTGCTCCTGCGTGTCGAAACCGTTGGCGACCCACAGGATGTTGCGCGCCATGTCTTTCTCGACGACGTACCATGGTCCGCCGCTGAAGCCGAGGCCCTTGCGTTGACCGATGGTGTGGAACCAGAGGCCGCGGTGCATGCCGAGGACCTTGCCCGTGGCGCGGTCGATGACTTGTCCGGGATTGTCGCCGAGGTAGCGGCGTATGTAGTCGTTGTAATCGATCTTACCGAGGAAGCAGATGCCCTGGCTGTCCTTGCGGTGGGCGGCGCTGAGGTGCTCGCGCTCGGCAATGGCGCGCACCTCGTTCTTCGGCAGGTGGCCGATGGGGAAGCACGCCTTCTGCAGCTGCCACGGCTGCAGCTGCGCGAGGAAGTCGGTCTGGTCCTTCACGGGGTCGGGGCTGGTGCACAGCCAAACCAATTCTTTTTTAGTTGACGAGTAAACAAGTTGACGAGTTGACGAGTCTTTATCGTTATCGTTAACGATTTCTTCTTCGGTCTGGGCATAGTGACCTGTGGCGATGATGTCGTAGTCCTTGCCCACGCGCTCGTCGAAGACGCCGAACTTGATGAGGCGGTTGCACATCACGTCGGGGTTAGGCGTCAAGCCTTGGCGCACCTGACTGATGGTGTAATCGACGACCTTGTCCCAATAGTCCTTGTGGAGGTCGATGACCTCGAGCGGCAGATGATATTTGTAAGCCACAGCGCGTGCCATCTCCAGGTCCTCCTCGATGGTACAGGTGAAGTCTGTCGTGTCGCGGTCGGGCCCGATCTGGATGTACCACAGGTCAGGCCGTATGCCCTGTTCCACGAGCAGTGCCACGGCAACGGAGCTGTCCACGCCTCCTGAGAGGAGGGCTGCCACGCGTTTTCCTTGCAGATTTCTCATGTTTCTTATGCTTTTGGGCGCAAAGGTATGAAAAAGATTATAGATTAGAGATTAAAGATTAAAGTATTTTCTCTAATCTGTCATTTTTTACAATTTTAATTTCAAAAAAATATCCATCATATTTATCTTTTTCCTAACTTTGCAGTGGAAAATTCCAATTAATCATCTTACCTATGAGAACTTTGAAAGCTAATTTGTGGGTCGTGATGGCGATCGTGACGTGCCTCATGACAGCCTGTGAGAAACCGTTTGTCGGTGTGGAACCGGAACAGCCTGCCGATGAGAATGCCAACGTGATCATCCGCGTGGTGGGCTTTGAGACCATCGATTTCGACAATAATATCGTGACGAAGGCACCTGTGAATATCACGGAGCTCTGCTCGCGCATCAATGTCGTGGTCTATGACGACGACGCCAAGGTGAAGAGCGTGGCGCAGAAACAGGGCGATGCCGGCTTCGGCACGGTGGCCTTAGCCCTGCCGCAGGGCACCTACAAGCTGGCTGTCATAGCCCATAACTCCGACGGCACGGCCACGGTGACGGCGCTGGATAAGATCTCGTTCAAGAACAACCGCGTCACCGACACCTTCTCGTACTACTCCGAACTCGAGGTGACGGGTGAGCGACAGGAGGTGGATGTGGAGCTGAAGCGTGTCGTCGCCATGTTCCGCATGGCGCTCTCGCAGCCTTTGGCCGACAACGTCCGTCAGCTGAAGTTCTACTATACCGGCGGCAGCAGCACCTTGAGCGCCATCACGGGCTATGGCAGCGTCAACAGCAAGCAGACGGTGGTGCTGGATGTGGCAGGCGGACAGACCCAGTTCGAGGTTTACACCATCCCTCATGCCGAAACGGGTAAGCTGAAGATGACCATTACCGCCCTCGACGCCACCGAGACGCCATTGTATGAACGCGTGTTCGAGGAAGTGCCGGTGCAGCGCAACAAGATCACGCGCTACACGGGCAACTTATACGAAAGCTCGACGGACGATACGGGCGGCATAGGCATGCAAATGCACGCATCACCGGAATGGGACGGCGAGGATGAGTACAGTTTCTGAACCGTCGAATCCTTAATATAATAATAAGGAACGCGCGCGAGGTATTTGACCTGTGTCAAGGTCGCGAAAGTTTTTTTGCAAAAAAGTTCATGAAACGTTTGGCGGTTCGGAAAAATCGCCGTACCTTTGCAGCCGCAAACGAGAAAGGGACACCCCTGCGATGTAGGGGCACTAAGTCACGCTCGTTCTGCATATGGTCTTTGAAAGATTGACAAACAAGACAAAGTAGTACAGGAAGCAAGAAATTGCGACCGTCATTTCTGATCCGATACAGGTCACTCTATTGTTCAAGGCGTCTTTGAAAACAGACAAGTGTTTGCAGTTTGGCGATGTGACAATTGTAAGATTGTAAATTGCCAGATTGTGAAATACAATACTTATTTTACAATGAAGAGTTTGATCCTGGCTCAGGATGAACGCTAGCTACAGGCTTAACACATGCAAGTCGAGGGGCAGCATGATCAAAG
>JAEEHP010000278.1 GCA_016280855.1 Bacteroidaceae bacterium
AGGAAGGCGGCATCGGCGTGCTGCACAAGAACATGACCATCGGCAAGCAGGCCGCCGAGGTGCGCAAGGTGAAACGCGCCGAGAACGGCATGATCAGCGACCCCGTGACCATCCACGTCGACGCCACCGTGAAAGACGCCCTCGACCTGATGGCCGAATACCGCATCGGCGGCATCCCCGTGGTGGACAGCAACAACGTCCTCGTCGGCATCGTCACCAACCGTGACCTACGCTTCGAGCGCGGCCTCGACCGTCCCATCGCCGAGGTGATGACGAGCAAGAACCTCATCACCACAACAGAAGTCTCCTTTGAGAAGGCTGCCGACATTCTCCAACAATACAAGATCGAGAAGTTGCCTGTGGTCGATAAGGACAACCATCTCGTCGGCCTCATCACTTATAAAGACATCATCAAGGTGAAGGCGCGTCCCAACGCCTGCAAGGACTCGCGCGGTCGTCTGCGTGTGGCCGCCGCCGTGGGCATCGCTGCCAACACCCTTGAGCGTGCCGCCGCCTTGGTCGACGCTGGCGTCGACGCCCTCGTCGTCGACACGGCCCATGGCCATTCACAAGGCGTCATCGACATGGTGCGCACCTTGAAGAACAACTACCCCGAAATCGACATCGTGGCGGGCAACATCGCCACCGCCGAAGCCGCCAAGGCCTTGGCAGAGGTTGGCGCCGACGCCATCAAGGTGGGCATCGGCCCCGGCTCCATCTGCACCACGCGTGTGGTGGCTGGCATCGGCGTGCCACAGCTCACCGCCGTCATGGAGGTGTGCAAGGCATTGGAAGGCACGGGCATCCCCGTCATCGCCGACGGTGGTATCCGCTATACGGGCGACATCGTGAAAGCCCTCGCCGCAGGTGCCTCCTCCATCATGGCGGGTTCGCTCTTCGCTGGCGTCGACGAATCTCCGGGCGACACCATCATCTACGAAGGCCGTAAGTTCAAGACCTACCGTGGCATGGGCTCGCTCGAAGCCATGCAGCAAGGCTCGAAGGACCGTTACTTCCAGGACAACGTGGAAGACGTGAAAAAACTCGTCCCCGAAGGCATCGCGGGCCGTGTCCCCTACAAAGGCACACTCTCCGAAGTGGTCTACCAGATGGTCGGTGGCTTACGCTCTGGCATGGGCTATACCGGTTCACGTACCATCGATGAGCTGAAGAAAGCCAAGTTTATCCGCATCACCAACTCGGGCATTCTCGAAAGTCACCCGCACGACGTGACCATCACGCAGGAGGCCCCCAACTACAGCAAGAGAAGCTGATGAAGGCATCCATATCATTCCCTGAACTGCAAAACATCATTGCAGAAAAGGCCAATCAACAAATCGGATTTGCTTTCGTTGACGGAAAGACGGTGCGCATCTCCTACCCTCTTAATCTTGGCTTCATCAAGAAAGACATCTCCGCCAACCTCATCATCAAAGAGCTGACGGGCAGCGACCTATTGTTACAACTCGACGCTGGCTTCGGCTCCGACACCATGCTCACCACCGTGCTGGGCCTACTGAAAGGAAAAGTGCCAGAAGGTCTGATCGAGAAAAGGCCCGACAGCCATCTGCTCCTACATCTCGGACAAATCGAACAGGTGCAATCCGTTTTCGAGAAGGTCGACGTCACCGACCTGCACGTCCTCACCGAAGGTCTCGAAGTGGAAGGCGCTTTGAAATAATATCCTACAATCCGCGTTTATTGAAATAACAAGCAAACAACGAATACCAGAAATGAAAAAGTTCAACCTTTTGAAAACCTTTGTGTTGGCATCATTCCTCATGCCATCCATTTTTGCCTGCGCGCAGTCGAAACTCGACAAGCAGGTCTTGATGACCATCGGCGACCAAGACGTCACCGTAAAGGAGTTCTGCGACGTGTATTACAAGAACAACCTCAAGAGCGATGTCATCGAGAAGAAATCCGTTGACGAATACCTCGACCTGTTCACCACTTTCCGCATGAAGGTGATGGAAGCCGAGCGTCTTCAGCTCGACACCAGCGCCAAATTCCAATCGGAACTGGCCGGCTACCGCAAGCAACTCGCCAAGCCCTTCATGAGTAGCGACGACATTACCGAGGAGCTCATCGAGGAGGCCTACCAACGCAAGCAGAAGGACATCCGCGCCTCGCACATCCTCATCCGCTGCGACAAGAACGCCTTGCCTTCTGACACGCTGAAAGCCTACAACAAGGCCATGGACATCCGTAAGAAAGCCCTCAAAGGCGAGGATTTCGCCAAACTCGCCGACCAATACTCCGACGACCCATCTGCCCGCGACGTCAAGGCCTCTGCCGAAGGACCTGCCCGTCCCGGCAACCACGGCGACCTCGGCTATTTCACCGTCTTCGATATGGTCTACCCCTTTGAGACTGGCGCCTACAACACCAAAGAAGGAGAGATCTCGATGCCCGTGCGCAGCGACTTCGGCTACCATCTCATCAAGGTGCAGAGCGTGACCGATGCCATGGGCAACATACAAGCCGCCCATATCTTCCTCCAACTGCCCTTCGACGCTCCTGAAGAAGATGTCGCCAACATGAAACTGAAAGCCGACAACATCTATGCCCAACTGATAGAAAATGACGGCAAGAACTGGAACGAGATGGTGAAACAATACAGCGACGACAAAGGCACGGCGGCCCACAACGGCACTTTGAGCCAATTCACCGTCAGCCGCATCGTTCCCGAATTTATCGAAGCTTGCAAATCGGTAAAAGTCAACGAGATTGCAAAGCCCGTGCGCACCAACTACGGCTTCCACATCATCAAGCTGCTCAACACTTCCGGCGTATACTCCTTTGAGAAGGAAAGACAAGGCCTCTCCGAACGCATCGAGAAAGACATGCGTTCAAAGAAGTCGGAAGAGCTGGTGCTCAAGCAAGTGCGCAATGAATACAAATTCAAGCAGAACGACAAGAACGTGGAGGCTTTCTTGGCCACCGTCGACAGCACCATCTTGGACAAGGCCTACAAGCCGGCCGACAACGTGAAGATGAACGATGTCCTCTTCAGCCTACAAGGCGAACCCACCAAGGTGAGCGACTTCATCGACTACATCAACAACCACATGACCAAGCAGCGTTTCGTCACGCCGGCCACCTACGCCTACCAACTCTATGAGAACTTCTGCAACGAGACCGTGATGAACTACGCCGACAGCCACCTCGAGGAGAAATACCCCGAATTCAAGGCTTTGGTGCAAGAATACAAGGACGGCATCATGCTCTTCGACCTCATGAACCTCGAGGTGTGGGACAAGGCCGTCAAAGACACCCTCGGCCTGCAAGAGTTCCATGCCCGCAATGCCTCCAAATACATGTGGGGTGAACGCGCACAAGCCACCATCATCACCGTGACACGCCCCGAGTCGTTACCCGCAGTGAAAGCCTTGCTGGACAGCGGCATCGAACTCGACAGCCTGAAAAACGTCATCCTTCGCGACTCCATCAGATACACCTTCGTGCGCAAAAACTACTATCAGAGGGGCGACAACCAATATGTCGACCAAACCGAATGGAAAGTGGGCGTGCGTAATGAGATCCCCTCCACGGTCGACCAGTCGACCACCATCGTGTGCATCAGGGATGTACGCGGTCCCGAAGAAAAGACCCTCAGGGAGGCCCGCGGTCTCGTCACCTCCGACTATCAAGTGGAGCTTGAACAGAAGTGGGTGCAGGCCTTAAAGGAACGCTATCCCGTAAAGATCAACGAGAAAGTCTTGGACAAAGTCAGAAAGATGTATCAATGAGAAGGCTAGGCGTCATCGGCATCCTCCTAATGTTGCTGTTGGCAGGCTGCGACTATTTCCAGAAGAGTTCGAAGGAAGTGGTGGTGGCCGAATGCTACGGCAAGTACCTCTATGAGTCGGACCTCAACGGCATCGTGCCCGAAGGTACGCCTATCTTGGACAGTATCCAGCGCGTCAGCAATTTCATCGACTCGTGGGTCAGGCGACAAGTCCTCCTCCACCAAGCCGAGAACAACCTCGACAAAAACGCGCTCGACCTCGACAAGCAAATGGAGGAATACCGCAACTCGCTCGTCGTCTACGCCTACGAAAGCCAACTCATCAACCAGAAACTGGACACCCTCGTCAGCGAAGATGAAATCGCCGACTACTACGAACAAAACAAGGAAGACTTCCAACTGCGCAACACCATGGTCAGGGTGGCCTATGTCATCACGCAAGGCGACAGCAAACAAATTGCCGACCTCAAGAAACTGATGAGCAACCCCGACACGCTGATGCTGCAAAACATCGACATCCAGGCCACCTACTACGCAGCCAAGAGCTATTTGGACGTCGACCAATGGATGCGTTTGGACGAGCTGACCAACATCATACCCATCGAGATCTTTAATGCGGAGAGCTTCTTGAAAAAGAACAAGTTCGTCTGCTTCGAAGCGAACGATTACACCTATATGGTGCGTTTTGTCGACTACCTCCTGGAAGAGAGCACCTCGCCTTTGGAGATGGTGCGCGACAACATCAAGAGCGTCATCCTTGCCCAGCGCAAACAGGCCTTGATCGAGAAGATGCAGACATCCATCTATGAGAAAGCGAAGAAAGAGCACGCCTTTGAAGTGTATGTTGGGTCTCCTACTTTGAATGCGGAATGAGGAATGCTGAATGCTGAATGTGGAATGTGGAATGTGGAATGAGGAATGGGCTTTTGGCTTCTGGCTTCTGGCTTTTGGCAGCTTCACAAGATGTTGAAAGCTCAAGCTTCGGTTAAAGTTGCCAGAGGCCAGTAGCCAGTAGCTAGCAGCCAATCTTTGAATATTGAATATTGAATCTTTAAATTTTGAATCTTTGAATCCTGAAACAATGAAAAGAAACTGGATTATCATAGCACTACTGTTTTTGGCTCTGCCGATGATGGCACAAAACCGTGAGCCCCAAGTGGTCGACAAGGTGGTGGCCGTGGTCGGAAAGAACATCATCCTACAGTCCGACATTGAGAACCAATACATCCAATACCGCCTTCAAGGCATGGCCGAAGGCACCGGTCAAGAAGTGCGCACCCGCATCTTGGAAGACCTGATGCTCCAAAAACTCATGCTCAACCAGGCCGAAATGGACAGTATCACTGTCACCGACGATCAGGTGGAAACCCAGATGGACCAACGCATCCGCTATTTCGTCAGCCGTCTCGGATCGCAAGAGAAGATGGAGGAACAGTTCGGCAAGTCGATGTCGGAAATCAAGGACGAGGTGCGTCACGCCGTGAAAGACCAGATGCTGCAAGAGCAGGTGCAGATGAAGATCATGGACAATGTGGTGGTGACGCCCAAAGAGGTGCGTAGCTTCTATAACGACATCCCCAAAGACAGTCTGCCCACCATCCAGCCCAGCTACGAGATTGTGCAAATCGTGAAGCGTCCGCCTGTCAGCATCGATGAAAAGCTGATGGTGAAAGACCGCCTCTACCAGATCCGCAAGCGCATCCTCGACGGCGAAAGCAGCTTCTCCACCATGGCCGTCCTTTATTCCGAAGACCCCGGCTCAGCCCGTCAGGGTGGCGAGCTCGGCTTTGCCGGCAAGGGCGTGTATGCCACCGAATTCGAGAATGTGGCCTTCAACCTCCGCGACGGTGAAATCTCCGATGTGGTGGAAACGCAGTTCGGTTTCCATATCATCCAGCTCATCGAGCGCAAAGGAGAGACCATCAACTGCCGTCATATCCTACTGACCGCCAAGGTACCCGTTGAAGCCCTTGAAAGAGCCCAAAACCAACTCGATTCAGTGGCACGACTCATCCGCAATGGCGACATGACCTTCGAGGAAGCCTGCAAGAAATACAGCGACGACGACTCGAAGAGCAATGGCGGCTACCTCACCAACGCAGGTACGGGCGGCAACTGGCTCAGCATGCAGGACCTGCAGGAGTTGGAGAACAGCTACCCTGAATACAAGAACCTCGCTTTCGTCATCAGCCGCCTCGAAGTGGGCGAGCTCAGCGACCCGGTGCCGATGACTACCAACGAGAACAACGACGCCTTCCGCCTCGTCATGGTGAAACGGAAGACAGAAGCCCACCAGGCCAACCTCAAGGATGACTACAGTCTCATCCAAAACTGGGCCATGGGCCAGAAACGCCAAGAAGCCATCGGCAAATGGGTGAAAGACAAGGCCGCCAAAGCCTATATCCGCTTGGACGACACCTACAAGAACAACAATTTTTACTACGATTGGAACTTTCAATGACAAACTACGCTTCTGATGTCGACGGTGCCAAGGCATTGGTCGAGAAATATGAGACCCTCCGCAAGGAAATCGGGAAAGTCATCGTCGGACAACACGACATCATACACGACACCATCCTAT
>JAEEHP010000279.1 GCA_016280855.1 Bacteroidaceae bacterium
CAAGCTGGGCGCCGACATCGCCTACGACCCCAACGCACTTGATGCCAACGGCGAGAACTACACCGCCATAGGCGGATATAACAACGGGTTCCGCGGCACCTTCGACGGCGACGGACATACCGTCAGCGGCATACGCATCAAAAAGACCGGCAGCACCAATGCCGAGAGAAAGCTGGGCCTGTTTGGCTATCTCTTCTATGGAACAGTACAGAACGTCATCCTCAATGATGCCCACATCACAGGCAATAGTCTGGTGGGCGGCATCACGGGCGATATGTCTTCTGCTACCATCACGAACTGTTTAGTTCTTAATACTGCTATTACTGCAACGAATAATGGAGCACAACCCGGTGTTATTTCTGGCTTTTACAGCGGCACCCTCACCGCCAACTATTACCACAACTGCTCGCTCACCAAAGGCGACGCCACCAGCACCACCAACATCGGAACTGGTCGAAGCTCTGTCTTCGACCGCGACGGTGCCCGCAGCGTCCACGCCCTCACCCTGCCCGCCGGCGTCACCGCCACGGGAGAGAGCGTAGTCATAGATGGTGTGACCTATTACGCCAGCAACACCACCATCACGCTGAGCTGTACGCAGCCAGGTTATGACATCAGCGATGTCACCGTCAACGACACACCCCTCGACGGCAACACCTTCACCATGCCCGCCGCCGACGCCACCGTCACAGCTACTTTGACGTCTATTATCCTCTACGAAATAGCTTACTTAGACGAGGATGGCAACGCACAGACAACGCCCGAAGATGTGCCAGTATTCCCATTCACCGGCACAGAGACCACCCTCGGTGCCAGCGGCGAGACCACCTGGTATCTCGTCAACAGTAACATAACAATTGAAGATGATACGAATGTTGCACTTGCAGGAAACGTGAATCTCATACTCGCCGACGGCAGCTCGTTCGATGGAAACTTCTGCTACTACCTGACCAGTAACTTTAGCTATTCCCTCACCATCTACGCCCAGAGTACGGGCGACAATATGGGAAGCTTCAGGTTATTCTGGCAACTAGGTTATGGGATAAGCGCCCTCAATATACATGGTGGAAATATCAGTCTGTCGAATGGCGGAAGTAGTATTCCATTGTTTGACGACTACCCTGTCAGCATCACTGGCGGTAGGGTGTCGCTCAGTTCCGAACATGCGTGCTTCGGAGAATATTGCACGGTGACTTTAGGCTGCACCGCCCCCACCGACTATATATATATCGGTGGAGGCTATGCTTATCCAACTCTAAACGTGAGCATCAAGGAGGGGCAGATTCTGTCGGACGGAAGTCACCTCTATAGCGGCACCCTCACAAAAAGGATAAGCTACGATGATAATGAAGCTGAGACGGAAGTCTATCGTCTGAGAGGCGAAATGATGTTGCGTCTCTACACAGGGAGCCTTCTGGCCGATAACGACAGCGAGAAGCCTGCGGGCAGCAAGAATGAAGACATCATCAGCACTCTGGACGATGGCGCCACGCACACGCTTGCCCTGCAGGGACGCATATTCTATAAAGACAATCAGTGGAACACGCTGTGTCTGCCGTTCGATGTGAGCAGCCTCAATGGCACGCCACTCGATGGCGCAACGCTGATGGAGCTGGACGACAGCGAGGACGGCGGCACAGGCTACGATGCTTCTACGGGTACGCTGTCGCTCTACTTCAAGGAGGCCACAAGCATAGAGGCAGGCAAGCCCTATCTCATGAAATGGAGCTCGGTCGACGGTGAATTCTTCTACAACCCCGTCTTCAATAACGTCACCATCGACAACAGCGCTGCGGCCCAGGCACGCAAGACCGTGACCAGCAATGACGGAAAGGTGAGTTTCTGCAGCACCTACGACGCGATGTCCTTCACCAACTCCAACAAGAGCATCCTCTTCCTCGGCGGCGAGAACACGCTGTATTATCCCCAGTCCGGCGCCCGCATCAATGCCTGCCGCGCCTACTTCCAGCTCAACGACCCCAACGCCCAAGTCAAAGCTTTCGTCCTCAACTTCGGAGACGAAGAAAGACCCACCGGCCTCACCCCCAACCCCTCTCCCGTTGGAGAGGGGAGTGCTGGCGCGTGGTACACCATCGACGGACGCCGAATCAATGGCAAGCCCGCGAAGAAGGGATTATATGTCAACAATGGACGTAAGGTCGTGATTAAGTGAGAGAAATGGGAGCTCGCTCACATTTCCGAACGTGAGCGAGCTCGAACAAAGTTCAAGGTCGTGATTAAGTAACGATATGAAGACGACAACATAAAAAAGCATGTATTATGGACCCTAAATCTCACATAAATCTGAACTTAAATCTCTTCTTAGGTGCTTCGCACACTTGCCCTGCAAATCTGCCAGAGCAAGAAGCTACGGCTCCATCGAGCCTACGCAGAGAAAGCTCAAAGACTCTATATTGTAGGTCGCATGCGACCGTAAACTTTGTGTAGCCGATTAGGTACACAAAGCGTTAAAGAGAATTTAAAGGTTAGATTTATGTGAGATTTAGGGTCAGAAAAAAGACAGCTGCAGAGGTTTTTTTCCGTTTTTGTTCACAATAGAAATTAAATCATTAAATAATAACACAAATGAAAAAGCATTATTTAAATCCAGAGATGTGCATCGTCAAGGTTGACGGCACAAACATGATAGCCACGAGCACGGTGTCCAAAGTCAGCAGCAACACCAACTTACAATATGGTGGCGGAAACAATGGCACCGCCCGCGTCAAGGACGCCACGGAAGTCTATGACGTGTGGAACGACGACTGGAGCGCAGAGTAAAGAATGAAGAATGAAGAATGCACAATTCATAATTCACAATTCATAATGCATAATTCATAATTCACAATTCATAATGCATAATTCATAATTCTAGGTCTCACTGATCTCACTGATGACACAGATTTGATTGCAGTCGGGAGGAATGGCTACTGCAATAGTGCGCTATTGCAGTAAGGAATGGAGCAGTGAAGTCATCTTGAAAGCTAGCTTTCAGAAGTGATTTCACCGCTCCATTCTATGACGCGGTGGTGTGCCACAGCGTCTGAGCCATCCCGTCCGCAACGCTTTTCTTATATTTTTCTGATTCAATTTTCTGATAATTTTGAGCCACAGGCGACCACCCTGTTTTTTCTGTTTTTGCCGAACGCAGCGAGGTGTTTTTTATGTTTTTGTCCTTCAACCGTCCCTGAAGTCATGAGGGATCAGGTATCCCACACCACATCCACATCCTCACTGAACGCATAGCTGATGCGGCGGCCCTGGACACGATGCCCGGAGGGCAGGAAGCCGCAGATGATGCGGGTGATGTGACGGCGTAGCTTGAATTTTTTCGGATCATCCACACCTTCACTCTCCACGCGGAGGCTGAAGCGACCGATGCCGGGCAGCACAACGGTCTGCCCATCGGCCAGCTTTTCTTTCATGATGTTTTGTAAATCTGTGACAACCGACACAACGGTTCCCCTTGACATATTAGTATGCTCAAAGGCCTTTTCTGCTATTTCCTCAAGCGTTACTTCGCCGTGGCTCACGGCTTTAGCAAAATATTTCCCGTAGGAACTGCTACGTTTGATGTTGTTCCTGATCAGCTTGACATGTATCGCCATATTTTTTATTGATTTTTTGTTGTCCTTACACTTTTTGATGTAACTTATTGACTTACGTGTTGTTATAGTGAGTGTAAGGTCATTTCGTCCTTACACAACCTTCACTACATGTAAAACAAGTTGTTTTACTTTCTACGAGCTAACTGCGTGACCCGTTTCACATAGGTGGTTGAAGGTAAAACAACTTGTTTTACTTTTCAGCATCATACTCTGACCACCTTGAAGAACGTCCCTTTGCTCGAGCGCTTCCTTTTGTAACCCAACTTTGACATACGTTTACCGAGCTCGGAATCGGTGCCTTTTGTCACGATGAAGTTGGGGAACAGCTGTGCCAGCTGTGTGAGGATCTGCTGCAAGGGGATGAAGTCGGCGTCGTCGGGCGTGGCGTCGGGGCTGAGGTAGGTGAGCTCCACCATCTTCTCGTAGCTTGACACCTGCTGGAAGGCTTCGTTCTGAAGCATGATGCGTGCGTTGTCCTCGTCCTCGAACCAATAGCGTCGTCCCTCCTGGAGCTCATGGTAGAGCTGGGCATAGAGCTGATCGTAGGGGATGGTCCCGTCGGTGTCGATCTGCTCGGCATAGACACAAATTAAGCGGCGCGAGCCCGAGGGATCAACCAGGGGACGGCGGTTGTTGGTGGTGGCGATGAACGAGGCGAAGCGCTGCCGCTCGACCATCACCTTACCGTAGGGCGGACGGAACTTGACGTCCTGCGTGGAGATGAGGTACTTGAGCAGCGGCTGCTGGCTCTTCGACATGGCATCGAACTCATCGATGTTGATCAATGCGTAGGACGACATGGCGATGAAGATGTCGTTGTCGTTCTTCATCGACAGACGGTCGTTGTAGTAGATGCGTAGGAAGCCGGGCAGGAGGCGCCGGCAGAAGGTGGTCTTGCCCGAACCCTGCGGGCCGATGAGCAGTGGCACGATGGCGTTGCCGTACTGCCGGTCCTTGCCTAACCACTGCGCCACCATGGAAAGCATCCATTTGTGGAAGTCCTCCTCCCAGTGCGGCGCATCGGTCTTGACGCGGCGTGCCAGCTCGCCGACGTAGTCGCGCTTGCCATTCCACCGAGGCAGGTGACTGAGATAGTCCTCCATGGGGTAGTACTTGGGGATGAGGTTCGACTCGATGAAACGGCTCAGGTCGCGGTCCCACGAATCCACGCCGGCCTTCAACGCGTTGATGGCCATGGTGTTGCGCGCAGCCTGATCCAGAGACACGAAGCCAAAGCCCACGGCATTCATCCGGTATTCGGGTGTGCCAGTCATGACGTTGAGGCGCAGCGTGTAGTGTTCCTTCATGTAGGCCTCTGTCTTGTAGGTGAGCAGTGCCGAGGGGCGTGTGAACTTCAGGGGTATGGTCTTCAGCGTCTCGCGCAGGTAGGCAGTCTGGAACACGCTGTTGATGGTATCGCTGTTCGCTAAGCCTCCGAGCATGGGAATGAAGGTGGCGAGTCGTGCGCTCCATGCCTGCGGCAGTCCCATCTCGCGGCAGCCGTCGGCCAGCTGTTCCAGCACGGCGGTGGCAAACAGGTCCTCGTCATCCTTGCGCAGCACCTGGCAGGTTTCGATGGCCGCATCGAGGCAGTCGTGGAAGCGTCGCACGCGGCTGGCATGAAGGCTGAGTCCGGGCACCTCCTCGGGGAAGTTGTAGTCGCTGATGTCCTCCTGCTGCAGGCGGAACGCCGTACTCTTCTCGCGTCCGGCAGACACCACGATGGCGACGGGCGACGGGTTGTAGTAGGGCTGGGGATCGTAGCTGGCGGGACAGATGGTGTCCCACGTCGGTTCGTGCTCGGCGAGCGGGGTGCCGAGCTGCGAGGAATAGATATAATGGTACTTGCGAAAGGCGTTGAGCAGGGCGTCGTCCGTGAGGTCGCCGTCAGCGACCGTGTAGGTGCAGACGATGTGCAGCGAATGACCGTCCTGGCCGAGGAAACACAGCATGGTGTAGGGCAACAGCACCGCCTGCTGCTTGTATTCCCGCACGGTAGCCAGATCGCGCAGGTTCTCTAACGAGAGCAGGACGAGCGGGTTGCGCTGTCTGAGCTCGGGTGCGCCGTCGCGCTTCATCCATTCTGCAGCGAAGCACACCTGCCTGTCCAGGTCTTCGGCAAAGCTGCGGCGTGAGTCGTCGTCCTGCATACGCTCCACGAGCTGCTCGAGCGGCATTCGCGTGTACCTCTTTTCTCGTCTTTTTACGTTGATGAGTGTGATGTTCATAGTAGTATAATGCTTTGTCTTTTGTCGCTACAAAAGTACAAAAAAATTCCCGAACCATCAAACTTTTACATCAATAATTCTAATTATGCGCCAATTAGTGTAAGGATGAAAACACCCTACACTGCATTTAATCATATAGATTACAGGTTGTTATAGCGAAAAGTGTAAGGACGAAGAAAAATGGCAATAATTTGTTTAGCCCCAAACGAATCATCTATTATCTTGCCACGAAAGTCACTACTCATTCATATCATCAGGATGGTCGCAAGCGCCGAGCGGAGGAACGCATCATTATGTCCATTATGATGATTTGTTTCCATTCTCATTTTCGTTCAATCGTAAAAAAATCCCATAATCTTCTCGTGAATTGAGATAATTATTGTATCTTTGCGCCCAAATTAGAAAGGTATAACAATTAATCTAGTAAAATAATAGTTATATATGGGAAGCGACATCCAAACCATCAATCTGGAAGACTATGTCCAGACCGGCGAGGGAGGTACGGCCATCACCTACAACAACAAGAACGGCAAGACGCTGGCCAAGCTCTTCACGCCAGGATGGGCCGCCGACACCGCAGCACGCGAGTTCCGCATCAATCAGGTCGTCTATGAGAGCGGCCTGCCTACACCACAGCCCATCCGTCTCATCACCGACGGCACACGCTTCGGCGCAGAGTATGAACTCATCAGCCCCAAACGTTCCTTTGCACGCATCATCTCGGAGGAGCCCGACCAGCTGGTGCCCCTCTCCGAGCGCTTTGCACGGTTAACCCGACAGATCCACGAGAAGCCGGCTGACACGCAGCGGCTGCCCGACATCAAGGAGATCATCATAACGTGGATTGACAAATTCGACAACCTGCCCGCTGCCTTCAAGGAACGCTTCCACCGCTTCCTCGACCTCGTGCCCTCGACACCCACCTGCCTCCACGGCGACCTCCACATCGGCAACATCATCACCGACGGGGAGCGCGACCTCTGGATCGATGTGGGCGACTTCGCATACGGCGTGCCACAATGGGACGTCAGCATGATGTACTACTCGGCTAACTTGATGTCCCCGGAACGCATCGAAAACCTCTTCCACGTGAATCAAGCCACCATGCAGGCTCATTGGAACGCCTTCGCACCTGTGTACTACGGCACTCAGGATCAGGAGGCGATTGCAGCCGAAGTCAGGAAACTCTACCCCTTCATGGCCACCAAGATCGCATACCTCATCAGCAAAATGCACGACGGAAAGGGTGCCATCTCGGAGCCGATGCTGCAGATGTTTGACAGATTCCTGCCGAAGGAGAGTTGAAAGTTGAAAGTTGAAAGTTGAGAGTTGAAAGTTGAAAAATGAAATTTGAAAGGTATTCTATACGTGCACTGTTGATGGCCATGATGTTCAGTTATGGCTCGACGGTCACTGCGCAGACAGAGCGCGCCATCGCCTTCGAAGGCGTAGAGAATGGCCGCGACATGGGCGGCCTCGTGATGCAGGACGGTAAGGTCATCCGCACCGGAATGCTCGTCCGCAGCGGCAATCTGTCCAAGGCCACCGACGCCGACGCGGCCTTGCTCAAGGAACGCTATCACCTGACCAACGTCTTCGACTTCCGCTTCGAGGCCGAAGCCAACGCGGCGCCCGACCGCATCATCGACGGCGTGAGCTACACCCACCTCTCTACCCTGCCCCAGAAGCTCGTCGAGAGCTTCGCAGCGGGACGGTCGGACACGGCCAAGGTCGATACGAGGGACATGGGAGCGTTATTGACAAAGATGGCTCAGGCACCGAAGGCACAGACGATGGCCCGACAACTCTACCCCGCCATCGTGACCGATGCCCAGTCGCAACGCTACTACGGCGAGTTCCTGCGCGGCGTGCTGCATGCCGCAGGCGGCTCGCTCTGGCATTGCTCCCAGGGCAAGGACCGCGCCGGCTGGGCTTCGGCATTCGTGCTCGCTGCCCTCGGGGCCAGTCGCGACGTGATTGTCGAGGACTTTGACCGCTCCAACCAGAGCTATGCTCAGCAGGTGGAAGCCCTCTCGGCTAAGGTGCGGCAGCAGGGCGGCGACGAGGAAGCCGTGGCTTTCATCCAAGCCATGGTCGGCGTAAGCCGTGAAAACTTCGAGAAGACGCTGGACCTCATCGACGAGAAATATGGTTCACTGCCCGCCTATGTGCAGAACCAGCTCGGCTTCACGAAGAAGGAGCAGAAACAGCTCCGAAAGAAATATCTGACCGCAAAATGAACAGTCCTATGATGAACGAGATGCAAACCATCAATCTGGAAGATTATGTCCAGACGGGTGAAGGCGGTACAGCCCTGGCCTACACCCACAAGAACGGGCGCTCGCTGGCCAAGCTCTATCTCCCCGGCTTCACGGCCGACAATGCCAAGAAGGAGTTCCTGACCGCCCGCACCGTCTTTGAATTGGGCATCCCCACGCCGGAGCCCTACCGATTGGTGACTGACGGCAAGTGCAACGGCGCCGAGTATGAACTCATCCACAACAAGCGCTCCTTCACGCGCATCATATCCGAGGAACCCGAACGACTGGAGGAGATGTCCGTCAAGTTCGCTCGAATGGCCAAGCAGCTGCATGCCAAGCAGGCCGACACCACGCGGCTGAAATCCTATAAGCAGCAGGTGGAGCGGTTCTATCGCGAGAAGGACATGGTGCCTGAGAACTTCAAGCAGAAGGCATTAGCATTTCTGGAGCATGTGCCCGACGCCACCACTTGCCTCCACGGCGACCTCCACATCGGCAACATCATCACCGACGGCGAGCGCGACCTATGGATCGACGTGGGCGAGTTTGCCTACGGCGTGCCGGAGTGGGACCTCTGCCTCATTTGGCTCATGGCCCATAGCTTGGATGCGAAGCGTGCCGACCATCTGTTCCACCTCACGCCGGAGCAGTTGACCGCCCATTGGAACGTGTTCTTCCCGACCTACCTCGGAACGACAGACCCGCAGGTCATCGGCGCAGCCACCAAGCGTCTGATTCCGTTTGCTGCCACGAAGGCACCCTTCGCGGTTTACCTGGCACACAACACGGCCATGCCCGCAGCCTCCTTCGAAAGGCTCATACAAATGTTTGGGGTGTAAGGTCCCTCATAACCTCACAACCTCACAACCTCATAACCTCACCTCACAACCTCATAACCTCACCTCACAACCTCATAACCTCATAACCTCACAACCTCTAATAATTATGGCAAATAAACCTTTAGATACCCAGTTGCTGGATCGTGCCATCGTGTTTGCGGTCCGCGCTCATGCCGGTACTGAGCGTCGCGGCAAGGGTTTCCCCTATATCGTTCATCCGATGGAGGCCGTGGAGATTGTAGCCACGATGACTCCCGACCAGGAGCTGTTGGCAGCTGCCGCCCTGCACGATACGGTGGAGGATACCGACGTGACCGTGGAGCAGATTCGTGCCGAGTTCGGCGACAGGATTGCCGCGCTGGTGGCTTCGGAGAGCGACACCTTCGAGGAAGGCGTGAGCGAGGAGGACAGCTGGCATGCCCGCAAACAGGCTGCCATCGACCGCCTTGCACGTGCTTCACACGACGCCAAAATAGTGGCTTTGGGCGACAAGCTGTCGAACATGCGTGCCATAGCCAGGGACTACGCCATGCAGGGCGACGCGCTCTGGAACCTCTTCCACGCCAAGGATCCCAAGGACCACGAGTGGCACTACCGCGGTCTGGCCTCGGCCCTCAGCGAGCTACAGGACACCTTTGCCTACAAGGAGTTCATGCAACTCATCGACCAAGTGTTTGGGGAAGTGGAGAGTTGAAAATTGAAAATTGAAAGTTGAAAGTTGAACTTTCGGAGCAGCGAGAGCAATCAAGCTTGCTTGAATTGCCGAGTCGTGACGAAAGTCAGCGAAGCTAAAGATGAGACGGGCTATATACCTATTTATAATAATAATGGTCGCTGTGACCCATGCATTAGGGGGCGACGGGACAATCGTGTTCACGCCTCAATGGACTGCACAGGCACAGTTCGCCGGCTACTACGTGGCCGAGGCGAAAGGTTTCTACCGCGAGGCCGGTGTGGACGTGAGGATTGAACACCCCTCGGCCACGCAGCCCGCCATGAGCCGTCTGCGGGCTGGCGAGTGCCATGCCACGACGCTGCAGCTCTGTCAGGCCTTGGAGATCGTCGATGGCAACATACCGCTGGTCAACATCCTGCAGACCTCGATGAACAACGCCATGGTCATCGTGTCGGCACGCGGCAAGGACCCGCTGACACAACGGGGCGCACGAGTGGGCATCTGGAGCGTGGGCTTCGGACAGTTGGCCATCTGCATGAGCAACAAGGATCACCTCGACTACCAATGGGTGCGCATCGCACAGAACGTCAACCTCTTCATCTCCGGTGCCCTCGATGCCACGTTGGCAATGAGCTACAACGAGTACTACCAACTGCTGCAGGCCGGCATCGAGGTCTCCGACAAGAATGTCTATCGCTTCTGCGACCACGGCTACAACGTGCAGGAGGACGGCGTCTATATGACGCGCCAGTACTATGAGCAGCATCGCGACCAGGCCCGACGCTTCGCCGAGGCCAGCCGCAAGGGTTGGGAGTGGGCTGCCGAACATCCGGAAGAGGCCTTGGACATCGTCATGCAATATGTCAACCGGGAACGCATCGCCACCAACCGCGTGATGCAACGCCTGATGCTGGCCGATGTGCTACGTCTGCAGGTGGACCGCGAGTCCGGGCGGCGTGAGTTCCGACTGCGCCCCGACATGGTGCAGCAGGCCAGCCGACTGATGCACGAAGGACAGATGCTCAGCCGCGAAGTGACCTACGGGGAACTGACCGATAACGCTATTTCGAAATAAAAACGATAACGGCCCAACGCATGAATAAGCTTCTATCATATATCCGCCGCAAGCTCTCGGTGAGGGTCAGCCTCTGGGTGGTCCTGTTTGCCGCCGCCATCTTCATCGCTGCCCTCAGCTTCTTCTTCTATCAAGCCCGCGAGGCGGTGAGGCAGGAAGCCTTCAACCGGGCCACGCAGATCCTCGACAAGACATCGTTGCGCGTCGAGGGCATCCTGAACCGCGTGGAGGTGGCCTCGAACATGACGCAATGGCTCGTGCAGCGCCATCCCGACCAGCCGGACTCCACCTTCACCTATAGTCGCGGCATGTTGCTCAACAATCCCGACTTCTACAACTGCTCCATCGCCTTTGAGCCCTTCTACTTCCAGAACAAAGGGCGCTACTTCTCGGCCTACTCCAAGCATCAGGGCGACAGCATCCGCACGATTCAGGGCGGCAGCGACAACTACCAGTATTTCTACATGGACTGGTACCTCATGCCCACGCTCCTCGACCATCCCTGCTGGACCGAGCCCTACATGGACTATGACGCTCCCACCAACACCTATGAGATGGTGACCAGCTACTGCCAGACCATCAAGGACAGGACGGGCAAGGTCATCGGCGTCATCAACACCAGCCTCTCGATCAACTGGCTCTCGCAGACCATTTCCACGGTCAAGCCCTATCCCCATTCCTACAGCATCATGCTTGGCCGCGGCGGCACCTACTTCGTGCATCCCGACACAACGAAGATCACGCGGCAGACCATCTTCACACAGACCCTGGAACAGCCCGACACGGCCATGACCGCCCTCGGACATGCCATGCAGCGGGGTGAGGAGGGCATGAAACGGATGACCCTCGACGGCACCGACTGCTACGTCTTCTACAAACCCCTCGGACAGACGGGCTGCAGCATGGCCATCGTATGCCCGGAGCGCGATATCTTCGGCGGCTTCGACCGTCTGCGCCGGGCCGTCATGATCATCGTCGTCTTCGGACTCCTGCTGATGCTCTTCCTGTTCATCCGCATCATCACCCGCGAACTTAACCCCCTGCGGCGTCTGGCCAAGGAAGCCGAGACGATAGCCTCCGGACAGTTTGACACGCAACTGCCCGAGTTGCAACGCATCGACGAGATCGGCCAGCTCAGCCACTCCTTTGCGGACATGCAGCAGTCGCTGGTCAAGTACATCGGAGAGCTGAAGGACACCACCGCCCAGAAGGCCTCCATCGAGCGCGACCTCCATATCGCCAGCGGCATACAGATGGGTATGTTGCCCAAGGACTTCCCCACCTATCCCGACCGCGACGACGTGCAGATCTTTGCCTCCCTGGTGCCGGCCAAGGAAGTCGGCGGCGACCTCTTCGACTTCTTCTTCCGCGACGGCAAACTCTTCTTCTGCATCGGCGACGTCTCGGGCAAGGGCGTGCCGGCATCGCTGGTCATGGCCGTCACGCGTTCTGTATTCCGCACCGTTTCGGCCCGCGAGCCGATGCCCGACGACATCGTGAAGATCATGAACATGGCGCTGGCCGAGATGAACCAGAGCGATATGTTCGTCACCCTCTTCGTCGGCGTCCTCGAGCTGGACTCGGGCCGTCTGCTCTACTGCAACGCCGGTCATGATGCCCCGTTGCTCATCGGCGCAGGGGTCGGCGAGCTGCCTTGCGATTCCAATATCCCCATCGGCATCATGCCGTCGTGGAACTATTCGTTGCAGGAGGCACAAATCTACACCGGCACCACCATCTTCCTTTACACCGACGGTCTGACCGAGGCCATGAATGCCGACAAGGAACAGTTCTACATGAAACGCGTCAACGCCGTGGCCGATGAAGCGCTGGCTCAACAGCAGCATGAACCACGCCAAATCATCGAACGCATGAGCGACGCCGTACACGAATTTGTAGGCGATGCCGAGCAGAGCGACGACCTGACGATGATGGCCATCCAATACATCAAGACGCAGTCTAAGGAGATCAAGAAACTCAATAACGCATAAACTATACATATTATATATATATGAATATAACCATTCAAGAACAAGACGGCAACATCGTTGCCATTCTCGACGGGAGTCTCGACACTTCCGTTGCCCCCGAGGCCGAAGCCGCATTGAGTCCCCTTCACGACGTAACGGGACAAGACATCATTCTCGATTGCACCAACCTTCAGTACATCTCCTCAGCCGGACTCCGCATCCTGCTCCGCATCCTCAAGAGCGCAAAGAGCAAGGGCGGACAAGTCTTCATCAAAGGCATGAACAGCGATGTGAGTGCCGTCTTCACCATGACGGGGTTCATCCACCTCTTCAAATTCAAATAACCACCAGAACGATGGCAAACAATGTGAACCTCGACGCCCACGGTCAGGAACTCATGCGTCAGTACCGCGAGCTGCGTCCCACGCTGAAGCAACTGGCCACACAGGCCTACGACGAGCTGCGTCAGGCACTCGATGAACAGGGCATCTACGTGACCGCCATGGAACACCGCGTGAAGACCGAACGCTCGCTCGCCGGCAAACTGGAGCTGAAGGGCGCCAAGTACAAGAGCATCGACGACATCACCGACCTGGTGGGCCTACGCATCATCACCTTCTACAGCGATGAAGTGGACAAGGTGGCGGCCATCGCCAAGCGCATCTTCGACATCGACTGGAAGGAGAGTGTAGATAAGCGCAAGATCCACGAGCTGGACGCTTTCGGCTACAACTCGCTCCACTACATCTGCCGCCTCAAGACGGGCGGACCACGTTTCGAGCTGCAGATGCGAACGGCACTGCAGCACGTATGGTCCACGATGACACACGACACGGGCTACAAGGGCGACGTGAAGATACCCAACGAATACCTGCGCCAGTTCAGCCGCCTGGCAGGCATGATGGAACTCATCGACGACGAGTTCAGCCGACTGCGACTCGTGCTGGCCGACTACCGCCGCCATATCCAGGGCCTGGTGAAGAGTGGTAAGTTGGACGAAGTGCCGCTCTCGGCCGGCACCTTCCGCAGCTACCTCGACATGCAACCCTTCGACCGGCTGAACAAACGCATCGCCGCCGTCAATCAGGCCGAAATCTATCCCGTTCCCCTGATGCCTTACCTGTCCGTGCTGGAATCGTTCGGGATGGAAGCCATCGGCGACGTGCAACGCTTCATCGACGAGAATAGCGAAGATGCCTACCAACTGGCGGTGTCGCAGCTCGCCATCACCGACCTCGACATCCTCTCCTCCAGCACCGCACTGCAGAACCTATGCCTCGTGCATATCCTCAAACAGGGCGGAGGGCGTGAGGGAGTGAAAGCGGTCTTCGACACTATCAACGGCGAAACACCAGCCAACGACATGCTGACCAACATGATCATGGAGCAAGCGGCCACCTTGCCCTTCATGAACGGCAAATCATGAAATCAGATAGAATAACAGATGTCATGGAGCATGAGGAAATACATGTCATGAACAAAAAAACGGGGAAAAGTTTGGCTGTTTGAAGAAATAAAGGTACTTTTGCCGAGCAATTACCTTATAAACCCTATTTTTATATGACACCAAAACAAATCATTGAGGCCGGAAAGGCCATCTTAGGTATTGAATTCGGATCCACACGTATCAAGGCCGTGCTCATCGACCCTGACAACAAACCCATCGCACAGGGCAGCCACACCTGGGAGAACCAGCTCGTGGACGGACTGTGGACCTACTCCACCGAGGCTATCTGGTACGGCCTGCAAGACTGCTATGCCGACCTGCGCAAGAATGTGCTCAAGGAGTACGACTGCGAGATCGAGACCCTCGCCGCCATCGGTTTCTCCGCCATGATGCACGGCTATATGCCTTTCAACGAGAAGGGTGAGATCATGGTTCCCTTCCGCACCTGGCGCAACACCAATACGGGCAAGGCTGCTGCCGAGCTCTCGGAACTCTTCAACTACAACATCCCCTTGCGCTGGAGCATCAGCCACCTCTACGAGGCCATCCTCGACAATGAGGAGCACGTGCCCGAGATCCAGTTCCTCACCACGCTGGCAGGCTATGTCCACTGGCAGGTGACGGGTCAGAAGGTACTCGGTGTGGGCGATGCCAGCGGCATGATTCCCGTTGACCCCTTCACGAAGACCTACGACGCCACGATGGTGGCTAAGTTCGACAAGCTCATCGAGCCGCGCGGCTTCTCGTGGAAGCTGCTGGACATCCTGCCCAAGGTGCTCGTGGCTGGCGAGAACGCCGGCTTCCTCACCCCCGAAGGTGCCCTGAAACTCGATGTCAGCGGCCACCTGAAGGCAGGCATCCCCGTCTGTCCTCCCGAAGGCGACGCCGGAACAGGCATGGCGGCCACGAATGCCGTACGTCAGCGCACCGGTAATGTCAGCGCCGGCACCAGCTCCTTCTCGATGATCGTCCTGGAGAAGCCGCTGACGAAGCCCTACGAAGTGCTCGACATGGTGACGACGCCCGACGGCTCCCTCGTGGCCATGGTCCACTGCAACAACTGCACCAGCGAGATCAACGCCTGGGTGAAGCTCTTCAAGGAGTATCAGGAGCTGCTCGGCGTGAAGCAGAGCACCTTCGACCTCTACTCCACCCTCTTCAACGCTGCCCTCACCGGCGACACCGACTGCGGCGGTCTGATGGCTTACAACTACGTCTCCGGCGAACCCGTCACGGGACTGATGGACGGCCGTCCGCTGTTCGTGCGCTCCGCCAACGACAAGTTCTCGCTCGCCAACTTCCTCCGTGCCCAGCTCTACGGCGCCATCGGTGTGCTGAAGATCGGCAACGACATCCTGTTCAACGAGGAGAAGGTAGAGGTGGACCGCATCATGGGTCACGGCGGTTACTTCACCACGCCGAAGGTGGGTCAGCGCATGCTGGCCGCAGCCTTGAACTCGCCCATCTCCGTCATGGAGACGGCAGGCGAAGGTGGCGCATGGGGCATCGCCCTGCTCGCCGGCTTCATGGTGAACAACCCCGACAAGCTCACGTTGCCCGACTATCTCGACCAGGTGGTCTTTGCCGGCAACACGGGCGTCGAGGTGGCTCCCACAGCTGAGGATGTCGAGGGCTTCAACCGCTACATCGAGAACTACAAAGCTGCCCTCCCCATCGAAAAGGCTGCCGTAGAATACAAGAAATAATTTTTCTTTATCCAATACGCTACGAGGCTGTGTCACGAATCAACGGACACAGCCTCGTTTTTTATTGGACAATGATATTTTTTATAAGACAACGAATTATACGAATTAAACGAATTATTTTTTGTCCTATAGTACCAATAACTGCGCAGCCGCGAATCCTGCGAAAATTCGTTTAATTCGTATAATTCGTTGTTAGAAAAAGAAGACAACGAATTATACGAATTAAACAAATTATTTCTTGTCCTATAGTACCAATAACTGCGCAGCCGCGAATCCTGCGAAAATTCGTTTAATTTGTATAATTCGTTGTTGAAAAAGAATAGTGTATTAGATGAGCGAGAGGGCGACGTCCATCATGTGTGTGAAGGTCTTCTGGCGCTCCTCGGATGTGGATAGCTCACCGGTGAGGAGATGGTCGGAGATGGTGCAGATGGTCAGTGCCTTCTTGCCGGCACGTGCCGCATTCATGTAGAGCGCTGCAGCCTCCATCTCTACACCCAGAACACCCATTTTGATCCATTTCTCGTTCTCGGGATGGTCATCGTAGAAGAGGTCGGAGGAGAGGACGTTGCCCACCTTGTAGTGGTAGCCCAGACGGTCGCAGGTGTCGGCGGCACGACGTGTGAGATCGAAGTCGGCAATGGGAGCGAAGGTGCCGGGCAGCTCGAACTGAGCACCATAGTTGCTGTCGGTGCAGGCAGCCTGAGCAATCAGCAGGTCGCCGACGTGGAGGTCGGGATGAAAGGAACCGGCTGAGCCGACGCGGATGATGGTCTTGACATCATAGAAATTGAACAGCTCGTAGGTGTAGAGGCCGATGGAGGGCATACCCATGCCGTGACCCATTGTACTTACGCGCGTTCCTTTATAATATCCGGTATAGCCGAGCATACCGCGTACATTGTTGAACTGCACGATGTCGGTGAGGTACTTCTCAGCCATGAACTGAGCACGCAGGGGATCACCTGCCATGATCATTGTCTCGGCGATCTCGCCATACTTGGCGCCGATGTGGGGAGTTGGAGTCTTGTTAGCCATATTGATAAGTTAAGAGTTGAGAGTTGAGAGTTGAAAGTTGAGAGTTGAACTTTCGGAGCAGCGAGAGCAATCAAGCTTGCTTGAATTGCCGAGTCGTGACGAAAGTCAGCGAAGCTAAAGTTGAAAGTTAGCTAGATAGAGTTGATGTTCTTTCGGCAAAGATAAGCGTTTTATTTTAAATCGTATGACACTTCGAAGAATTTTCATCGTGAGCGAAAAAAAGGCGGTAAAACTTTTGGTCAAATCAGAGAAAAGCAGTACCTTTGCAGCCGATTTGAGACCGAAGGGGCTCAGTGAAGTGGTGCCACGAGGGTTACCCGCCTCCCGGTAAAATCCGTTCAATACATTATTATCAAACATGTACGCAATCGTAGAGATTAACGGTCAGCAGTTTAAGGCACAAGCCGGCAAGAAGCTCTTCGTGTACCACATTCAGGGTGCCGAGGCTCAGCAGACTGTTGAATTTGAGAGAGTGTTGTTGGTAGACAACGACGGCGCTATCACCGTGGGTGCTCCCGTGGTAGAAGGTGCCAAGGTGGTCTGCGAAGTCGTTTCACCCCTGGTTAAGGGCGACAAAGTCCTCGTCTTCCACAAGAAGCGTCGCAAGGGCTATCGCAAGCTGAACGGTCACCGTCAGCAGTTCACCGAGTTGAATATCAAGGAAGTTATTGCTTAACCACTAAAACCCCTAAGAAACATGGCACATAAAAA
>JAEEHP010000280.1 GCA_016280855.1 Bacteroidaceae bacterium
TAAATGATGAAGCGCATAGTCCTATACGTTATTATATGTATGATTGCTGGCGTGCAGCTCTCAGCGCAAGACCTAACCTTCAAGGATGAGAGTTTGGCTGACGTCCTCGCCACCATCCGCGACTCACAGACGGAATACACCATCCATTTCATTCACAACGACCTCGAACACCTGCGCGTCTCGGCTCGCTTCAAGAACCTCTCAGCTAAGGACGCCGTGAAGAAGGTGTGCAAGGGCCAGCCGGTGAAGGTGAAGACGAAGGGAAAGAATATCTTCGTGCAGTATAAACCGGAAAAGGATTTCTCGGACAAGACCATTCAGATAGCAGGATCTGTGCGGGACGCTTTCTTGAAGATCCCCCTGAAAGACGTCAAGGTGACGGTACATCGGATGGACAGCACCGTAGTGGTTGATTCCATAGAGAATCTTGATATATATGGAGGAGGCAAGAAACTTATTTACGTCATGTTCTACGCCGATGTTAAGGCTAATTCCAGGGAATACCTGGTTCATGCGCAATTGGATGGCTACGATGACGTCTGGCAGAAGGTGACCATTACAAATCCCAAAGAAGAGCGAGTGGGTGCAGACATAGAGATGCGGAGGTCGAGGGCACGGACGATGAAGGAAGTGACGGTGACAGCCACACGCATCAAGATGTACTATCGTGGCGACACGCTCATCTATGATGCCACCGCCTTCAAGATGCCCGATGGCTCGATGCTCGACGACCTCATCCGCCAGTTGCCGGACGTGACGATGAACGACGACGGCGAGATTTTTGTCAAAGGCCGTAAGGTGGATGAACTGCTCCTAGGTTCCCGTTCGTTCTTCGGCGGCAACAAGCGCGTACTCTTGGAGAACCTGCCCTACTACACGGTGAAACATCTCAAGGTCTATGAGAAGCAGACTGACAAGAGCGTGGCTTTAGGCTATGACGTGGAGCCGCGGCAATTCGTGATGGACGTGATTCTCAAAGATGAATACAAACAAGGATATATCGGCAATGTAGAAGCGGCAGGGGGCACGGAGGATAGATGGCTGGCCCGTGCCTTCCTCCTCGGCTATGCAGACGACCTGCGTTTCACGCTCTTGGGCAATGTGAACAATGTCAACGAGAGCAGCCACATCGGGGAAACAGGGCATTGGAACAGCCTCAGGTATTCGGAGTATTCCGAGTATCCGGAGTTTCTTCCGAAATCGTTGATAACAACTCGTAGCGCGAGAGCGGAAATCGACTATCACACCAAGGAGGACAAGCTGCAAGAGACCTTCCGCGCTGAGTTCACGTCAACGACCGACGAGCAGACCATGCGCCAGCGCTACGAGCAGTTCCTCGAAGGCTGCAAGCCGACATCAATCACAGAATCCTTCAACTGGAAAGGAAACAGGAAACTGACGCTGAGTAATACGTTGGCTATACATAAACCCTTCTGGTTGTCACTCAGCGCAAGCTTCGATTATGCTCATCGCGATGGCTCCTTCCATTCAGCTTTCGACCAGTGGAACGATTCGCTGACTGCCTCTCAGCGCAGCGTGGGCATGAGCGAAGGCACCGCTTGGAGCGGTGGTGCCTCGATTAACGGAGCAATCAACATAGGTGGCGAGAAGCAACACATAGACTTCTTTGCCTCGCTGAAGCACGATGATGACCAGTCAGAGCAGGCCAGCAGATTTGCTACGCAAAGCCTCCAGCAGACGAACCTCCAACACAACGCCAACGACATCAGCAACCGCATGACGTCGGGTAGGGCACAACTGAGCTACAACAAGGATCTGAGTGATAACGTGACGCTGAAAATCGACGAAGTCCTCAATCTCACCAATCAACATACTCACGATTACCTCTATCACCCCGACACGCTGGCGCTTGCCTCGCAGATAGACGCCCTCGCAGCCATCACCGACCCCTCCAATTCTTACGATGCCCACCATCGGGAGGCGTACAACGAGCTTGCCGTTCAACTACATAAAAGTGCTTTCCGGTCGATCATCGACGGTGGTCCCATAGGTAACTCCTATGAGAAATTCTCCTTGAGGTTGGCAATGCCTGTACGCCATGAATCACTCAACTACCAGCGCGGATCGCTTGATACGCTGGCTCGGAAGAACAACATATTCCTGAATGTTTCGGGACACTATGGATTCACCTTTGACCACGACCGGCACTACATAAGCATTGGGGCTTCCCACAATCGTTATGCGGCAGATCTCATGGACCGTATTACCTACCGTGATGACAGCCAACCGCTCATTGTGAAGCTTGGCAATCCCGACCTCAGCGGCAAAGTTGAATCAGGAGTCGGAGTTTCGTATGAGAACGGCTTCGCCGGCTTCCATCGCCACGCCCTGAACGCCTCAGGAGGTTTCTCCTATCTGCATCGCGACGTGGCACAGTCCGTGAGCTACAATCCTGCGAGTGGAGTCTATACCTACCAGCCCATGAACATCAGCGGAGCATATAATGCCAATGTCCGTTTAGGCTTCGACCAAGCCATTGACGAGAAGCGCTATTGGAAATGGCATACTGATGCCGATGCCCGCTTCGACCACGCAAAAGACCATGCCATGCTGGCAGGAATGACCGAGAGCCGCGAGAACACCGTCAACACCCTCACCCTCCACGACGGCATTTATATTCAGTACCACCGCAATCAGCTGGACTTACGCGCCACAGGCGATATCAGCTGGCGGCACAGTGAGGGCAAGATGTACGATTTCTCAACCCTCAATGCCCTCGACTTCCGCTATGGTCTCAGCGCCAAATACACCACCCCCGCTCTCGCCGGCAAGATGGTCGGAGGCATGACTCTCGCCGCCGATGCCACCATGTACAGCCGTCGTGGCTATGGCAGCGCTGCGCTGAATACCGATGACTTCGTGCTCAACGCCTCCATCAGCCAGCCCTTCATGAACGGCAAACTCATCCTCCGCCTCGAAGGCTTCGACCTCCTCCACCAGCTTTCACCTACCGACTACGTCATCAACGCCCAGGGTCGCACCATCACCACCTATCGCTCCCTCCCCCATTACCTTATGCTCCACGCCGTCTGGCACTTCAACAAGAACCCGAAAAAGAAATAAATAGAGATTACTTGATTTCAATAAAGTAGTTCTCCAACTATGGAGCGAGCAAAGGCCGAACGGAAAGATTGAGTGGAAGCAAAGTGGAGGCTATACGAACATCCTCCACTTTTATAATCATTGTAATATCAGCTTTTTGACCTGTAATTTTACTCAAATAGTGGAAGCTAGGTCAATCTCCATAGGCTTTAACTCCGATTACTCACGCGCTTATACCTCGACTGCTACGGTTAAGATCATCTTGCCTTGCATTCTCAGAGCGCTGGGAAGTCATCTTTGAAAAAGACACTCAGTCTTTTTCTTTGATGCCACGTCGTGAGACGCGGTGGAGTTTTTTAGTTAAAACTACATATTTATGGAGATAAAATCGTACTTTTGCAGCGAGAAAGGAATCTTTTTCGGTCGCGAGGGTTTAGTAAATCGCAATTCATGTGTTATTAAGGTGTATGATAGACAAAGAAGCACTCGAAACGTTGTTCCGCAGTCACTACCGCGAGATGTACCGACTGGCCATGACGCTGCTGCACGATGAGGCAGAGAGCAA